>NZ_JBHSGR010000001.1:0-494902 GCF_042654585.1 Geodermatophilus arenarius
GACCCGGATCACCGCCCGACACCGGCCCACCGTCACCGGCCGACCCGGACGACGAGCCGCCACCGTTCTGACCGAGCCGGCGGGCGTCGGCTCGTGCACCTACGCCGAGCCGACGCCCGTCCCCACCGCACCGCGGCGCCGCAGCCGCCGACTGCCTGCCGAGGTGCCCGGCTGCCCTGTCGCGTGCCCACGTCAGCGGCCGTACCGGACGTGCAGCAGGCCGTCGTCGGTCTCGGTCAGCCGCCCACCCGCCGCGGCCATCGCCTCCGCCGCCTTCGCCAGCCGCTCGTAGGCGGCCGCCGCATCGGGCAGCGTCGCAGCGCGGTCGGCCGCGTGCCGGAAGGTCAGCGACTCGACCGTCCGGACGAGGACACCGCCGGCCACGGCGTGCACCCGCAGGGCGCTGCCCTCGGCGACCAGGTCACGGCCGGGACCGACCCGGGCCGCGACGACCGCCCACCTCCGGGAGCCGAACTCCGCCGCCGGCACCTGGCGGGTGAGCTCGGCGAGCACCTCGGACGGCAGGTCCGGCCCGCCCACCTGCACCGCTCCTGCCCCGCTGTGGGCCACGACGGGGCTGCCGGGGACGGCGGCGAGGGACAGCACCTCGTCGCCGGGGACGGGCGGCTCGTCGACCACCCGGACCCGCCAGCGCAGGGCGGGGGCGACGCCGGGCGCCGGCGGCGGCACCGGCGCCGGCGCCGGCGCCGGGGACGAGTGGGCGCGCTGCCGCCGGGACGGGCGGCTCGCGAGCAGGTGGCCGTCGCGCATGGGCTCGGTCAGCGTCCAGCCGGCGACGTGCGCGGCGCGGAGCTCGGCGGCCAGTGCGCGGACCCGGGCGGCGGCGTCGGCCAGGGAGACGACGTCGTCGAGGTCCCAGCGGTGCTCGGTCTCGTGGCGCGAGCCCGGCCAGGGCGACGCCGGGCGGGAGAGCTGCGTGGTCATGTCGGTCCTCGCGCGGACGGGACGACCCGCAGCGGGGAGCCGGCGGGGACCGCCGGGCCGGCGCCACGGGGACGGACCGTCTCGCGGGTCGGGGCCGGCGGGTGTCCCCGGGCGGGGTCCGGCGCCGACCGGCCGATCATGGCACGACCACGGTCACTCCCCCAGGGCGAAGGTCGCCTCGACGACGGCGCGGACGACGACGTCCTGCGGGTCCAGCTCCAGCGCGGGACCGCCGCCGCGGGCCGTGACCGCCATGGTCTCGGGAGCGCCAGGCACCGCGGAGGACAGCCCGGGGTCGGCCAGCTCCAGAAGCGGCCCGAGCGGGCGGCCGACCGCGTCGGCGAGGTCGGTGGCGGCCTCGCGGGCGGCGGCGACGGCGGCCCTGCGGACGGCGCGGCGCGCGGTGGCCGGGTCGTCGAGGTCCCAGGAGACGCCGCCGATCCCGGCACCCGCCGCGGCCACGACCTCGGCCAGCTCCGGGACGGCCCCGGCGTCGGCCTGCACGGTGCCGGCCACGGTCGCCTCCCAGCCGGCCGGCTCGGCGGTGCCGGTGTCCCAGACGAACCGCTCGTGCACCGACACGCGCGACAGGACCACGGCCCGCACCCCGGCGACCCCGGCGAGCGCCGCGCGCAGGCCGGCGGCGACCTCCGACGCCAGCGCCAGCGCCGCGGCCCGGCCGTCCGGGGAGACCTCGCGGACGTGCACGGCGAGCGTCGCGCAGTCGGGCGCGTGGTCGGCGGAGGCCTCCCCGCGCACCCGGACGACGGCCGGCGGCAGCGTCACGCGCGCCGTCAGCCCACCGCGGGCGCGGGTCGCGCGGTGAGCTCCGCGACCACCGACTCGTAGCAGCCGTGGAGCAGGTCCAGCCGCTCGACGAGGCGGTCGACCCAGGCCGCGGACGTGCTCACCGGCACCGGCTCGAACATCAGCGACCAGAACAGCCGGTCCACGTGCGCGGTGCGCACGAACCGCCGCTCGTCCACCGACAACGTCGACCCGACGGCCGCGGCGAACCGCCGGGCCGCCTCCCTCCGCAGCCGCGCGGCCGCCGCGGGGACGGCCAGACCGATCGCCCGGCCCAGCAGCGGGACCAGGCGCGGCCGGTCGGCGTCGGAGAGCACGTCGTTGGCGTGCCGCAGGACGGCGGCGAGCTCGGCGTCGACGCACGCCGGGGCGTCGCTGAACGGCTCACCGGCCAGCAGGGCCGTGTACTCGAGGAAGCACGCGCCGCGCGCGGGCGTGCGGTGCCGTCCCCGGCTCAGCACGGGCAGGAAGTCAGGGCTCCGCGTCATGGTCACCGCCCCCTCCGGGCCGCCTCCGGCCCTCGGCGCGACGAGCGTAGGTCGGCGGGGCGGGTCCGCGCAGTCCCGCGGCCACGGCGAGACCACGCCGCGACCACCCGGCCACGACGAGCCCGCGGCGGGAGCCCTCGACGGCGCCGGCCGACGTCGGCCACGGTGGGCCGACGCCGACCCGAGGAGCCCAGCGCGATGACCCAGCTGTCCACCGCGATCGAGATCGACGCTCCGCCCGAGCGGGTGTGGGCCGAGCTCACCGACCTGGGCGCCTATCCCGAGTGGAACCCGTTCATCGTCCGGGCCGAGGGCGACGTCGTCCCCGGCGCCCGGCTGTCGCTGCGGATGCAGCCGGTGGGCGGACGGGCGATGGGCTTCCGCCCGCGCCTGCTCGAGGTCGACCCGGCCCGCGAGCTGCGGTGGCTCGGCAGGCTCGGCGTCCCGGGCCTGTTCGACGGCGAGCACGTCTTCCGCCTCGAGCCCGTGGGGCCGGGCACCCGGCTGGTCCAGGAGGAGACCTTCCGCGGTGTGCTCGTCCCGCTGCTGGCGCGGTCGCTGCGGCGGGGCACGCTGCCCGCCTTCGAGGCCATGAACCGGGCGCTCAAGGAGCGCGCGGAGCGGACCCTCTGATCCGCCCTCCGGGGCACGGGAGCGGTCGGTGGCGTCCGGCGATGACCGTCCTGGGCAGGCTGGGTGCCCGGGCCGCGGACGTCGCGCCCGGGCTGCACCCCACCGCCGGCACGTACACCGCCGAGCGGGACCTGCCCGTGTCGATGCCCGACGGGCGCGACGTCGTCGACGGGATCCCCGGCTCGACCCGCGCACCGTCCCGGCCGACGACGTCGCCGACGACGGCACCCTCGCCGGCGACGTCACGCTGTTCCCCACCGCCTACCGGTTCCGGGGCGGGCACCGGGTGCGGGTGCAGGTCACCGGTCCTGCCCTGACCGTCAGGGGACGACGTCGGGCACGAACCGCTGGCTGTCCAGCGGCGGGCGCACGTAGTCCTCGTCGACCGGCGGCCGCGGCGGCAGCTCCGGCGGCTCGGGGGTGAGGTCCTCGTAGGGCACCTGGGTGAGCAGGTGCGAGATCACGTTGAGGCGGGCGCGCTTCTTGACGTCGGCCTCGACCACCCACCACGGCGCCTCGGGGATGTCGGTCGCGGCGAACATCGCGTCCTTGGCCTTGGAGAACTCGACCCAGCGGTTGCGCGCCTCGAGGTCCATCGGGCTGAGCTTCCAGCGCTTGGTCGGGTCGTGGAGCCGCGCCTGGAAGCGCTTCTCCTGCTCGGTGTCGCTGACGGAGAACCAGTACTTGAGCACGGTGATCCCGCTGCGGACGAGCATCCGCTCGAACTCGGGGCAGGAGCGGAGGAACTCCTCGTACTCCTCGTCGGTGCAGAAGCCCATGACCCGCTCGACGCCGGCGCGGTTGTACCAGGACCGGTCGAACAGGACCATCTCGCCGCGGGTGGGCAGGTGCTCCACGTAGCGCTGGAAGTACCACTGCCCGCGCTCGCGCTCGGTCGGTGCCGGCAGCGCCACCACCCGGGTGGCCCGCGGGTTGACCGACTCGGTGATCCGCTGGATCGCGCCGCCCTTGCCGGCCGCGTCGCGGCCCTCGAACAGGACGACGACGCGCAGCCCCCGCGCGCGGACGAACTCCTGCTGCTTGACCAGCTCCACCTGGAGGCGGGCCATCTCCTCCTCGTAGTACGCGGTGGGGACCTTGCCGGTGGACCTGGGTGCCTCCTCGACGGAGGGGCCGGACCGCTTCTTGGACGCCATGCCGCACCATCCACCCGCCCCGCCGGGCGGGGCAAGGGACGGGAGGACGCCGGGGTGCCCGACCGGCGCGGTCAGGTGCCGCAGAACGTGACGAACGGTCCCCCGGGGCCGGGGGCGGCGTAGCGCTCCAGCCCGGGCCGCTCGTCGAACGGCCGGCGGACCACCTCGACCAGTCGCTCGACCGGGCCCGTGTCGCCGGCGGTGGCCGCGGCCAGCGCCTCCTCGACGAGGTGGTTGCGCGGCACGTAGACGGGGTTGACCCGGTCCATGGCGTCCGCGTCCGGAGCCAGCGCGCGCCAGCGCTCCAGCCAGGCGTCGATCCCGGCGAGGTCGAGGACCAGCTCACGGACCGGCTCGGCGTCACCGCGCGCGGCCGCCGACAGCGCCCGCGCCGAGGAGGTCAGGTCGACCCGGTTCGCCTGCAGCAGCGCGAGCCAGTCGTCGACCAGGACCCGGGCGACCTCGTCGTCGAGCCCGGCGGGCAGGCCGAGCTTGGCCCGCCAACCGGCCAGCAGCGCCGCCTCGTAGCGCGGGCGGAACCGGCCGAGCGCCTCGACGGCGAGCGCGACCGCCTGCTCCTGCTCGTCGGCGAACAGCGGCAGCAGCGCCTCGGCCAGCCGGGCGAGGTCCCACTCGGCGGCGAGCGGCTGGTTGCCGTAGCGATAGCGCCCGCCCTCGTCGACCGAGCTGAACCACGTGTCGGGGTCGTAGCCCTCCATGAAGGCGCACGGCCCGTAGTCGATGGTCTCGCCGGACAGCGTCACGTTGTCGGTGTTCATCACGCCGTGCACGAAGCCGACGAGCATCCAGCGCGCCACCAGGTCCGCCTGCGCGGCGACGACCGCCTCGTAGAGCGCGAGGTACCGGTTGCCGGCGTCCGCCGAGGCCGGGTGGTGCCGGTCGATCGCCTCGTCGGCGAGCCGGCGCAGCAGGTCGTCGTCGCCGGTGGCGCGGGCGTACTGCGCGCTGCCGACCCGCAGGTGGCTGGCGGCCACCCGGGCGAGGACGGCGCCGGGCAGCAGGGTCTCCCGGCGCACCGGACGCCCGGTGGCGACGACGGCGAGCGAGCGGGTGGTGGGGATGCCGAGGGCGTGCATCGCCTCGCTGACGACGTACTCGCGCAGCATCGGCCCGACGGCGGCCAGCCCGTCGCCGCCGCGGGAGAACGGCGTGGCGCCCGAGCCCTTGAGGTGCAGGTCGACCGGCCGGCCGTCGGCGCCGGGGAGCTCGCCGAGCAGCAGCGCCCGCCCGTCCCCCAGCCGCGGGTTGTAGTAGCCGAACTGGTGGCCGGCGTAGGCCTGCGCCACCGGCCGCGCGCCCTCGGGCACGACGGTGCCGGTGAGCAGCCCGACGCCGGCGGGCCCGCGCAGCTCTTCCGGGTCCAGGCCGAGCTCCGCGGCCAGCGGCTCGTTGAGCACGAGCAGCCGAGGGGCGGGCGTCTCGACGGCCTGCCAGGGCACGGCCATCTCCGGCAGCGCGGTGGCGAAGCGGGTGCCGAGGACGACGGAGACGCCGGGGGTGACGGTCACCCCCTCGAATGTACGGACGGCGCCGGACCCGGGTCGTCGTCTGCGACCCTGCCCGGGTGTCCGGGGAGGTCGAGCTGAGCCTGCAGGACCTCCGCGTGGTGGCCCGCCACGCGGCCGGGTGCGCGCGGGAGGTCCTGGCGCTGTTCGAGGCCGAGCGCCCCGGCGACGGGCGACCGCGGGCGGCGGTCGAGGCCGCGGACGCCTTCGCCGATGGGGCCGCCCGGACGGTGCTGCAGCGGACGACCGCCCTGGCGGCGCACCGGGCCGCGGCCGAGGCTCCGCCCGGGGCCGCGCGGGAGGCGGCGCGCGCGACCGCCTCCGCGGCGGCCGCGGCGTACCTGCACCCGCTGGCGCGGGCGACGCAGGTGCGGCACGTCCTGGGGGCGGCGGCGTCCGCGGCACGGGCGGCGGAGCTGGCCGTCGGCGGCGACGAGGCGGTGGGAGCCGCGTGGATCGAGCGGGCGCGGCAGCGGGCGACGCCCGGCCTGGTCGCGGTGCTCCGGCGCTACCCGGCCGCTCCTACGGGCGGGAACCGGACGAGCCGGCTCGTGGCCGCGCTGGACGCCGCGCTGCGGGCGTGAGCCGGTCAGCGCAGCAGGCGGTCCTGCACGCGCCGCAGCACGGTCCGCGCCAGCCGGCCGGCGGGCGGGCGCGGGGCCTCGAGCCGCGACTCGACGGCGGCCAGCCGCGTCTCCAGGTCGGTGACCGTGGCCGGGGCGGCCGGCGGCGTCACCGCGAGCTCGGCGAGGCCCTCGGTCAGCCCGGACACCAGGCCGGCCACCTCGTCGGGCCGGAGCTTGACGGTGCCGACGCACGCGTCGTCGCGCCAGATGCTCAGGTTGACCAGGCCCTGCGCCGGGTGGGCGGAGACGCGGACCGCGCGGGTCCGGTCGCGTGCGTCCCACACCCAGCGGGCCCGTGCCGGCATCGCGGTGACCGTCATCCCGCCATGATCGCCACCGGAGCCCCCGCCGGCCAGCAGGAACGGGTCAGACGTCGGTGGGCACCCCCCGGTCGAGCCACCGGAACCGCCGGCGGACGTCCTCCGGCGCGGCGGCCAGGTCGCGCTCGGCCGCCTCCCGCCCCTGCCGGAAGTGGCTCCACCCCTCGTGGTGCACGGGGACGACGACCCGCGCCCCGGTCGCCCGGCACACGGCGGCGGCCTCCCGGCCGGTCATCGAGTACCGGACCGGCCCGGTGACGGGGAAGCGCACGCCGCCCAGGTGCAGCACCGCGACGTCGACCCGCAGCCGCTCGGCGACCCGCCGCAGCCCGGGGAAGGCCACGGTGTCCCCGGAGATCCACAGCACCCCGCCGTCCGCGCCGGCCTCCCGCACGGCGAACCCGACGACGTCGCCGACCAGCCGGCGGCTCAGCGGCGGCCCGTGCCGCGCCGGCGTGGCGGTGACCTCCAGCGGCGGGAGCCCCGGCGCCTCGAGGACCGTCGTCTGCCAGTCCCGCAGCCCGCGGGCGCCGTCCCCCAGCCGGCGGGCGCCGGACGCGGTGGTGACCACCACCGGCACCTCGGCGAGCAGGGCGCGGCCGGCGTCGTCGAGGTTGTCGGCGTGGTGGTCGTGGCTGAGCAGGACGGCGTCGACCGGCAGCACGTCGGCCGGTGCCAGCGCCGGTCCCGCCGTCTTGGTCGACCCGGTGCCCCAGCCGAAGGCGTAGGCGCGTCCCGGCGGGTCGAAGGTGGGGTCGGTGAGCAGCCGGCGCCCGGCGACCTCGACCAGCAGCGTCGGGCCGCCGACGTGCGTCAGCCGCACGTCACTGCGCGCCGGCGACCTGCGGACGCGGTCCCGTCGCGTGCGCCAGCGCCCAGTCGAGGACCTCGTCGGCGATCGCCTCCCAGCCCGGCGAGGCGGGCAGCAGGTGGGGGTAGCCGGGGTACTCGCGCACCTCGGTCACGGTGTCGCCGCGGTAGTGCGCCGCGTTCGACCGCTGGACGGCCGGCGGCATGATGTGGTCCTCGCCGCCGGAGACGAACAGCAGCGGCGGCCGGGCCTCGTTGCCGTAGTCGACGTGCGCGTCCTGCGGGCCGGGCATGAGGTTGGCCAGCACGGAGTTCCACAGGATCCGGCCCGACGCCGGGACGTGGTACCGCCGGTACAGCGCCCGCGACTCGTCCTCGGGGAACGTGTTGGTGAAGGCGTAGTGCCACTGCTCCTCGGTCAGCCCGACGGCGCGGTGCCGGTTGGCCGGGTTCCTGAGCACCGTCCAGGTGGAGCGCAGCTGCGACAGCGGCACCACCCGCACGCCCTCGGTCGGCGCGGAGTTGAGCACCACGCCGACCGCGCCGAGACCGCGGTCGAGCAGCAGCTGCACGAGCGTGCCGCCGGCGGAGTGGCCGATCAGGACCGGCGGCCGGTCCAGCCCGCGGACGAGCGCGGACAGGTGCTCGACGATCGCGGGCAGCGTGACCTCGGCGATCGGCGTCGGGTCGGCGTTGAGCGCCTCGACCTCGCCCTCGAAGCCGGGGTAGGTCGGGGTGAGCACGCGGAAGCCGCGCTGCTCGTAGTGCGCCTTCCAGTCCTCCCAGCTGCGCGGGGTCACCCAGAAGCCGTGGATCAGGACGATGGTGTCCGGTGCGGTGGTGCCGGGTGCCGGTGGCGTGGTCACGGTCGCTCCCCTCGGAGGTGGTGCCCGGTCGGCGCGAGCCTGGCAGCGGACCCGGCGGGCAAACGGTCTTTGCGTGCACGGCTGCGGTCCCTGCCTGCATCCGTGCGGGTTCCGGGAGGAGCCCGGCTCTGCCAGGCTCGGCGTCCACGGGAACGTCTGCTGCCCGAGGCCCAGGGACGGCGCGATGCTGCTCTTCGACACCACCCCGCTCCCCCGCGCCGACCGCGCCGAGGCCTTCCACGCCGCGATGCAGGAGGCGTCGGCGGCCTGCCGCGTGGAGCACCGCGAGGACCCCGCGGCGGTGCAGGCGCGGGTGCAGGCGTTCCCGTACGGGACGGCGGTGCTGCTGGCCACCGACGCGACCCGCTTCCGCATGGTCCGCACCCGGCGGCACGTCGCCCGGGACGACGCCCCGCTGGTCGCGCTGGCCTTCCAGCACCGCGGCCGCGGCGAGTTCGACCAGCTGGGCCACGAGCAGCTGGTCGAGGACGGGGACCTGATGCTGGTGGACATGAGCGCGCCCTACGGGTTCGCCTGCGCGACCGGCGGCGGGTCCCGCGCGCTGCTGGTCCCCCTCGACCGGCTCGGCCTGCCGGTCGACGTCGTCCGCCGGGCGGCGCCGCGGCTGCGGGCCAGCGCGCTGCACGGGCTGGTGCGCGCGCACCTGCAGCGGATCGCCGACGACGCCGCGGCGCTGTCGGCCGACCCGGGGGCGGCCGCGCTCGGGGCGGCCACGGTCGAGCTGGTCCGCGCGCTGGTCGTGTCCGCGGCCGGCGACGACCGGCTCGGGCCGCCGGTGCGGGAGGACACGCTGGTGACCCGGGTGCGGGCGTACGTCGCCCGGCACCTCACCGACCCCGGCCTCACCCCGGCCGCCGTGGCCCGGGCGCACGGCGTCTCGGTCCGGCAGCTCTACAAGGCCTTCGCCGCGGCGGGCGCCAGCCTCGAGCAGGAGGTCATCGCGCGGCGGCTGGAGGCCGCGCGGGCCCGGCTGGCCTCACCCGCCGGTCGGCAGCGGTCGATCGCCGCGACCGCCCGCGCCTGCGGCTTCGCCGACCCCAGCCACTTCGCCCGCCGGTTCCGCGAGGCCTTCGGGACGAGTCCGCGGGAGTGGCAGCGGGCGTCCGCCGCCGGCTGACCGCCGGCCGGCGTCGACCTCGGTGCGCGGGCCGCCACGGGCGAGGAACGACGCGACGCCGGGCGGGCGGTAGCGCTCGTCCTGCAGGTACCGGCGGACGGTGGTCGAGGCCAGGCTCTCGGTGCGCGGGTGGCCGACGCCGATCGGCCGGTGGTACCGCGGCAGCAGCCGGTAGAGGCCGGTGCGGGAGTCCCGCAGCTCGCCGAGCGGGTCGGGCACCGGGCGCGGGCGGTTGTCGTCCGGGGCCCCGCCGGGCGGGGGCGGCGCGAAGGCGTCGCGGTGGAACGCCAGGCCGCACTCGCGGGCCCGGTCGACCATCCACAGCAGCGCGACGTCGGACAGCGAGGTGTCGCGGTAGCCGCCGCCGACGCCGCAGTGCACGCCGGAGAACCAGACCTGCTCCAGCCGCTGGCCCTCCGGGCGGGCGTCGCCGCGGTGCGGCTCCCACAGCGTGGGCCGGAAGGCGCGACGGGTCTCGTCCACGGCCAGCGCCTGGAAGGCGTTGCGCACCTTCGAGCTCAGCGTCGTGTCGTGGAACGCCCACCGCCGGTTGACGAAGCCCAGGCCGCGCACCGGCAGCCCGAGCGCGCCCACGGTGTCCCAGACGCCGATGAAGTGGACGTCGGGCTCGTAGGAGTAGGACCGCCGGAACAGCTCGGCCTCGGTGCCGCGGGGATGGGCCTCCCGGCACCGGTAGAGCTCGTAGGCCTCGTCGAGCCGGCCGGCGTGGCGGCGCTCCAGCACGCCGGCGGTGCGGACGAAGCCGGCGGTGCTGCGGGCGGTGAACGCGCCGCGGCTGAACCCGAAGAACCACAGCTCGTCACCGGGCTCGTAGTTGTCGACGATCGTCCGGTAGGCGTCCTTGACGGCGCGGGACAGGCCGACGCCGAACGCGCCGCCGCGGTACCGCTCACCGCGTGCGGTGCCGACCCCGCGCAGGTAGAAGACGCACTGCCGCAGCCCGTCGGCGCCGGCCGGGGCGACCTCCAGGGCGAGCTTGGTGACGTTCGTCGGGCACGGCCGGCCCTCGGCCACCTGGTCGGGGGTGTTCCAGGTGCCGTCGCAGCACACGACCAGTCGCTTCGGCATCGTGCCTCCCGCGTCGCTCCCCGCCACGGTGCTCCCCCGCCGCCCGGCCGACAAGGCCCCGCCGTGCCGCCGTGCCGCCGCGCCGCCGCCCCGCCGTGCCGACGCCCCGCCGCGCCGCCGCGCCGCGCCCTCGCTTTGCCGACCCGCCGGGACGCGGGCAGGCTCGCCGCACACGGGGCCCGCGACGAGGGGACGCCCATGAGCACTCGGGACCAGCGCTCCGTCTGGCGGCGCCTGCCGGTCGAGCAGATGGACGACGTCGAGGAACGGAACGCCGGCGGCGCGCTCGCCAAGAGCCTGGGGCTGTGGCAGCTGACCGCGATCGGGGTCGGCGGCATCATCGGCGTCGGGATCTTCTCCCTCGCGGGGCTCGTGGCCGCCGGCGACGCGGACAACGAGCCCGTCGGGCCGGCCGTGCTCATCGCCTTCCTGATCGCGGGCCTGGCGTCGGCGGCGGCGGCGCTGTCCTACGCCGAGTTCGCCGGCATGATCCCGCGGGCCGGCTCCGCCTACACCTACGGCTACGTGGCCCTCGGCGAGCTCATCGGCTGGTTCATCGGCTGGGACCTGCTCCTGGAGTACATCGCCATCGTCGCCGTCGTGGCCATCGGCATCTCCGGCTACCTCGGCGAGCTGCTCGACAACCTCGGGCTCACCCTGCCGACGTCGCTCACCGCGTCCGCCGAGGAGGGCGGCGTCGTCAACGTCCCCGCCGTCGTGATCTGCCTGCTCGTCACGTTCATCCTCAGCCGCGGCACGAAGACCTTCGGCCGGTTCGAGTTGATCGCCGTGGGGATCAAGATCCTGCTGATCCTCGGCATCATCGGGCTGGGCGTCTTCTACGTCCAGGCGGGGAACTACGACCCCTTCCTGCCGTCCGGCTTCGGCCCGGTGCTCACCGGCGCGGCCACCGTCTTCTTCGCGGTCTTCGGCTACGACGCCATGAGCACCGCCGCCGAGGAGGCCCGCGACGGCAAGGAGCACATGCCGAAGGCGATCATCCTGTCGCTGGTCGTCGCGATGCTGCTCTACGTCGCCGCGACGCTGGTGCTCACCGGGATGCAGGACTACCGGGACATCGACCCGACCGCCGGCTTCGCCTCGGCCTTCGAGAGCGTGGGCCTGCCGGTGGTCGCCGGCGTCATCTCCGTCTTCGCCGTGCTGTCGATCCTGACCGTGATGCTGACCTTCCTGCTCGGCGTCACCCGCGTCTGGTTCTCCATGAGCCGCGACGGGCTGCTGCCCCCGTGGTTCGCGAAGGTGGACCGGACCGGCACGCCGCAGCGGGTGACCTGGATCGCCGGCGTCGGGTCGGCCGTGCTCGCCGGCGTCTTCCCGATCCGCGCCGTCGCCGACCTGACGAACATCGGCATCCTGTCGGCGTTCATCGTGGTCTGCGTCGCGGTCATCCTGTTCCGCTACACCCGGCCGGACACCCCGCGGCCGTTCCGGTTGCCGCTCATGCCCGTCGTCCCGGCCTTCGGGGTGCTCGCGTCGCTGTTCCTCATCTGGCAGCTGCCGTGGGAGACGTGGGCCCGCTTCGGGGTCTGGCTGCTCATCGGGCTGGTCATCTACTTCGCCTACGGGCGCAAGCACTCGCTCCTGAACCCGGACAGCCCGAGCCACCGCCGGCCGGTCGACGGCTGAGCGGCGCCGCGGCCGTCAGGGGCGGAGGGCCTGGCTCCCGCGGTAGGAGAGGTCGCGGACGGCGCGGAACAGCGCGACCGGCTGGAGGTCGTCGGCCCCGAGCGTCGGCCGGAAGCGCAGCGCCTCGGACTCCGCGTCCGGCAGGGCGGCGCCGAGGGTCAGCCGTCCCCACCGCCTCCAGCCGCCGGCGAGCGGTGCCGCCAGCAGGTCCCAGCCGGCGCCCGTGTCGCGCGCCCCGAGCACCACCAGCCGGCCGCTGCCGGTCCGGTACGGCAGGACCGAGGAGCACGTCCGGCCGAGGGGCTCCGGCAGGAACAGGTGGCGCAGGCCGGGCAGGCCCCCGGAGGTGTTGACCAGGACGTCCAGCGGTGCCCCGCCCCGGCCGAGCAGCGGGAGGCGGACCGCCAGGCCGACGACGTCGGGCAGCGGCTCCGGCAGCCCGACCCCGCGGGAGACGCGGACGACGACGTCGTACGTGCCCGCCTCGTCGAGGACCCGGGCACCCCAGGTGCCGCCGCCGTCGGTCACCACGGTCCCGGCGGACGCCCGTCCCCGGGGGTGGAACACGCGCGCGCCGCGCACCGCCGTCCCGAGGGCGAGCGCGGACGCGGTGACGGTGCGGGGCAGGGCGAGCAGGTCCACGCCGCCCGGCTACCCCGCGTGCCCCGGGTGGACGCCCGCGTCGCGGGAGGACCCCGGTCACGCCCGGCGGGGCTACCGTCACCCCGTGGGCGTCGTCCTCCGGGGCCTGCGCCAGGCGCTGGCCGCGGTGCTGCTCGCGGCGGTCGTGGCTCTGGCCGTCGCGGGGCTGTGGAGCCTGCTCGGGGACGGCAGCTTCCTGTCGCGGTTCGCGCTGGTCCTGCTCGTGCTGGCCGGCCTCATCGGGCTGACCAGCGGCGCGGTGTTCACGCGGGCCCACGAGTACGAGCACGGCCGGCGGCCCGACCTCGACGACCACGGCTCCCCCGGTGGGGTCCTGACCGGCGTGGGCGTCTTCCTGTTCGTGTCCCTGCCGCTGTTCGCCGCCGGCGCCGTGCTGCTCACCGTCGCCTGAGCACGGCGGACGAGGCCGAGGACACGGGTCCGTGCGACGCTCGGGCAGGGCTGTCCTCGACGGCCGTCCCGGGACGACGACGCCCGCCCGGGTCCGACCCGGCGGTCGAGGAGGAGCCGGACGGCATGGACGGCGTGCGGCTGCTCGAGGTCGCGATGGAGTCCGCCGCTCGGCTCCCGGCGAACCACTCGTGACGCTGACGTGCGAGCCCGAGCCCAGCCGGGCGCTGCAGCAGCGGTACGAGGAGCTCGTCCCCGGCCACCCCGTGGACGAGCGGCACCGGCTGACCATCCGTGCCGGTGACGCGGTGACGCGGGACCTCGTCGACGGGCTGGTGCGCAACTCGTACGAACTGGTCGTGGAGGGACTGCCCAGGGCCAGGCGCCGGGCCCGTCACACGGCGAGCCGTGAGACGCCGGGACCAGGACGGACGGGTCCCTCGTCTGCCGTACCCACCGTCGCCTGACCGCGGCCTCCGTACGGAGGCGTTGGGCCCTGTCCCGCCCGCCGCGGGCGGGGCACCGTGGACCGGGCGGGGGACGACCGTGCGACCGACGACGCCCACCGGAGGCTGCCGTGCCGACGACGCGGAGGACGACCGGCTCCCTGCGAGCGGCGGTGCTGGTGACCGGCGTGGTCGCCCTGACCGTCACCACCGTCCCGCCCGCGGCGGCGTCCTGGCCGGAGGTGATCGTCCTGCCGGGCGCCACCTCGGCCGAGGGCATCGCGGCGGGTGCAGGGGACACGTTCTACGCGGGCGACCTGTTCGCCGGCGACGTCTTCCGCGGCGACCTCGAGGCGGGCACCGCCGAGCTGTTCATCGACGCACCGGAGGGCCGGTGGGCGGTCGGCATGGACGCCGACCTGCGGCACGGCCTGCTCTACGTCGCCGGCGGCGGCACCGGCCAGGCGTACGTGTACGACCTGCACTCCGGGGAGACGGTCGCGGAGTACCAGTTCGCGCCGCCGTCGCCGGCGCCCCCGGCGGCCTTCACCACGCTGGTCAACGACGTCGTCGTCACCCCGGCGGGCGCGTGGTTCACCGACAGCCGGCGTGCCGTGCTGTACCACGTGCCGATCGACGCCTCCGGGCGGCCGGGGCCGTTCCGCACGCTCCCGCTGCACGGGCCGGCGGCCGACACCGCCGGCGAGATCAACCTCAACGGCATCGACGCCGCGCGCCACGGCGGCACGCTGGTCGTCGCGCACTCGACCAACGGCGAGCTGTACACGGTGGACCCCGCCACGGGCGACAGCGCGGTCGTCGCCGGGGTGAGCGTGCCGTCCGTGGACGGCATCGAGCTGCACCGCGACTCGCTGTGGGCGGTGCAGAACACGAACCGGGTGAGCGAGGTCCGGCTGAGCCCGGACCTGGCGTCCGGGTCCGTCGTGGAGGTCGTCACCAGCGACCTCTTCCAGACCCCGGCGACCGCCATCCGGCACGAGGGACGGCTCGCCGTCGTCAACGCCAAGTTCGACACCGGCATCCCGCCGACCGCGTCGCAGTACGAGGTGGTGCTCGTCCACGACTGACCCCTCCGGGAGGGTCAGGGCGTCCCAGCGGGAGGGTCGTCGAACCGGGCGAGCACCATCGGCAGCAGCCAGTCCAGGCGGTCGAGCACGCCGCTGCCCGGCGGCATGAAGTGGGTGGTCCCCGGCAGGATCGCCAGGCGCGCCCGCGAGAGACCGGCCAGGTCGCCCATCGCGCCGCCGCCGAGGAGGCGGAAGAGCTCGACCGCGGACTCGGCCAGGACGGCATCGGCGTCCCCGGCGACGACCAGGGTCGGCGCGGTGATCCCCCGGATGTCCTCGGCCGGCCAGTCGAAGGGGGTCTCGTCGAGCGTCTTCAGCTTCTGGACGAGGACCGGGAAGTGGCCGGGGTCCGGGGCGGTGGCCCGGTAGGCCGCCTCCAGCGGCGACCCGGCGAACACCTCCGGGGTGATGGTCGGGATCATCTCGAGCAGTTCCGGCTGCGTCCCCCTGCTCGAGTGCGACGCCGAGACGACCACCAGCGTGCGGACCACCTCCGGGTGACGGACGGCCACCTGCAGCGCCGCGGCGCCGCCCATGCTGTAGCCCAGGACGTCGGCCCGCTCGATGCCGAGGTGCGCGAGGAGGCCCGCGGCGTCGTCGGCCAGGCCCTCGTAGGTGATCGGCCGGTCCACGTCCGCCGTCCGGCCGTGGGCCTGCAGGTCCGGGACGACGACCTCCCGGGTGGTGGCCAGGGCGCCCACCAGCGGTCCGAGGTCACCGGCCGACATGTACGCGCCGTGCAGGAGGAGGACCGGGCCGCCCGCCGGCTCCCCCGTGGGCCCGTGGACCTCGTAGTACATGCGCAGCCTGCCGACCGGCGCGTACCCGGTCCTCGTCGCGGTGGCGGTGTCGGTCACGGGGCCCTCCTCGGCGGTCCGGGGCCAGGCGATCGTCGCGCGACCGGCACGGCGGCGGGAACCCCCGCGGGCCCGGCGGACGTGACAGCGTGGCCGGGTGGACCGCGCCGGCGTGATGCAGTGGGTGGCCGGGTACGAGCGCGCGTGGCGGGAGGGGGACGTGGCCGCGGTCGCCCGGCTGTTCACCGACGACGCGCGGTACCGGCGCTCCCCCTACGAGCCGTCGGAGGTCGGCCACGCGGCGATCCGGGCGTTCTGGCGGGAGGACGAGGGCCGGACGTTCACGGTGGCCGCGGAGCCGGTCGCCGTCGAGGGGCGCGACGCGGTGGTGCGGCTGGAGGTGCGGTACGGCGCCCCGGCGCCGCAGGAGTACCGGGACCTGTGGGTGCTGCGCTTCGCCGACGACGGCCGGGTCGAGGACTTCGAGGAGTGGGCGTACTGGCCCGGCAGGTCCTACACCGCGGAGGCCGACACGGCCGGCTGAGGGGCCGCGCGGCGGATCCGCGCCTGGGACCGCGGGCGGTCGCGCCCTACGCTCGTCCGGCATGGCGACGGTCTTCGCCGGGATGGCGGCCAGCCTGGACGGCTTCATCCAGTCGAGGTCCGGGGACCTCGCGTGGCTCAACGACGCCATGGCCCCGGGTGAGGACTACGGCTTCGCGGAGACCGAGGCCCGCACCGGGGCCTACGTCGTCGGCGCGAACACGTACCGGGAGATGGGCACCGCCGGTGTCGGTGGCGTGCCGACCTGGGTGGTCACCCACGACGCCGACCTGCCGACCGGCCGGAACACGCACGCGTACGCCGGCGACCTGACCCGGCTGATCGACACCGTGCGGTCCCGGATCGACCCCGGCAGGGACATCTGCGTCTTCGGCGGCGGGCGGCTGGTCACCCAGCTCCTGCAGCTCGGGCTCGTCGACGAGCTGGGCGTCTCCGTCGTCCCCGTCGTCCTCGGGGACGGCGTGCCCTTCTTCGGCACGATGACGGCGAGCACCAGGCTCCGGCTGATCGAGTGCCGCCCCTTCCCCTCGGGGATCGTGCTGCTCAACTACCGGGTGGTGCGGCCCTAACCGGTGTCCCCGCCGTGCAGGGTGGGCCGGTAGACGAGCTCCTGGATGCGGCCGTCGAACGTCCGGCTCCCGAGCAGCTCGAGGTCGAAGTCGGCCGCGCCCGCGAAGACCGGCGCCGTCCCGGTCCGGCCGGTGATCACCGGGAAGACCGTCACCTGGACGCGGTCGACCAGGCCGGCGGCCATCAGCGCCCGGTTCACCGACAGGCTGCCGTGCGAGCGCAGCGGCACGTCGGACTCCTCCTTGAGCCGGGCGACGACGTCGACGGCGTCCCCGTGCTCGAGGGTCGCGTCGGGCCAGTCGAGGGGACCCTGCAGCGTCGTCGACACGACCGTCGTCGGCATGGTCCGCATCCGGGTGTTCAGCGGGTCGGTGACCTGGGCCGGGTCCAGGAACCGCACGAACTCCCGGAAGGTGGTGGCCCCGAGGACCAGCCGCTGCTCCGCGCGGTACTGCGCGAGGCGGTGGTCGAGGAACTCCGGGCCCTCCTTGCCCCAGTAGCCGCCCCAGTCGCCGTCCTCGCCGTAGGAGCCGAAGCCGTCGAGGGTGGAGAAGACGTCGAAGGTGTAGGTGGCGGTCACGATGCCCTCCCCGGGTGCGGCCGGCCGGCTGCCGGGCGCCGGACGGCGTAGCGCAGCAGGACGACACCGTTGCCGAACCGCCGGTTCTCCACCAGCTCCAGGTCGGTCGGCTCGTCGGCGGTCTCGAACAGCCGTCGACCGCGGCCGACGACGACGGGGTTGACGTAGAGCCGGTACTCGTCGACCAGGTCCAGCCGGCGGAAGGTCTCGGCCAGGTCGACCCCGCCGAGCGTCATGTCGCCGCCGGGCTGCTGCTTCAGTGCGCGGATCTCGTCGGGGTCCACCTCTGCCCGCAGCGAGGCGTTGGGGCCGACCTCCCGCAGCGTGCGGGAGAACACGATCTTCGGCACCGCCCGCCAGATACCGGCGAACTCGCGCATCGTCGGCGGGGCGTCCGGGTCCTGGTCGGCGGTCGGCCAGTACGCCTCCATGAGCTCGTAGGTGACCCGGCCCTCGAGGAAGGCGCTCTTGGTCGCGAGCTCCTCGTTGAAGTGCCCGTGCAGCTCCTCGTCGACGCGGTGCCAGCCCAGGTCGTGGTCCGGACCCTCGAAGTAGCCGTCCAGCGACAGCATCATGTGCACGACGATCTTCCGCATCCGTCCTCCTGGTCTCCGGCCCGGTCCGGGAGCTCGGACCGGCGGACGGGGACGAAGTCATCGGTCCCGCCTCCCGGGAGCCGCCCCGGGGGACACGGCGGCGCGACCTCACACCGCCGGGCGCTGTGCCGGTACCTCCTGGAAGGCGCGGACCTCGATCCGCGCGCCGAGCGCCCGGGACGCCTTCGCCGCCCAGGAGACGGCCGCCGCCCGGTCCGGCGCCTCGACGACCCAGAAGCCGCCGAGGTACTCCGGCGCCTGCGTGTACGGCCCGTCGGTGAGGGCGAGGTCGTCCCCGGTGTGGTCGACGGTGACCGCGGTCGACGGCGGGTGCAGCCCACCGGCGAAGACCAGCGCGCCGGACGCCGCCAGCTCCTCCAGGAAGGCGCCGGCCGCCGCCAGGGCGGCCTCCAGCTCGGCGGGGTCCATCGTGGCCATCGTCGGTTCCTCGGCCGAGTCGTGCGGCATGGACAGCAGGTACTGCGTCACGGGTCCTCCCGGGTGGTCGCCGCGGCCCGTCCGGCCGCTCCACGAGAGGGACCCCGGTCGCCGCATCGACTCATCGGTCGGGTCCCGTCGGTGGGGTCGCCTGGCGGCGACACACCGGCAGCCACCCGCGACCGGGCCCGGACGACCGGACGCCGTCGGCCCGGTCGTGCGCGGATCGGCGGAGGGGGACGACGGACGAGTCGGCCTGCCGATCCGGGGCCGGCTGTTCAGCGCCTGGTCTCGTACCTGGTCAGGAGCACGCCGCCGCGGAACGTCCGGGTCTCCACCAGGTCCAGGTCCACCCGGTCGTCCAGGGCCGTGAAGAACGGCGTGCCGCCGCCCACCAGGACCGGGTGGGTGACGAGCGCGTACTCGTCGATCAGCCCGGCCCGCATGGCCGCCGCGGCGAGGGTGGCGCCACCGACGTCCATGGGACCGCCGTCCCCGGCCTTGAGCCGGGTGATCTCGGTGACGGCGTCGCCGGTGACCAGGCGGGCGTTCCCGTCGACCGCGCTGGCCGTCGAGGAGAACACCACCTTCGGCATGTCCCGCCAACGGCGGGCGTACTCGATCTGCGCCGGTGTGGCGCCGGGCTGCCGGTCGGCGGTCGGCCAGTGGGAGCTCATCGTCTCCCACAGTCTGCGCCCGTACAGCGCCAGGCCCGTGGCCTCCACCCGGTCGGACCACCACTGGAACAGCTCGTCGCTCGGCACGCTCCAGCCGAGGTCGTCGCCGGGCGCGGCGACGTAGCCGTCCAGGCTCAGGTTCATGGCGAAGGTCAGTCTCCGCATCGCGTGGCCTCCCGTGGGTCGGTGTTCGGCGTACGGACCGACACGGCACGGAGAACTGACCGGTCGGACCACACCGAGGGCCGGTCGACCACCGCGCCGAGCGGATGCCGCGTACGAGGAGGGACGACGACCGGCACAGCGCCCCGTGGGACGGGTCGCCGCCTCGTCGTCCGGCCGCTCGACGTCCACGCCGCCGGGTCGCAGGGGCCGCGTGACGCGAGCCGGATCATCCCGGAGCCGATCGTGGTCAGCACCCGCAGCCGGGAAGAGGGCGAGCCGACCTCGGCCGACGATCGCCGTGACCGACCGACGTCAGCCACCTCTGGCCCGGCTCCGGCGACCGGCCGAGGGCCGCCGCCGACCCCGTTCCCGGCCGAGCGGCGGACCCCGCGCGGACCGGCGCCGCGCCCTGACCGCAGAACCGGAGGTCACGGCGGGCGACGGACGAGTCGGCCTGTACGCCGGGGACGGATCCGGGGATATTGATCACGGTTGGCTGACGCCGGATGTGCCCGTTGAGCTGCGAGTTCGCCGTTGGCAGCTGCTGGTCAGGATGGCCCGCGATTAAGCCTGCTGAGGAACGATTGAGGAACGACCCGACCGGTCCAGTGACCTTGGCGATCCTTGGTCGGTAGTCGCGCAACCTCTAGGAGGACCAGCAGGTCCAGGACGCCAGATCGCCCACCGAGGGAGACGCCGACGGCTGCTCGAGACACCGACGAGATCGAGGCCCGTCACCAGTGAGCGGCCGCACGACGCCCGCGCCTCAACCTTCCAGGCTGGCTATGCCGGTGCGATCCCGGCCATCTGCTCCACGCGTTTCTGCAGGTTAACCGGCCTGTCAGGCCTTCAGGGGAGTCTTGGAGGACCCTCCGGAGAGCCCGTTTAAACCCCTTCATGACCCCTGTTAGCCGCTGCGTGGGTCAGGAACTCGTCATGCCGGAGCGGCACGACATGCCCTGGTGAGAGGCTCATTCGATCCTTCCGACGGGCGGGCCGCATGACGCCCGATTGGTCACGCAGTGATCTACGCATGGCCGACAACGATCGCGGCGCGTGCAGAGCGGCCGAGTGCTCGGCGGCGTCCTAGCGCCTGAGGAGGCGCGGCCCTGTTGATCGTCCGCCCGAATGTGACGCGCTACGCCAGCAGCTCGCGGATGCGCCGACGGGTACGGGAGGCCCGCGTGCGACTCCTGCGGTGCTGTCGCGCAGCGGCTGGGCCTGAGCGGAGATGCGTTCCCGAAGCTCGACCGGGGTGCCGTCGAACTTTGAGAACGGCGGCTTCAGAGACGCCCACGACGGGCACAGCCACCGCCGACCCGGGCGCGGGGCAGGCTGGCCGCACATGCGCCGACGTTAGGCGTTAGGAACGGACTCTTCAAAGGGGAGGACGACCATCCCCTTTTCGCTCAGGCCAGCCACATGCTTATAAACACCCAAGGCATGACTTGCCACTTCGACGCCAATCTCCTCAGCCAATGAACCAGCGACCTTACTAGCCTTCAGTGACAATGCCAATAGAAACTCGAGCAACTTCTTCCGCTTATCGCCGTCCAGATCAAAACGTCTGGTCGTTCCGAGGTAGGCAGCCGTGAGCACCTCCCAAGTGCGCAGCTCCACTTCGGGATACAGGTCTCGGCTGAGGTTCTCGAGGAATTCCCGGGCAGAGCCAACAAGGTCGCCACCTGCACCCTCGAGTACCTGTGTCACGATGTGGACCCGCACTATGGAGTGACCGTCTATGCTCAGCGGTCGCATGGGTGCCATCTTCAAGGAATCGAGAGGCATCAACTCCGACTGTCCCCCTGGAGCACGCAGCTTGTTGAACAGGTCCAGCCGGCCAGCAATATCCGGCCGAATTGCCTGGAGAATCTCGAATGCCACTTCCTCGAGAGACTTTCCGTCAGCTACGACGGCCTTCTTGTCCGCTAATGGCGGAGAAAAGTTTAGCACCTCATCATGCGACACGCCGAACCAAACCGGAAGGATGACCTTGCCGCGTGCGGCGATCTCCCGACTGACAAGGCCGCGGAGTTCGTACTCCGGCCACGCCTTCTCGAAGAATTTCTTGCTGAGCACTACAAGCCCATACTTTGCCTTAGCTAGGCCGGCATCTATGGACCGCGAAAGGCTATCGCCGACAGTAAGACTAAACTCGTCGTACCAGACATTCACACCCTGATCTGCAAGGTACTGAGCTAGGGGGCGCACCAGCGTCGACTTATCTTCGCTCGCATGCGACAGAAAGAGGTCGATCTCGAGACCGCCTGCTGTCATGGTCCCCCCAGGCACTTCAGTCTTGGACGGCAGTGTCGCCGCGGCGTCGGTGGTCACGGTAGCGTTCTCGTCGTGGAGCCCTCGGCTGACCACCTCCAAAGACATCGCCCGCGTAAGGGTGGGCGCAGTTTCCGGCGGACAGCAATGTCGGGCAACGCTCACTACTTCAGACGCTAGACGCGGAGTGTGCCAGACGAGCGCCGTTTGATGGCGTCGCCCTGAGTGGGCCGCTCAGGGCGAATCACCTCGATGATGTCCGTGGATTCCTCACCAGGCCCGTGACATTGAGGGGAATATTCGTCCGGCAGACCGAGATCCGCTAAGCAAGCGTCGCGACCCTTGATTGGGTATGGAAGTCCTCCCGGACCAGCTACATCCGGGCGCGGAGAAGATCCAGCAGAGGTTCCACAACCTCCGTAGGGTCACCCCAGATCAGCATCATCTCCAACTGAGCGGCCATGCTGCCCAGCTGCTGCGGTGTCGCCCGAGCTGCCGCCAACAGATAGTGGCGCTGAGCCGCTTCGAGTTCTTCCTCGCACCCATCCCCCATAAGGAAGTACGCCTGCAGGGCCAGTTCACCCAAGGTTGCCTGTGCCCACACGTCTTCGGCAGGCGCTCCGAGCCTCGACACCGCGAAGCGCACGACCGGCAGCAGCCCACGTGCCTCAGCGAAATCTTCCTCTCGCTGCGTGCCTTCTCCCCGCGACCCAAGAAGGCGAAGGAGAGTAACAGCGTTGACCCCCGGATAGTGGTCGAGCGGGTCAGCGATGAATCCACGCCGGTACGACTCGGCGGCCAGCCTCAACTCCCCCGCTGCGTCGTGCCCGTCCAGGTGCCGCAGGCGCGCTCGCTCCTTTGCTGCGCTTCCAAGCAGCCCGAGCGTCTCGCCTGAGTCGGGGTGCCGCTCATCGAGGACGCGCAGCCGGTGCTCTGCCAGAAGCAGTCGCGCCTCGCGGTCGTCCTCCCTGCCTCGGGCACGTACAAGAGCGTGCGCAAACTGCTGCTGCAGCTGCTCCTCGTCGTAGCTCGGATCCTCGTCCACAGCGGGACGGAGCACGTCGATAGCGTCCGCATGACGGCGAAGTCGAACCAGCGCGAGTCCGGCTTGGACACGCAGTGCCCGCCGCGATGAAGGAGTCAGGTCCTCGTAACCCAGCTGAGCCACCAAGGTCAGCAGCTTCTCACCGTCCCGCAGCTCAGCGGCCACGGTGATCCGTTCCATCCAGTCCGTTCCGTGGCTCGCCCCCACGGGCACGCCGGAAAGCTGGAGTTCCGGGACGGCGGCATGCACGGGGCTGTCAGGCACGTGCGGATGCCGCTGCGGCGCACTAGCGGACCGGATGGCGTCCCGTAGTCCTCGCAGCCCTTCAACCGCCTGGCGGTCCGTAACGCCCCCTGGATCCCGGCCGTAGGGATGCACGGGCACAGCGCGAACATCGAACGGGGGTGACAGGCGGGCGGGCGCGATGACGAGAGTTCCCTGTCGTCGAGCCGTGTGCCGAACGCCCAGCTCCCAGAAGACGTTCGGATTCAGGGTGGCCATGTCAGCCACCACCAGGTCAGCACCAATAAGGTCAAGCACCATGCGGCTGTCGATCAGCTGGCGGCTCGCCTCGGCATCCGTTCGCACCGCGCGGTATCCGCCGTCCAGCAGCGCCGGCAGGAGCAGCCGGTTCCACGTGGCATCGGAGTTGTACCGCCTTAGGCCTCGCGTCGGATCCTTGCGTTCCCCGAACGGCATGGCGACGAAAGCGATAGGCGACGAATCTCGCCCCAGCTTCGGGTCGAGGCGCAAGACCAGGTGCCCGGCCGCTTCCAGCTGGAGGCCCAGATCCTCGGTATAGTCGTCGTCTCCGCGACTGCCGCCACTCAGGAGAAGACCCAGCAGCGCCGGGTCCTCTCCTACCGCTGCGGCCTCCTGTCGAAGCTCCTCGGCCCGCTCGATGAAGCGCCGAGTAACGGCCCTGTATGCGTCTCCGCCCGACTCGGAGAGCGCGAGCGGCTCAACGGACACGCCTGGCGAAGTCAGGACTGCGTCGAACCTCGACCGCCAGCCGGGCTTATCGTCCACACTCTCCGCAGCGAAGGACTCCACGTCTCCTGCCACGACGACGGTCGCGGGAATGCCGAGGCGGGCCGCCGCTTCCAGAATGATCACGTCGCTGCCAGCTGCGGCTGACCCGACGAGGCGAGTGGGCTGCAAGCCCGCTAGGAGTCGCTCCACCCGTTCAGCGAGATACGGCTCCCGAGAGGCCGGGAAGTCGCCGTCCTCTCCGCTGGGCCGCCGCCCGGCGTACACGATGATCACGCCGGGCCCCCGCTTCCGGCGTGCGGCTTGCTCACGAGCAGGGCGAGCTGTTGATCTTGCGCGCCCGCGTGTTGTTGATCAGGTTGTTCCTGGTAGTCCGGGCGGAGAACGCATCCTGCACCCAGCCACTCAGCTGGTTCGAGGACGTGGGGTAGCGGTACCAGCGGGCGTACGTGTCCGGCCCGTTCGTACGGGGCAGGTTGTCGTCCACCCGCGGAGGCAGCTTGGAGGTGTCGGAGACCGCGATCGACGGCAGGTTCACCGCCATGAGCCCGTTGAGCCGGTTGACCTTCCCCCGCCGGAGCGACGAGTAGACCTCCCAGTCCACGAACCGACGCGACCAGGTGCACTTGCCGAGCAGCACGATGGTCACCGTCGAGTCGGTGAGGTACTTCTCCCGGATCCTGTCCATGATGTAGTCCGTGTTGTTGCTGGTGATCAAGGGATCACTCTCGCTGAGGCCGATCACCTTCGGGATGAACACGTCACCGAAGGACGTCACGAAGTCGGCGACGGCGTCCGCGTCCACCGAGTGGTAGCTCAGGAAACACTTGTGGCGTGTGTCGTTGGCCTTGGCCGCGTAAGCCTCTACGACCCGTGAGAGTCGAAGTTCTCCAGCAGTCGGCATGTTCCCCCATCTCGTAACGTGAGTCACACGCTACCGGGCGACACCGACACTTTCGGCTGGATCGACGTGTACGACGATGCTCTGACCTCTGGCGCAGACGGCACGACGAACGCGATGCCCATGTTCTCGCCGACGAGGAGCGGCCGGGAGCACAGCTCGACCACGGCCTCGCGGGGAGTGTTGGCGTGTAGCGGGCACATGCCCAGCAAGCCGGCCAGCGGGACGAGCCGGTCGAGGCACTACCCCTGGCGCACCGACCGTGAGCGGCCCGTCGTCCGAACGCCGCACCGAGGTCACGGTCGGCGCCCACTCCGGCCACCGCTCGACCTCGCGCAGCACCTCACAGTCCCGTTCGACCAAGGCCTCGACGTCAATCCTGGTGCTCTGCTCCACGCGGCCATCCTGCCCCCATCGCTACTGGAGATAGACCAAGATCAAGTGCCACACACGTCTTGCATTTCGGCGGCGGAATGCGTTGTGACAGGTCCTGGAGGTCGGCGCTCACGGTCCCAAGGGTGACCAGCAAGACAGCCAACACCGCGCCCAACGGATGCACCGAACGGACGCCGGTCACCGCAGCGACTGCGGGGAAACCGACCCCGCCCAGATGTCCCAGTAATGGCCTCCTCCGCCACAACGGGTACGGCGCCGACGAAGTCCAGCGGCTGCGACTACCTGCGCTGATCGAGGGAGACACCCGGGGCATGTACGACCTGCTCGTGGATGGCGCCCGCACCGGTCGCGAGCCGTGGGCCCGGCTGCACGTGGGGGGCAAGCCGAGCATTGAGGCCGTGCTGTCGACTACAAGCATCTCGACACCTTCGCGCGAGCCCTCACCACCTGAGCACGCAGAGTCTCGACGGACGGAAACTCGACGGTCGCCAGCCACCGACCGCCATTCGCCGCGTCGATGACCATCCGCAGGCCCGACACGCTGCTTGCTGGGCTAGCGTTCCAGAAGTGCGGGTTACGGTGACTCGCGAAGTGAGCGGAGGCCTGCGTGTTCACCATCGTGGTCGATGCAGCGGGCGTGGGGGAACAGATTCCCGCGAACGGCTTCCACGGCACGATCGGACGTGACCGGCTCCTCGAGGGGACGGACAGCCGGCTGCGTGCGCGGCTCAACGCCCTCGATGAGGAGGATCTCGAGCGGTACCTTGTGGCCTGTCCGGTGCTGTGGAGTCCAGAGCACATGCGCGACGATACGAACGAGGCATTCGCGTACGTCGGCCGGTTTGATCGGTTGCGTGTGGCTGAGCGCGAGGTGCGTTACACGTTTAAGCCCTACGAGGGCCTCGCAGCCATTCCTGTGCAACGGTTACATGAGATGGACGACTTTTTTCACTTTGGCGAGTGGGGGTGGCACAGGACGAAGATTGTCGTCATGGAGGACGACGTCTTCGATGCCCTTGGCCCCGATGTCATCGCGTCTCGAGTGGTCGCAGTGCCAGGCCATGACTTTCCCGAACTCTTCAAGATTGAGCCAAAACGTCACGAGAAACTCGTGTGCGTCATGATGCCGTACACGCTGGTCCGGCTCGAGCCTGTATACGCAAAAATCGACCGAGAGTTGGCTCGAATCGGTATCGACTGCGAACGGGCCGACACAGATCTCAGTGCTCGGCGAATCATCGACAAGGTCGCCACCCTCATCTACAACGCCGACGCTGTCGTCTGCGATTTTACGGGTACCAACCCGAACGTGTTTTATGAAGCGGGATTAGCGCACGCGTGGTCGAAAAGGACGATCTTCATCGCGGAGAGAGGAACGGTTCTTCCCTTCGATACGCGGGACGAGGCGACCATCCTCTACGACAACACAAACCTCGGCTTGAAGGAATTGTGGTATCGGATTCTGGACCGCTTGCGCGCTCAGACCGATCTGCTCCCGCCGGCGTAGCAACCCGACCGCGAAGGCGGGTCGCGGGCTGCTTGTCGTCGGACACGGACCTCATGGCCCAGGCACCCGACGTTGCGCAGGGCGACGCTGCGCCGAGTCAGGTTACGGACCATGCCGCTGACCTGGTCACAACCTGGACCGTCCCAGCCGCCCGGCGGCCGACGCTCGCGCGGCCAACTTGACCCGTCCCCCAGGCCCGGGTCAGCGCTGCCCGGGCCGCCGACCGTCGATAGAGATCACTCACTCCCAGAGCGCGACGTTAGGCCAGCCGTCTCCTTACGGTTCACGCCCATGAACACGACCCAGTCCCCAGCCTCGCGCGAGTGCGCTGAGTGCTTTCTCCACGGCCTTGAGGCGCGCCCGGCTGTCGCCTCTCTGCATGGCACCGCCCTGTGCCGGCAGTGCTTCGCGCAGAGAGCCCAGGACCAGGCGGAGGTGGACCAGACGATGAGCGACAACGCGCAACGGGTCGACCAGATGGTCCGCCGGATGGAGCGCGACGAGCCTTGGCCCTGGGGGATGTAAGCCGACCGACGGCCGACGTCCTGAGTGGCACCTCGGCGCGGACACGCCGGTGACGAGGCGGTTTCCGGGACAGTTCAGCCGCCGAACTGCACGGATAGCGGTGTCGCTGCGGACGGCCGCCCAACTTGCCGGCCACTTCCCTGCTCAGCGTCACGCGCCGCACCAAGTTCAGCCAGTCCGAGCAGGCTCACGCCGCCTCCCGGCCGGTGCACTCCTCACGCAGCTGTGGATTCCAAGATCACGAGGCGACACACCTCTTGCATCTTGGCGTCACGCACGGGGGCTCCGAGCAAGGTCGCCTACATCCGCGGCCGCCACCACACTCCACCCGGACCTCGCCGTTCCCTCGGCATACTCGTCCCAACGAGTTGCTGGCCCGACAATGCATGAGGTGTGTCGCCTCATGGTCGTCGATGCTCCAGTAGAGCCAGATCGGCGGCTCCGGTCAGGCGAAACAGCCAGTGCCGAGGCCTGAGGGAACGAGCGGTCGAGGCAGCCCTACGGCCGGCTTACGAGCTACGAGTGGAGCGCCGCAGCAGGTCGTCGTCCGCTGCTGCCGCCAACTGAGCGACCTGGTCGCGGTGCAGCCTCTGTGGCCGGCTGAGCAGCCAGTCGGCCAGGTGCTCCCCCTCGACGTAGGTCACCCCGCCGGCGCACCCAACGCGCTGCGGGAAGGTTCCCCAGACCACGACCACAGGCTCGGGCTGAGGGACTGTAAGGCTGCTGCGTGCTGCTAGGGCGCGGGCTACTGCCGTGCCGGCGCGCGCTTGCCTCCCCCGTTGGCCATGCTCGGTCCAGGCGGCGTCCGGGTTGTCCCTCGGGGTGATGGTCGCTCCGGCGTCGTCGACGCTCACCACGCCGCTCCACGCCTTGCTGTCGAGAACGAAGACCCCACCGGGCCCGACCACCAGGTGGTCGACGTTGCCGGCGCCGGGCCAGTCGAGGTCGTGCACGACGTGCCAGCCCGACCGCAGGAGGAGTCGCAGCGCCCGGGCTGTGCGTCGCTCCCCGTCCGCACCGACGCCCCATCGCTCGATGTGCTGCGGCGGCGACTTCAAGGCGATGACGAACAGCGCGAGGCCCATACCCAGCACCACGCCGCCGAACCAGTAGGGCTGCCCCTCTGTCCAGATGGTCAGCGCGAGACCCGTGCCGAGGAAGGGCGACACGATCAGGAGCAGCGGCCCTAGCACACGCCGACGCCACCGCCGGCGCAGTCGCCTGTAGTGCTGCTCGGCGTACCGACCCGCTCGGGACGAGCGCTTCCACGAGCCCACGACACCACCATCGGTCACCCGACGCCCGACGGGAACCGACCGACCCCGCACCTCACCACTGCAGGGGAACTGGAGATCTGCACCAGGGCCGTCGGCAGGGTGGGCGGACGGTTCCAAACCTCCGGTCCAGCTGCGGCGAACGAACCGCTGCCTGTCCACAGGTGCAGCACGGTCCACAGATCCCTCGACATCCACCCGAGGCGTGTGGCCACGCGCTAGCCCGAGTGCAGCGGCCGGAGATCCCGTCCGCTCGGTCCCGCGCGAGGAGACGGCATGGCGAGCATCTCGAGGCGGCCCAACGGCACCTGGCAGGCCCGCTACCGCGCCGCCCCCGGCGGCCCTCAGCGGTCCCGCGTCTTCACGCGGAAGGTCGACGCCCAGCGCTGGCTGGACGAGGTCCGCGCCAGCATCGTCACCGGCCAGTACGTCGACCCCGCGGCCGGCCGCCAGACCGTCCGCGAGTACGCCGAGCAGTGGCGCGCCGCCCAGGTGCACCGGCCCACCACCGCCGCCCACGTCGAAACGATGCTGCGCCGGCACGTCTACCCGAGCCTCGGCGACAGGCAGCTGTCCGCCGTCCTGCCGAGCGACGTCCAGGCCCTCGTCCAGCGACTCTCCAAGACGCTCGCGCCGGGCACGGTCGGCGTGGTCCACCGCATCCTGTCCGCGGTTTTCAAGGCCGCCGTCCGGGACCGCCGCATCATCGCGTCGCCGTGCACGGGAACGCGGCTGCCCAAGGTCCACAAGCAGCGCATCGAGCCGCTGTCGATCGAGGCCGTCCGGGCGCTCACCGACGCCGTCCCCGAGCGGTACCGGGCGCTGGTCACCCTCGCCGCCGGCACGGGCCTGCGGCAGGGCGAAGCGCTCGGGCTGACCGTCGACCGGATCGACTTCCTCCGCCGGCAGCTGACGGTCGACCGGCAGCTGGTCACCATGCCCGACCGCGCGCCCTACCTCGCGCCGCCCAAGACCCAGGCGTCGGTCCGAGTGGTGCCCCTCCCCCAGGTCGTCGTCGACGCCCTCGCCGCCCACCTCGCGGAGTGGCCGAGCGACGGCTTCGTCTTCACGACCGACCTCGGCAACCCGATCCGCCGGACCGCCTTCTCCGCCACCGTGTGGCGCCCCGCCGTCCGGGCGGCCGGCCTGGACGACAGCGTGACCTTCCACGGTCTCCGGCACTTCTACGCCAGCCTGCTCATCCGGCACGGCGAGTCGATCAAGACCGTCCAGGCCCGGCTCGGTCACGCGAGCGCCTCCGAGACCCTCGACACCTACAGCCACCTGTGGCCGGACTCCGACGACCGGACCCGGGCCGCGGTGGACGCCGTACTGGCTCCCGCGGCTGAGGAACATCTGAGGAACGAGGACCCCCGCCGGACCTGAACGCGCAGGTCAAGCGGGGGACGACGGACGAGTCGGCCTGTACGCCGGGTTCTGTCCTCGGGCGCCTCGCGGCCTCCCGATGGGCGGTCATCCATCTAGGCCCGCCGTTGCCGGCGGGCTCGAGCGGTCCACCCGCAGGCTCGGGCGGGCAGCCCTCGAACGCCTGCGCAGGACGGTGTCCGGTTGCCCGGCCACCGTCCCTTCTCGACCTTGCTCCGGGTGGGGTTTACCGAGCCGCACCGGTCACCCGGTGCGCTGGTGGTCTCTTACACCACCGTTTCACCCTCACCAGCAGCGGACTGCTGGCGGTCTGTTCTCTGTGGCACTGTCCCGCGGGTCACCCCGGGTCGCCGTTAGCGACCACCCTGCCCTGTGGAGCCCGGACGTTCCTCGGCGACGGGGTCTCCCCCGCCGACGCGACCGCCCGGCCGACTCGTCCGTCGTGCCGACCAGTCTACGGACCCCCTCAGCGGAACTGCTCAGTCCGCGCTGCGGGCTCCCGCGGACGCTCCTACGGTGGCTCCGTCCGGCCGGTCGTCACGTCCTCCACCGGGGGAACCGAGCCGGGTGCCGCCGAGTCGCGGCCACCGCGGTGGCCGTGAGCCGGGGACCCACCGCACCACCGGGGTGAGTCCCACCTCCCGGACCCGGGAGGGGGTAGGGCGCAGTTCCCCGCCCGAACCCGTCAGCTGACCCGGTAGGCGGCCACGGGAGAACGGAGAACCACCACGGGGTGCGCCGACGGCGCCTGCCCCGGCGTGCCCCGCACTCTGCGACGAGCGCCGCGACCCGCCCACCTCCGCCGGTCGCCGCGCCTCCACGGACCGGAAACGACCGGCCTCGCGTCGGCCTGCCCTCCAGCAGCCGCCCGCCGCCCGGCCGCGTCCCGGCCCGTCCCGCAGGTCCCCCCACGCGACGGGTGACCGCCGAGCCACGGACGGCGCCACGCGGAACCGACGTCAGGAGCTCTCCTCGTCATGCCCTCGAACAGCAAGCGCACGATCCGCCGGACCCTCACGGCCGGCGCCCTCGCCGTCGCCTTCGGCCTCAGCGGTCAGTCGGTGGCCCAGGCCGACTGGGACGGCCCCCGCCGGGACGGGTCGAACGGCTGGTCCCAGGACCGGGGAGGAGCCGCGGCGCCCGCGCCCGCGGCCCCCGCCGCCCCCGCGGCCGCACCGGCAGCCGCCCCCGCCGCCCCCGCGGCGGTGTCCACGAACCTCACCGGCGCGCCGACCGCCTCCTCGACCTCCTACAGCGCCTGGGCGGCGCACGTCCGCCCCGTCGTCGCCGAGGTCGCGCAGCAGTGCGGGGTGTCCACCGTGCTCACCCGCCCCGGGCACTCCCCCACCCAGCAGCTCGCCGCGGACTTCATGGTCTACGCCGACTCCGCCAAGGGGAACGCCGTGGCCCAGTACGTCATCGACAACGCCGCGCGCATGGGCGTCGACTACGTCATCTGGAAGCAGCGGATCTTCGTGATCGGGAGCTCCGGCTGGCGGGCGATGGAGGACCGCGGGTCCCCCACCGCCAACCACATGGACCACGTCCACGTGAGCTTCAACCCCTGACCGGCCCGGACGCGGCCCCGGGCGCACCCCGGGGCCGCGTCCGGCCTCAGCCGGCGTACAGCGCGAAGCCGGCCACCCGCCGGCCGTCGACGACCGGGGTCGCCGTGTCGACCTGTCGCCGGGCCTGCTCCTCGACCGGGTCGGCCGACAGCGCCTGCAGGTAGCGGCGGTGCTCGGCCAGCGAGGCCACCGCCCGGTCGACGACGTCGGTCACGTCGACGGTGTGCGTGACCCCCACCGGCGTGGAGACGGCGGTCCAGCGCACCCCGCGCCAGGGCTCCGGGTCGGCGAGCTCGGCGAAGATCCACTCGTTGGCCGCGTCGCCGACGGCGTCGACCACCGCCCGGCCCAGCACCCGGTGGTCGGCGCTGTTCCAGTAGCCGAGCGGGGCGCCCGGCGGCGTCCACGTGTCGCCGAAGTGCAGCGTGACCACGAGGTCGGGGCGGTGCCGCCGGATCGCCGCCGCGACCGCCCGCCGCAGGTCCAGCCCCTCGGTCAGCCGCCCGTCGGGGTGGCCGAGGAACTCGACCACCGACACGCCGACCACCGCGGCCGCGGCCCGCTGCTCGCGCTCGCGCAGCGGCCCGGCGGCCTCCGGCGGCAGCCCGGCGATGCCGGCCTCGCCGCTGGTGGCCATCACGTACCGGACGTCGCGCCCGGCCGCCGTCCACGCCGCGACGGCGGCCGCGCAGCCGTACTCCACGTCGTCGGGGTGGGCGACGACGACCAGGGCGCGCTGCCAGTCCTCGGGGAACGCCTCCGTCATGCGGGCAGTCTGCCCGCGGCCGCTGACGCTCAGCGCCCTCGGGCCACCCGCAGCGCCGCGGCGATCATCGGCGCCTGCAGCGGCAGCCGGACCACCGCCGCGGCCAGCATCGCCGGCCGCCCGCGCGCCACGCGGAGGTGGTGCAGGTGGGCCGGCACGAACGACGCCAGGAGCGCGGCCGCGGCCCGTCCCCCGGCCCGGCGGCTCGCCGGCGCGGCCAGCAGCGCGGCGGTGCCGACCTCGGCGACCCCGCTGACGAGCACCCAGGCGCGGGCGTCGCCGAGCTCGGGCGGCACCAGCCACTCGAACGTCCGCGGCCGCACCAGGTGCAGCACGCCGGAGCCGCCGAGGGCGGCGGCCAGCCAGGTCGCCGGGGCGGGGAGTCGCACGCACCGACCGTAGGCTGGCGCCCCGTGACGGCCGCCGACCTCCTGATCGCGGCCGCGGTGGCCCTGGGCGCGGGGGCGGTCAACTCGATCGCCGGCGGCGGGTCGCTGATCCTCTTCCCCACCCTGGTCGGGCTGGGCCTGGGCACCGTGGCGGCCAACGTCACCAACTCGGTGGCGCAGTGGCCGGGCTACCTCGGCGGGATGGCCGGGTTCCGCCGCGAGTACGCCGGTCAGCGCGACCGGCTGGTGCGGCTCGGTGCGGTCTCGGCGCTGGGCGGCGTCGCCGGCAGCGTGCTGCTGCTGACCACGCCGAGCCAGGCCTTCGACGTCGTCGTGCCCGTGCTCGTGCTGCTGGCCAGCCTGCTGCTCGCGGTGCAGCCGCTGCTCACCCGCCGGCTGCGCGACCGCGACGACGGCGCCGTCCGCGACCCGTGGTGGCTGTTCCTCGCGCTGTTCCTCGCCACCGTCTACGGCGGCTACTTCGGCGGCGCGCTCGGCGTCATCCTCGTCGGGGTGCTCGGGACGGCACTGCACCGGCTGCCGCTGGCCAACGCGCTGAAGTCGGCGTTCTCCGCGGTGACGGCGACGGTCACGCTGGTCGTGTTCGGCGTCTTCGGGCCGGTGGCCTGGCAGGTGGTCGCCGTCGCGGCGCCGGCCAGCCTGGTCGGCGGGTTCCTCGGCGCGCGGGTGGCCGGCCGCATCCCCGCGACGCCGCTGCGGGTGCTGATCGTGGTCTTCGGCGTCGCGGTGTCCGTCTACCTCTTCACGCGGTGACGTGCTGGAACGGCCCCGCTGCAGGGTCCCGCCGCGAGCTCGCGAGCGGCGGGGGGCAGCGGGGTCCTTCTACTCACCGCCGCGGCCGGGCTCTCCGATGGCGATCATCGCCTCGACGGCGCGGCGGGCGCGGGCGGCGGTCTCCGGGTCGACGTCGACGGCGCCCTCGCCGGTGCGCAGCGTGTGCAGCAGCTTGGCCGGGGTGATCATCTTCATGTAGCGGCAGGCCGCGCGGCTGTTCATCGGGATGAACGACGTCCCGCTGTTGAGCGCCCGCAGCTGGTGCAGGATGCCGACCTCGGTGGCGACGAGCACCTGGCCCGACGAGGTCCGCGCCGCGGCCTCGACCATGCCGCCGGTGGACAGCACGCGGGTGCGGTCGGCGGGCAGGTCGCCGTGGCTGACCAGGTCGAGCACCGAGGTGGTGCAGCCGCACTCGGGGTGCACGAGGATCTCGGCGTCCGGGTGCGCGGCCACCTGCGCGCGGACGTCGGCCGGGCTGATGCCCGCGTGCACGTGGCACTCGCCCGCCCACACGTGGATGTTCGACCGCCCGGTCACGCGCTTGACGTGCGCGCCGAGGAACTGGTCGGGGCAGAACAGGACCTCGCGGTCCTCGGGGATGGACCGGATGACGTCGGCGGCGTTCGACGAGGTGCAGCAGACGTCGGTCTCCGCCTTCACCGCCGCGGTGGTGTTGACGTAGCTGACGACGACGGCGCCCGGGTGCTGGGCCTTCCACTCGCGCAGCTGCTCGGCGGTGATCGAGTCGGCCAGGGAGCAGCCGGCGGCGTGGTCGGGCAGCAGCACCGTCTTGTCCGGCGAGAGGATCTTCGCCGTCTCGGCCATGAAGTGGACGCCGCAGAACACGATCTCGCGGGCGTCGGTCTGCGCCGCGACCCGCGACAGGTGGAGGGAGTCGCCGGTGAAGTGGGCGACGTCCTGGATCTCGGGCACCTGGTAGTTGTGCGCGAGCACCACCGCACCGCGCTCGTCGGCGAGCCGGCGGACCTCCGCCGCCCAGTTCTCGTACTCGGCGGCCGACAGGGTGCGCTCGTCGCCGGCGACGGTGGGGGTGGCGGGCGCGATGGTCGCGGTCACGGGGCTCCTCGGAGTGCGGGGGGCTCATCGTCCCCGGAGCGCCGCGGCGGGCGGCGGCGGGGGTGTCCGGTGCAACACCGGGCCGCCCGGCCCGCTTCCCGCTCCGGGGCGTCAGCGACGCACGTCGTAGACCAGGTGGGTCACCCGCCTGCCCTGCACCACCACCGGGTCCTCGAACTGGATCTCCGGCGGGCCGCCGGCGCCGAAGTACGGCCGCCCCGAGCCCAGGACCACCGGGACCAGCGCCAGCACCACCCGGTCGACCAGGCCCGCGCGCAGCGCCTGCCCGCCGACGTCCCCGGCGCTCACCGTGACGTCCCGGTCGCCGGCGAGCTCCCTCGCCCGCCCGATCGCGGCCGGCACGTCGGGCGCGAAGGTGAACGGCGCGGTGGCGCGGTGCGGCCAGTCGTCGGCCGGCCGGTGGGTGACCACGACGACGTGCTCGCCGTTGGGGGGCACGCCGCCCCAGCCGTCGGTGATGTCGAACAGCCGGCGCCCGCAGACCATGACGCCCACCCGCGTCGCCATGTCGGTGAGGAACTCCGCCGTCTCCGCAGTCACGCGGAAGGGCCGGTCCGGGTCGCTGAAGGTCATCTCGACGTCGCCGTTGGCGTACCAGTCGAACAGCGGCCCGGGCATGTCGTCGTCCCGCCCGACGTACCCGTCCAGCGACCCCGCCGCGAACAGCACCACCCGGCCCATGGCGCACCTCCTCGCTCCCGGCTCCGGGGCGGAGCCGCCTGCAGGGGAGACCGGCGGGCGTTCCTCAACTCATCGGTTGAGTGTCCTCAGCGCAGGTGGGCGGTGTCGTTCACCAGCCGGACCGAGGTGCGGCCGTCGGAGCTCCACGCCACCGTCGACAGCGACGCCGCCTCGAGGAACACCCGGTGCACCACCTCGTCGCCGGCGCCGAGGCCCGCGGCGAGCAGCAGCTTGATCGGGGTCACGTGGCTGACCACGAGCACCGTCCTCCCGGCGTGCCGCTCGAGCAGCCGCTCCCGGGCGCGGGCGACGCGGCGCGACACGTCGGCCACCGACTCGCCGCCCGGCGCGGCCACCGTCACGTCGCTCGCGAAGCGGCGGGCGGCCAGCGGGTGCCGCTGCTGCGCCTCGGTGGCGGTGAGCCCCTCGAGGTCGCCGAAGTCGAGCTCGACCAGGTCGTCGTCGAGCTCCACCGGCAGGCCCAGCGCGCCGGCCACGACCTCCGCGGTCTCCCGCGTGCGGCGCAGCGGCGAGGCGACGACGACCTCGATGCCCAGCTCCTTCGCCCGCACCGCGGCCGCCTCGGCCTCCGCGCGCCCGGTGACCGACAGCGGCAGGTCGTTGCGGCCGCTGTACCGCCGCTCGGGGGTGTGCTCGGTGCGCCCGTGGCGCAGCAGGTGCGTCACCGTGGTCACCGGCGGCGCGGGTTCGGCGGCCGGCTGGACGTCGTCCTCCACCACGGTCGGCTCGGCGGCGAGGTCGCGGTGCACCGGCCGGCCGTCCATCGCGCTGTTGGCGAGCGCGTCGGCGGCGCCGTTCTGCGCGCGCGGCACCCAGGTGTAGCGGACGCTGCCCAGCTGCCGGGCGAGATCGCGGGCCTGGACGGCGAGCTTCTGCATGTCCGGGTGCTTGATCTTCCAGCGCCCCGACATCTGCTCGACGACGAGCTTGGAGTCCATCCGCACCTCGACGTCGGCGCTCGCGCCTCCGCCGCCACAGAGGTCCAGCGCCGCCTGCAGCCCGGCCACCAGCCCGCCGTACTCGGCGACGTTGTTCGTCGCCCGGCCGACCGACGCCGCGCGCTCGGCGAGCACCCGCCCGGTGGCGGCGTCGCGCACCAGCGCGCCGTAGCCGGCCGGGCCCGGGTTGCCCCGCGAGCCGCCGTCGGCCTCGACGACGAGACGGCGGGTCACAGGCCCGACTCGGCGGTGCGCACGAGGATCCGGCCGCAGTTCTCGCAGCGGACCACCTCGTGCGGGTCGGCGTTGCGGACGGCGGCGAGTTCCCGGCCGTTCAGCTCGATCCGGCAGCCCTGGCACTGCCGGGCCTTGAGCACCGCCGCGCCGGTGGTGCCGGTCTGGGTGCGGATGCGGTCGTAGAGCGCCAGCAGCGGGGCTGAGATGCCGCCGGCGACCTCCGCGCGCTTCGCCTCGTGCCGGGCGGTGGAGTCGGCGATGTCGGCGAGGGCGTCGTCGCGCAGCTGCTCGGCCCGCTCCCGGTCGGCGACGGCGGCGGCACGCCCGGTCTGGGCGTCGGCCAGCGCGGCGTCGGCGGTCTCCCGGCGCTCCATGAGCTCGAGCACCTGGTCCTCGAGGTCGGACTGCCGCCGGGCGAGCGACTGCAGCTCCGACTGCAGCGAGGTGATCTCCTTCGGCGTCGCCGCCCCGGAGTCGATCCGCGACCGGTCGCGGTCGGCCCGCTGCCGGACGGTGTCGACGTCGGCCTCGAGCCGCCGCTGCTCGCGGTCGAGGTCGCGCACCTCGGTCTCCGCGCGGACCTCGGCCTCGGCGAAGGTGCGTTCGGACTCCGCGGCGGCCTCGACCGCGGCGACCTCCGGCAGCGTGCGCTTCCGGTGGGCGAGCTGGGTGAGCGCGACGTCCTCGTCGGCCAGGGCCAGCAGCTTCTGCTGCTCGAAGTGGTCGGCCTTCACCCGCTCAACCTACCTGCGGCCGGTCGCCTCCCCCGTCGTGCCGCGGGCCGTGCCGGGCGGCGCGGACTCCAGCGGGTCGGGCAGGTCGCGGAAGGTCGGGTCCTCCCGCTCGGCGGTGTAGTCGCTCTCCGCCGTCGCGTCGACGCCGTCGTCCACCTTGGCCGCGCGCAGCGCCATCGTCGCCAGCACCGTGACGACGAGGTTGACCAGCAGCGCGAGGAAGCCCGCGTAGACGCTGGACTGCGCGTCCAGGCCCAGCTTGGACAGGGCGAACGCCGACCCGCCGAAGTGCTCGCGGAGGACCGTGCCGTCCGGCGCCAGCCGCGGGATGTTGTAGAGCATCAGCAGGCCCGCGGCCATGCCCGCGACCCACCCGGCGATGAGCGCGCCGCGGTGCAGCCAGCGGGTGTAGAGGCCGAGGGCGACCGCGGGCAGCGTCTGCAGGATGATCACGCCGCCGATGAGCTGCAGGTCGATGGAGAACTGCGGGTCGATGAACAGGATCGCCGCGACCGCGCCGACCTTCACCACCAGCGAGGTCACCTTGGCGACCTGCGCCTCCTGCCTCGGCGTGGCGTCCTTCCTGAGGAACTCCTTGTAGATGTTGCGGGTGAACAGGTTCGCCGCGGCGATCGACATGATCGCCGCCGGCACCAGCGCACCGATGCCGATGGCGGCGAAGGCGATGCCGGCGAACCAGCTCGGGAACATCTCCTGGAACAGCACCGGGACGACGGTGTTGCCGTCCTCGCCGATCGGCGTCACCCCGGCCGCGATCGCCATGAAGCCCAGCAGCGCGATGAAGCCCAGCGCCAGGCTGTAGACCGGCAGCGCGCTCATGTTGCGCTTGAGCACGTCGCGGTTGCTGGCCGCGAGGACGCCGGTGATCGAGTGCGGGTAGAGGAACAGGGCGAGCGCCGACCCCAGGGCCAGCGTCGCGTACTGCCACTGCCCGGTGCCCGGCAGCAGCACGCCCGCGCCGGTGCCGGCGGAGAACTTCTCCTCGGCCGCGCCGAAGATCACGTCCCAGCCGCCGAGCTTCACCGGGATGACGATCACCGCGACGATGATCGTCAGGTAGATGAGGGTGTCCTTGACGAACGCGATGAGCGCCGGCGCCCGCAGCCCCGAGTTGTAGGTGTAGAGCGCCAGGATCACGAACGCGACGATCAGCGGGAGCTCGCCCTCCACGCCCATCGCCTTGAGGATCGCCTCGATGCCGACGAGCTGGAGGGCGATGTAGGGCATCGTCGCGACGATCCCGGTGAGGGCCACGAGCAGCGCCATCGTCGGGGAGTCGAACCGGGCGCGCACGAAGTCCGCCGGCGTCACGAACCCGCGCACGTGGCTGACCGACCACAGCCGGATGACGACCAGGAACACCAGCGGGTAGATGACGACCGTGTACGGGACGGCGAAGAACCCGGCCGCGCCGGCGCCGAACATCAGCGCGGGGACGGCGACGAACGTGTAGGCGGTGTAGAGGTCGCCGCCCAGCAGGAACCAGGTGATCCAGGTGCCGAAGCTGCGCCCGCCCAGCCCCCACTCGTCCAGGTGCATGAGGGTCTCGGCCCGCCGCCAGCGCGAGGCGACGAACCCCATGACCGTGACGACCAGGAACAGGACGATGACGATCGTGAGCTCGACGACGTTGACCCCGTCCACGGCTCAGCGCTCCCTGTCCCGCTCGATGGCGGCGCGGGCGGCGGCCCGCTCCTCCGGGCTGCGCCGGGTGGCCCGGTAGACGACCACGGTGGTCAGCACGCCCAGCCCGACGAACAGCAGCTGCACCCAGTAGAAGAACGGCCAGCCGAAGAGGGTCGGCTCGACGCGGTTGTAGAACGGCACGACCAGCGGCACCACGATCGGCACCAGCAGCAGCCAGTTCCAGGGGCTGCGGTCGCTCCTCCGGGGGACCGCGCCTCCCGTCGGCGGTCGTTCGGCGGTGGCCACGGCGCCCTCCCCGTCTCAGCCGGCCGTGCGGGCCGGGTCCCCTCCTGCCGACCGGCCCCGGTGCACCGTCCACGGGTCGGTGCGGCGCCGGGAGGCGACCGCCTCGACCCTGCCGGACAGGTCCGTGGCCAGCACGTCGGCGACCACGGGGACCCAGGGCCACTCGGAGGCGAAGTGTGCCACGTCACACAAGGCGGGACCCCCGTCCTCCCGCGCCTCGGACACGGGGTGGTGTCGCAGGTCGCTGGTGAGGAGGACGTCGGCGCCGGCCGCCGTCGCCTCGGGCAGCAGCGAGCCGCCGCTGCCCCCGCAGACGGCGACGGTGCGCACCGGCCGGTCCGGGTCCCCGGCCGCGCGGACCCCGCCGGCGGTCTCCGGCAGGACCTCCGCGGCGAGCGCGGCGAAGCCGGCCAGCGTGGTCGGCCGCGGCAGCTCCCCCACCCGGCCGAGCCCGGCGCGGGAGCCGGGCGCCACCGGCTGCAGCGGGCGGGTGCCGGTCAGCCCGAGGACGGCGGCCAGCGCGTCGTTGACGCCGGCGTCGGGGGCGCGGTCGGCGTTGGTGTGCGCGACGAACAGCCCGCAGCCGGCGCGGACCAGCCGGTGCACCAGCCGCCCCTTGGGGTCGTCGGCGGGGACGCCGTGCACCGGGGTCAGGAACAGCGGGTGGTGGGTGACCAGCAGCCCGGCGCCGAGCTCGAGCGCCTCGTCGACGACGGCGGCCACCGGGTCGACGGCGACCAGCACGCGCTCCACCGGCTCGGCGGGGTCCCCGCAGACCAGGCCGACGGCGTCCCAGCCCTCCGCGAGCGCCGGGTCGTAGCGGGCCTCCAGCGTGGCGACGACCTCGCCCAGGGTGGCGGTCACGGGCGCCGACGCTAGCCGAGCGCCGTCCCGCCTCCGGCGGCCGCGGGTGGCAGGCTCCAGACCGTGGCGGACAGGTCGCTGCGCGCACCCGCGTGGCTCGAGGAGCTGCTCCGCACCACTCCCCCACCCGTGCCGTGGCGCGACGTCGTCCGGTTCGCCGTCGTCGTGCCCGCGCCGCTGGCCGTGGCGCTGGCCGTCGGCGGGCGGACGGCGCTCGGCGCCGGCGTCTTCGCCACCACCGGGGCGCTCGCGGCCACCCTCGCCCCGCAGGGCGGCCCGCTGCGCGACCGGCTGCGCCGCACCGCCGCCGCGGTCGGCCTCGGCGCGGTCGGCCTGGTCGCCGGGCAGTTCGCGAGCGGCGGCGGCGTGCTGCCGGTGGTGGTCGTGGCGGTGCTGTCGGCGGCCGCGGCGGTGATCAGCGCGGTCAACTCGGCGATGTCGCTGGGCGCGCTGCAGCTGCTGGTCTACACCGCGCTGGCGTCGGGGCTGGTGACGCCGCTGCCCGCGGCGGCCGAGGTGGCGTTCTTCGCCGCCGGGGCGGCCTGGGCGACGCTGGCCACCCTGGTGCAGGCCGCGACCGAGCCCAGCGACCCCGACCGCAGCGCCGTCGCCGCGGTGTTCACCCGGATCGCCGGGCTGCTCACCGCCGTGGGCACCGAGGGCACCGACGACGCCCGCCGCGAGCTCACCACCGCGCTCAACGCCGCCTACGACCGGGTCATCCGCACCCGCAGCCTCGCCGCCGGGCGCAACCGGCAGCTGTCGGAGCTGGCCGGCGTCCTCAACGCCGCCGCCCCGCTGGTGGAGGCCGCTGTCGCCGCCGCCCGCACCGGGGTGCACGCCGACCCGCACGACGTGACGGCGGTGCACGCCCTCGCCGCCGCCGTCTCCGGCAGCCGCGAGCTGCCCGACGAGCGCCCGCCCGCCCTCGACGACGGGCCGGCCGTCCGCCGCGCGGTGCGCCACGGGGTGCGGCTGGCCTGGGCCGTCGTCGGCGACCCCGAGGAGCGCGCGGGAGCCGCCGTCACCCCGCCCCGGCCGCCCTGGCGGGACCGGCTGCGCGACCTCGCCGACCGCACGCTCGGCAGCACCGACACCCGCGAGTTCGCCCTCCGGCTGACGCTGTGCATGACCATCGCGGAGGTCGCCCGCCAGCTGCTGCCCATCGAGCGGCCCTACTGGGTGCTGCTCACCGTCGCGATCGTGCTCAAGCCCGACTACGGATCGGTGTTCACCCGGGCGGTGCAGCGCGGCGCGGGCACCCTGCTCGGCGTCCTCATCGGCTCGCTGCTGCTGTCGGTGCTGCCCCGCGACGGGTGGGTGGTGGTCGCCATGGCCGTCGCGGCCGGGCTGCTGCCGTGGGCGCGCGGCGCCAACTTCGGCCTGTTCTCGGTCTTCCAGACGCCGGTGATCATCCTGCTGCTCGACCTCGCCGTCCCCGGCGGGCCGGAGCTGGTCGGCGCCCGGCTGGTGGACACCCTCATCGGCTGCGCGATCGTGCTGGTCGCGGGCTACCTGTTGTGGCCGCAGACCTGGCGGGCGCCGCTGGAGGACGCCCTGCGCGCGGCCGCGCTGGCGCTGGACGCCTTCGTCGGCGCCGCGTTCGGCGCGGACCCGGTCGCGCGCCGGCGCGCCCGCCGCGCGACCTACCGGGCGCTCACCGAGCTGCACACCCAGCTGCAGCGCCGGCTGGCCGAGCCGCCGCCGATCAGCACCCGCGCCGGTGCCTGGTGGCCGGTCATCGTGCAGCTGGAGCGGACCGCCGACGCCGTCACCGAGGCGGTCATCGCCGTCAACGGCGGGGAGCCCGGGCCCGACCCGTCCCAGGTGGCGGTGCTGCGGCGGGCGCTGCGCGAGCTGGAGGACGACGTCCGCGCGCACCGGGTGCCCGACGACGCCGAGATCCACGCCGACGGCGTCCTGGCCCCGGTCGCCCGCGAGGTCGACGCCGCCCGCCGACTGGTCCGCGACGCCGCCCCCGGCCGTCGCCCCTAGACCGCGGCGCCCGGGAGCTGAGCCCCGGTCGCCCCCACGGGACCGCGGCGCCCGGCGGCTGAGTCGCCGCTGCCCGGGAGCTGCGCTGTCATGGACGGGTGCCGCTCCGCCGTCATCGCCCCGCGCCCGTCCCGCCCCGCATCCCGGTCGTCCCGGGGATCGACGGACCGCCCCCGCCGGGCTCGCGCACCGTCCGCACCGACGACGGCGTGGACCTGCACGTGGAGTTCGACGGACCCGAGGACGCCCCGGTCACCGTGGTCTTCTGCCACGGCTTCACCGCCCGCCTCGGCGAGTTCCAGCTGCAGGTCGAGGCGATCCGCGACCGCGCCCGCGTCGTGCTGTGGGACCAGCGCGGCCACGGCCGGTCCCGCTGGGTCGACCCGCGGACGGCGACCATCGACCGCACCGCCCGCGACCTCGGCCAGGTGCTCGACGCCGTCGTCCCCGCGGGCCGGCCGGTGGTGCTCGCCGGGCACTCGATGGGCGGCATGACGATCATGGCGTTCGCCCGGCAGCGGCCCGAGCTGTTCGGCACCCGCGTCGTCGGCGCGTTCCTGCTGGCCACCTCGGCCGGCGGCCTGGTCGCCCGTGGGCCCCTGGGGTTCGCGGTGAAGGCGATGCGCACGCTGCACCTGCTGGGCCTCTACCTGTGGTGGCTGCGGCTGCTGGCCCCCGGGCTGGAGCGGCTGCGGCGGCGCGGCACGTGGCTGGGCCACCGGTTCACCCGCCGCTACCTGTTCGGCCGCGACGACGCCACCCGCGAGGCGGTCCGCGTCGTGCAGGCGATGCTCGAGGAGACGCCGCTGACGGTGACCATGGCCTTCTACGGCACCTTCCTCGACCACGACGAGACGGCGTCGCTGCCGGTGCTCGGGCGGGTCCCGTGCACCGTCGTCGCGGCCGAGTACGACCGGCTGACCCCCGCCGACCACGGCCGGCAGCTGGCCGCGGGGATCGGCGAGCGGGCCGAGCTGGTCGTCGTCCCGGGCGCCGGGCACAGCGTCAACCTCACCCGCACCGCCGTCGTCGACCGGGCGCTCACCGACCTGCTCGACCGGGTGGGGGCGGCTGGTCCCGGCGCCGTCCGGCAGGCAGGCTGACCGCGGACCTGCCTACCGTGTCCGGCACCACACGACCGTGTTCCGACGGCCGGGTCGCTGGATACGGGACCGGCCGACACCGTCTCGACGAGTTGGGGAGCGACCGTGGACCGCCTGAGCGCGACCGATGCCGGCTTCTACTACGCGGAGACCGAGAACGCACCGCTGCACGTGGGCTCGGTGGCGGTCTTCGAGGGACCGGCGCCGTCCTACGGCGACCTGGTGCGCCTGCTGCTGAGCAAGCTGCCGCTGGTGCCGCGCTACCGGCAGCGGGTGCGGGAGGTGCCCTTCAACCTGGGCCGCCCGCTGTGGGTCGACGACCCGCACTTCCAGATCCTCTACCACGTGCGGCACACCGCGGTGCCCAAGCCCGGCGGTGAGGAGCAGCTGCGCAACCTCGCCGGCCGGGTGCTCGGCCAGCGCCTGGACATGGCCAAGCCGCTGTGGGAGGTGTGGCTGGTCGAGGGGCTGGAGGACGACCGCTGGGCGATCATCTCCAAGGTCCACCACTGCATGGTCGACGGCATCGCCGGCACCGACCTGATGCAGGTGATGTTCGACCTCGACCCGAACGCGGAGCACAAGGCGCCGCGCGACTGGTCGCCGCAGCGCAGCCCCTCGGGCGTCGAGATGGTCGCCGGCGCGCTGACCGAGACCGTCACCGCTCCCCTGCGCCAGCTCGTCCACGGCCCCGAGGCCGTCAGCAACGGCGCGAGGGGGCTGTTCAACAGCGCGAAGGTGGCGGTGTCGTCGGTCCCGCAGCTGGCCCGCCAGGCGCTGACCCCCATGGCCCGCACGCTCACCGGCCCGATCGGCCCGCACCGGCGCTGGGCGTGGGCCGACGCCGAGTTCGAGGACCTGCGCACCGCCCGCAGCGCGCTGGGCGGCACGGTCAACGACGTCGTCCTCACCGCCATCACCCGCGGCTTCCGCGACCTGCTCAAGGGCCGCGGGGCGCTCGGCGGCGACACGGTCGTCCGCACGATGGTGCCGATCTCGGTGCGCAAGGAGGGCGAGCGCGGCTCGCTGGACAACCGGGTGACCGCCGTCTTCGTCGACCTGCCGGTCGGTGAGGCCGACCCGCGGGCCCGGCTGGCCGCGATCAAGCAGCAGATGGACGAGTACAAGCGGACGATGCAGGCCGTCGACGCCCGCTCGATCATCGGGATGGGCGACTACGTCGCGCCGACGCTGCTGGCCCTCGGGGTCCGGGCGGCCATGCAGACCGGCCAGGTGTGGTGCCAGGCGGTGACGACGAACGTGCCCGGCCCGCGGGTGCCGCTGTACGTGCTCGGCAAGCGCATGGTGTCCGCGCACCCCTACGTGCCGATCGCCGGCGGCACCCGGATCTCCATCGGGATCTTCAGCTACCTCAACTCGATGACCTTCGGCATCAACGCCGACTTCGACGCCTTCCCCGACGTCGACGTGCTCTCCGAGGGCATCTGCCGCGGCATCGCCGAGCTGGTCGGGCTCGCCGCGGAGCGGCAGCCGGCCGCGGCCACGCCGTGACCCGGCGGTCGCCGGGCGTGACCCGGTTCACGCCCGGCGACGCCGGGTAGCGCGCCGTCGTGACCGTTTCCGAGACCGATCTGACCGTCGCCGTCACGGGCCCCACCGGCACCTTCGGGGAGGGCCTGGTCCCGCTGCTGCAGGCCGACGACCGGGTCCGCCGGGTGGTCGGCATCGCCCGCCGCCCCTTCGACCCGGCGGCCCGCGGCTGGACGAAGATGGAGTACCGCCGGGGCGACGTGCGTGACGCCGACGCCCTGAAGGAGGCGTTCGCCGGCGCCGACGTCGTCGTGCACCTGGCGTTCCTCATCACCGGCAACGCCTCGCGGCAGACCACGCGGGCGATCAACGTCGACGGCACGCTCAACGCGTTCCGGGCCGCGGCCGCCGCCGGTGCGCGCCGGTTCGTCTACGCCTCCTCGCTCGCCGCGTACGGCTTCCACCGGGACAACCCGGTGGGCATGACCGAGGACTGGCCGGTGCGCCCGGCGTCCCGGCTGTTCTACGCGCAGGAGAAGGCCGAGCTCGAGCAGCTGCTGCAGCAGGAGGCGCAGGACCACCCGGAGCTCGGCCTGTACCTGCTGCGCCCGCCGGTGGTGCTCGGTCCGCACACCGTCGGCGCCAAGGACCTGCTGCCCGGCCCGCTCGCCCCGCTGGGACGGTGGCTGGCCGAGCAGAGCACCCGGCGGCTGCCGGTCCCGGTCCCGGTCGCGGTGCCGGCGCTGCCGCTGCAGTTCGTCCACGAGGACGACGTCGGCTCCGCGCTGCTGCAGTGCGTCGTCGCCGCCGGCCCGCCCGGGGCCTACAACATCGCCGGCGACGGTGTCGTGACCGCCGCCGACGTCGCCCGCGAGTACGGCGCCCTGCCGCTGCCGCTGCCGGCCGCGCCGGCGCAGTTCGCGGCCCGCGCGGTGTCCCGGCTGCCGTTCCTGCCGCCGGCCGCCGAGTGGGTGGAGGCGGCCAGCCACCCGGCGATCATGGACACCACCAAGGCGAAGCGGGAGCTGGGCTGGCAGCCGCGGTACACGGGCCTGGAGGCGTTGCGCGCCACCCTCGACCGGGGCTGAGACCGGCCCGCGTCGCGCCGCGCGGGAGCAGGATCGGCGCCTCCGCCGGCGCCGGCCCCGTCACCGGCGGGGCGCCCGCCCGTTGGACCCGGCGCCGGCGCGCCGCGACGAGCCCCGAGGAAGGAGTGCGCATGACCCCCGGAGCGGACGACGACGTCCCCCGCATCGTGCTGGTCGACGCCGCGAGCGAGGTCGAGCGGCGGATGGTGACCGAGGCGCTGCCCCCGGGCGGGACGGTCCTGCCGCTGAGCGGCGCGGCGCTGGCCGGACCGCTGGCCGACGCCGACCCCGCCACCGTGGTGACCGCGACCCGGGTGGCGTGGACGCCGCTCCGCGGCGCCGAGGTGACCCGCCGCGGGCCCGGCCGGCGCGGGCGGTGGTCGGCGGCCCGCCCCTCGCTGCTGCGCCGCCCGCCGGCCCCGCTGCAGGCGGCCGCGGTGCGCCGCGACCCGGACCGGGCGCGGGTCGTCGTCGCCGAGCCCGCCACCGTGGGCGAGCTGACCGGCCGGTGGGACGGCACCGGCAGCCTCGCCGCGTTCGTCGCGCACCAGGCGGCGCTGGCGCTGGACCGGGCCGAGCGGCAGGTGGTCGGCGACCGGGCCAAGGTGCCCCGGCACGTCGCCGAGGCGATCCGGCACAGCCCCGAGTGGCGCGCGGAGGTCGCCGCGCTGGCCGAGCGGCTGGAGCGGCCCGAGGAGGAGGTGGCCGCCGAGGCCGCCGCCGACCTCGACGAGCTCGTCGCGGCGATGGACCCGGCCGCCGTCGAGGTGTTCACCGGGCTGCTGCGGCCGGTGCACGCCCGCGCCTGGGACGTGCAGGCCGACACCGCGCGGCTCACCGACCTGCGCGAGCTCAACCGGACGCACCCGCTGGTGTTCCTGCCCAGCCACCGCTCCTACGTCGACCCGCTGGTCCTCGCCGACGTGCTGGCGCAGCACGACTTCCCGCGCAACCACGTGCTCGGCGGGGAGAACCTGCGGTTCTGGCCGGTCGGGTCGATCGCCAAGCGGGCCGGGCTGATCTTCATCCGGCGCAGCTTCGGCGACGACCAGGTCTACAAGACCGCCGTCCGCGAGTACCTGGCGTTCCTGCTGGCCAAGCGGTTCAACCTCGAGTGGTACATGGAGGGCGGCCGCTCCCGCACCGGCAAGCTGCGTCCCCCGCGGCACGGGCTGCTCGGCTTCGTCGCCGACGCCGTGGAGCGCAAGCGGGTGGAGGACGTCTACCTCGTCCCGGTGTCCATCACCTACGACCAGCTCCGCGAGGTGTCGGGGATGGCCGCCGAGCAGGGCGGCGCCGCCAAGCGCGGCGAGGGCCTGTCGTGGATGGCGTCCTACATCCGCGAGCAGGTGCGCACGCCGCTGGGCACGGTGCACGTCGGCTTCGCCGAGCCGCTGTCGCTGGCCGCGGCGCTGCGCGGCGCCGACCCGGCCGACCCCGGCTCCCGCCGGCTGAGCCTGCAGAAGGTGGCCTTCCAGGTCGCCGTCGGCATCAACGACGTCACCCCGGCGACGGCGACGGCGCTGGTCACCCTCGCCCTGCTCGGCGTGCGGGACCGGGCGCTGACGCTGGCGCAGGTGCAGCGGGTGCTCGAGCCGCTGCTGCGCTACCTCACCGAGCGGGACCTGCCGCACTCCGGCGCCGCCCTGCAGACGCCGCGCGGCGTGCGGCGGGTGCTCGGCGCGCTGGCCGGGCAGGGCGTGGTGACCGCCTACGAGGGCGGCGAGGAGCCGGTCTACGCGATCGGACGCGGGCAGCACCTGGTCGCCGCCTTCTACCGCAACAACGCGATCCACCACTTCGTGGACCGGGCGATCGCCGAGCTGGTGATGCTGCGCGACCCGGCCGACCGCTGGGACGAGGCCTACCGGCTGCGCGACCAGCTCAAGTTCGAGTTCTTCTTCCCCGAGCGCGACGCCTACCGCGACCGGCTGGCCGGCGAACTCGAGCGGCTGGACCCGGGGTGGGAGACCGCCGACGGCCGCGACGTCCTCTGCCGCGCCGACCTGCTGGTGGCCCACCGGGTGCTGCGGTCCTTCGTCGACGCGCAGCTCGTCGTCGCCGAGCGGCTGGCCGCCCGCGACCCGCGGACGCCGGTCACCGAGCCGGAGTTCCTCGCCGAGTGCTCCGGCGTGGGCCAGCAGATGCTGCTGCAGGGCCGGCTGCACGGGCCCGAGTCGCTGTCCCGCGAGCTGTTCGCCGGGGCGCTGCGGCTGGCCGCCAACCTGGACCTGGTCGACCCCGGCCGGGACGACCTGGCCCGCCGGCGGCAGGAGTGGGCCGCTCAAGTCCGGGACGTCGTCGGCCGAGTAGTGGTGATCGACGAGTTGGACGCCGCGGCGCGGCGGGAGAGCGTGGGGGTGGAACCGTGACGGCCGAGACGTCGACGGGGGGCGGGCTGCGCGAGCAGGCGGCCGCCATGGCCCGGAGCAACGTCTGGACCGAGGACCAGCTGATCGCCGACGTCGAGGCGGCGCCGCCCGGTCCGCGGGTCGGGGCGTTCTTCGACTTCGACGGGACGGTGATCGACGGCTACTCGCTGGCCGCCTTCGCCCGCCACCACCTGCGCTCGCTGCACGTCACCCCGACCGACCTCGGCCAGCTGCTGCTCACCGGTCTGCGCGGGGTCACCACCGAGGAGGACTTCGAGCGGTTCACCGTCGCCGGCATGCGCGCCTGGGCCGGCCGCAGCGAGGACGAGCTGGCCGAGCTCGGCGAGCGGCTGTTCGTCCAGGGCATCGCGGGCTCGCTGTACCCCGAGGCCTGGCGCCTGGTCACCGCCCACCTGCAGGCCGGGCACACGGTGGTCCTGGCCTCGTCGGCGACCCGGTTCCAGGTGGAGCCGGCCGCCCGCGCGATGGGCGTGGAGCACGTGCTGGTCTCCCCCGTCGAGATCGTCGACGGCGTCTGCACCGGCCGCCCGGGCGGCCCGCTGCTGTGGCGGGCGGGCAAGGCCGCGGCCGTGCGCGCGTTCGCCGAGGAGCACGGCATCGACCTGCTGCAGAGCTACGCCTACTCCAACGGCGACGAGGACGTCCCCTTCCTGCGCACCGTCGGCCGCGCCCGCGCGCTCAACCCGGGCAAGGGGCTGACCGCCGCGGCCCGGCACTACTCGTGGCCGGTCGCCCGCTTCAAGCGCCGCGGGAGCACCTCCCCGGCCGACGTCGCCCGGACGCTGGCCGGCGTCGGCGGCATGTTCGGCGGCTTCGCCACGGGCCTGGCGGTCGGCGCGCTGGGCGGCTCGCGGCGGGAGGCGGTCGACCTCGGCCTCACCCTCGCGGGTGAACTCGGCAGCGCGCTGGCCGGCGTCCGGCTCGACGTCCAGGGCGCCGAGCACCTGGCCACCCGGCCCGCGGTCTTCCTGTTCAACCACCAGAGCCAGCTCGACGTCCTCATCCTCGCCAAGCTGCTGCGCGGCGGGTTCACCGGCGTGGCCAAGAAGGAGCTGGCGCGGACGCCGGGCTTCGGGCTGGCGTTCCGGCTGGCCGACGTCGCCTTCGTCGACCGCGGCGACCCCGCCCAGGCACGCCGCGCGCTGGAGCCGGCCGTGCAGCGGCTCAAGGAGGGCATCTCGCTGGTCGTCGCCCCCGAGGGCACCCGCTCGGCCACCCCGACGCTGGGCCCGTTCAAGAAGGGCGCCTTCCACGTCGCGATGCAGGCCGGCGTGCCGATCGTCCCGGTGGTCATCCGCAACGCCGGCGAGCTCATGTGGCGCGGCGCGACGACGGTCTCCCCCGGCACCGTGCAGGTGCGGGTGCTGCCCCCGGTCGACACGAGCGACTGGACGGTCGAGGACCTCGACCGGCACGTGACCGAGGTGCGCGACTCCTTCCTGGCCACGCTGGCCAACTGGTCCGGGCGCACCCGGCGGCCGGTGGTGGCCGAGTCGCCCACCGCCGAGGACGGCGCGCCCGCTCCCGCGGTCCCGGCCGCGCCGCTGGACTGGGGCACCTCGCCGGAGATGAACCCCATCGAGACGGCGATGTGGCGCGCCGAGGCGGCCGACCCGCGGCTGCGCGCCAACGTCACGCTGCTCGAGGTGCTCGAGACCGCGCCGGACTGGGACCGCTTCCTCGGCGCGCACGAGTGGGCCTCGCGCATGGTGCCGCGGATGCGCCAGAAGGTGGTCGAGCCCGCGCTGGGCGTCGGCGCGCCCCGCTGGGCGACCGTGGACGACCTCGACCTCGGCCGGCACGTGCGCCGGGTGCGGCTGGAGGAGCCGGGCTCGACGCGGCAGCTGCTCGACGTCGTCGGGGAGTTCGCCTCCGCGCCGCTGGACCGCGACCGGCCGCTGTGGGAGGTGCTGCTGGTCGAGGGCCTGGCCGAGGGCCGCGCCGCCTACGTCGTGAAGACCCACCACAGCACCACCGACGGGCTGGGCGCCGTCCAGCTCATGGGCCTGCTGCACCGCCGCAGCCCCGACCGCGACCCCGCCCGCCCCGAGCCGCCGGCCCCGGTGCCCGGCGAGGTCTCCCGCGTCGGTGCGCTGACCGAGCAGCTGGTCGGGACGGCGCGGTCGGTGCCGCTGGCCGCGCTGCGCCGCGGCGTGGAGGCGCTGGGCACCCTGCGCCACCCGCGGGAGGTGGCGGCGCAGGCGCTCGACGCCGCCCGCGCGGCGACGAAGACCCTCGCGCCGCCGCGCGGCAGCTCCCCCGCGCTCGCCGCCCGCGGCGGCGACTGGCGGTTCGAGGTGCTCGAGGTGCCGCTCGCCGACCTCAAGCGGGGCGCGAAGGCGGCCGGCGGGAGCCTCAACGACGGCTTCCTCGCCGCGGTGGTCGGCGGCTTCCGCCGCTACCACCAGCGCACCGGCGCCCCGCTGGCCACGATGACCGTCGGGATCCCGATCAGCCTGCGCGCCCGCGACGACGCCCAGGGCGGCAACCGGTTCACCGGCGCCCGGTTCACCGCGTCGCTGGCCGAGGCCGACCCGGCCGCGCGGATCGCCACCATCCGCCAGTTCGTCCTCTCGGCGCGGGAGACCAGCGCCGGCGGCGTCACCGACGACCTGCTCGGCCCGGCGCTGCACTGGCTCCCCGCGCCGGTCGTGGGCGCGGTCTCCGGGCGGCTGACCAGCGCCAACGACGTCCAGGTGAGCAACATGCCCGGCGTGGCGCACCCGGTGTACATCGCCGGCTCGCGGATCCTGCGGATGTACCCGTTCGGGCCGCTGCCGGGGACCGCGGCGATGGTCACGCTGCTCTCGCACGAGGACACCTGCTGCATCGGCGTCAACCTGGACAGCGCCGCGGTCACCGACCCGGCGGGCCTGGTGGCCGACCTCCAGGCCGGGCTGGACGAGGTGGTGGCGCTCGGGCAGGTGTGAGCGGGGGCTCCCGCGGTACTGCACCGGGTTGTAACCCGCGTCACAGCCCAGGGAGCGGCCATGACCTTCAACCTCGCGACGATCCTGCGGGAGTCCACCTCCGCCCACCCCGACAAGCCGATGCTGCAGCTGGGCCCGCTCACGCTCACGTACGGCCAGGTCGACCAGCTGTCGGCCCAGGTGGCGGCAGGGCTCCGGGAGGCCGGGCTGCAGCGCGGCGACAGCGTCGCGCTGCAGCTGCCCAACGTGCCGCAGTTCGTGATCGCCTACTTCGGCGCGCTGCGGGCCGGGATGACGGTCGTGCCGCTCAACCCGCTGCTCAAGGCACCCGAGGTGAGCTACCACCTCTCCGACAGCGGCGCGAAGGTGCTCGTCACCTTCGACGCGTTCGCCGAGGAGGCGGTCAAGGGCGCGGCCGAGGCCGGCGGCGTCCGGGTGTACGTGGTCTCCGCGCCGGGCGGCCCGGAGGCGCCGCCGGACACCACCCCGTTCGACGCGGTGGTCGCCGCCGGTGCCGGCGCCGACCCGGCCGACGTCGAGCAGATGTCCCCGGACGACACCGCCACGATCATCTACACCAGCGGGACCACCGGCCGCCCCAAGGGCGCCGAGCTCACCCACTTCCAGATGTACATGGCGGCGTCGGTGGCCGCGGAGACCTTCCAGTACCGGGACGACGACGTCGGCATGGCGGTGCTGCCGCTGTTCCACGTCTTCGGCCTGTCCAGCGTCATGAACTGCGCGATCCGCGCCGGCGCGACGCTGTCCCTGGTCCCCCGCTTCGACGTCGGCGCCGTGCTCGACGCGATGGAGGAGCACCGGGTCACGGTGTTCTGCGGCGTCCCCACGATGTTCGTGGCGCTCATGCACGCCGACCTCACCGGCCGCGACGTGTCCCGGCTGCGGGTGTGCGTCTCCGGTGGCGCGTCGATCCCCGGCGAGGTCATCAAGGGCTTCGAGGCGGCCTACGGCGGGGCGACCATCCTCGAGGGCTACGGGCTGTCGGAGACCTGCGCGCTGGCGACGTTCAACCGCAGCGCCGAGGAGCGGCGGGTCACCTCGATCGGCAAGCGCCTGTGGGGCTGCGAGGTCCGCGTCGTCGACGGCGAGGACCGGCCGCTGCCGCCCGGGCCGGACAACGTCGGCGAGATCGTGCTGCGCGGGCACAACGTCATGAAGGGCTACCTCGGGCGCCCGGAGGCCACCGCCGAGGCCATGCGTGGTGGCTGGTTCCACACCGGCGACCTCGGCTACGCGGACGAGGACGGGTTCTTCTTCATCGTCGACCGCAAGAAGGACCTGGTCATCCGCGGCGGGTTCAACGTCTACCCACGCGAGATCGAGGAGGTCCTGCACGCCCACCCGGCGGTCATGGAGGCCGCCGTCGTCGGCCGGCCCGACGAGCGGCTCGGCGAGGAGGTCGTGGCCTTCGTGAGCCTGCGCCCAGGCGCCTCGGCCGAGCCGGACGAGGTGATCGCGTTCTGCAAGGAGCGGCTGGCCGCCTACAAGTACCCGCGGGAGGTGGTCGTCATCGACGAGCTGCCCAAGGGACCGAGCGGCAAGGTCCTCAAGACCGAACTGCGGGGCCGCTGACGGTCTCGCCGATCCAGGAGAGCACCAGGCCGGCCAGGCGGTCGGGCACCTGCAGCTGCGGCACGTGCCCGACCCCGGCCAGCTCCTCGTACCGCCAGCCGGGGTGCGCCCGCGCCACCTCGCGCGCGGCGTCGACGGGCACCAGCCGGTCGCGGTCGCCGTGCACCAGCAGCACCGGAGCGGCCACCCGGGCCATGGCCGACCGGTAGCGGCGCGGGTCGGCCAGGATCCCCAGCAGCGAGCGGGCCGCGGTGAGGAAGGCGCGGTCCATCCCGGCGGCGTCCTCGCGCTGCTCGAGCAGCGTGACGGCGCGGTCGATGACGGGGGCGGGCAGCTCGTCGGGGTCGACGCCGACCAGCTGCAGCATCGACCGCACCCGGGTCAGCGGCGTCGAGCGGGCCCGCCGCAGCGCGAGGAACCGCTCCCCCAGGCCGGGCAGGGCGTACAGGGCGAAGGTGCCCGCCACGAGCGGGTCCAGCCGCCGCCGGCCGCCGGGCAGCGCGGGGTCGAGCAGCACCAGGCCCCGCACCGCGTCCGGAGCGGCCGCGGCGGTGAACAGCGAGACCATCCCGCCCATCGAGTTGCCGACCAGCACCGCCGGCTCGCCCACGACCTCGCGCAGGAAGCGCTGCAGGACCGCGACGTTGGCCGGCACGGTGGCGCGGCGCTCCCCCGGCTCGCTGCGGCCGAAGCCGGGCAGGTCCAGCGCCCACACCCGGGCCGACGGCGTCAGCAGCGGCGCGAGCAGGTCCCAGTTGCCGTGCGACCCGCCCAGCCCGTGCACCAGCACGACCGCCGGGCCGTCGTCGGTACCGCCGTAGTCCACGACGTGCACCGGGCCGCCCAGGTCGACGGTCCTGCTCGTCCCCGGTGCCTCGTCCACCCCGACGGTCCCCCTCTGGTGCGCGAGCCGACGGCGCCCCGGGGCACCCTCCGCCAGTGATTCCGACACGGGAAAGTGCCCTCGCCGGACGCCTGGGACCCCTGCGACGCATGTGATCAGGGCCACACTGGACACAGCGAGTCGTCGCAGTCAGGTGTGACCGGTCCTCCATGGTGGGTACCGGACCGGGCGAGGCGGTGTGGACCGCCGGCGAGGAGGACGACGTGTCGCGACAGCCCAACGACGGGCCCGGTCTGCCGCTGTACCTGACCGAGGTGAGCCGCGCGATGGCCGACTACGGCCTCTACCTGGCGGCCCGTCCGCTGATGCCGCGCCTACCGACCGGCGACGGCCACCCCGTCCTGGTGCTGCCCGGCCTCATGGCCGACGACATGTCGACGGCGACGCTGCGCCGCACCCTGCGGCGGCTGGGCTACCGCGTCCACGGCTGGCGGCTCGGGCGCAACATCGGCCCGACGCAGGAGTGCGTGGAGGGCATGAGCCGCCGCATCGAGGACCTCAGCGACCGCTACGGCCGGCCGGTCAGCCTCATCGGCCAGAGCCTGGGCGGCATCTTCGCCCGCGACCTCGCCCGCAAGACCCCGGACGCGGTACGCCAGGTGATCACCCTGGGCAGCCCGTTCGGTCTGCAGCGCGACAGCCAGACCCGCGCGCACAAGGTGTTCGAGCGCTACTCGCACCTGCACGTGGAGAAGCGGACGCTGCCGCTGGAGAGCGAGGCGACGCCGCTGGCGGTGCCGTCGACGTCGATCTACTCGCACCAGGACGGCATCGTCGCCTGGAAGGCGTGCCTGGACCGGCTCTCGCCGCACGCCGAGAACGTCGCCGTGTACGCGAGCCACCTCGGCATGGGCCACAACCCGGCGGTCCTCTACGCCGTCGCCGACCGGCTCGCGCAGCGGGAGGGCACCTGGCGGCCGTTCCGCCCGCCGCTGGCCCTGCGCCCGGCCTTCCCGCGCCCCGACGTCCCCGAGGTCCCGCTGCGCCCGGCCGCCGCGGCCTGACCCGGCTGCGCCGCACCCCGACACCGCCGCTCGTCGGCCTGCGGCTGTCCCCACACGGCTGGGACGGCCGCAGGTCGACGACGGGCGTCTTCGCCGATCGCGACCGGTCAGGTGCCGGGGTCTCCCGGCCCCCGTGACCCCGGCAGCCGACCACTCGGCGACGGGATGCGCCGGACGGCGGACGGCGCGGAGGTGGGCGCGGCCGGGATCGAACCGGCGACCGCTCGCTTGTAAGGCGAGAGCTCTCCCGCTGAGCTACGCGCCCCGCCCGCCCAGGGTAGGTGCCCCCGGGCGGTGGGTCCCGGACCCGGGCCTCAGGCCGCGATGTCCGCGACGGCGTCCTTCCAGCCGGACTGCTCGCGCGCGTCGCCGGGCTGGTTGACCTCGGCGAAGGCGATCTTCCCCTCGGCGTCGACGAGGAAGGTGCCGCGCAGGGCCATGCCCGCCTTCTCGTTGAACACGCCGTAGGCCTTCGCGGTGGCGCCGTGCGGCCAGAAGTCCGACAGCAGCGGGAAGTCCAGGCCCTCCTGCGCCTTGAACGCCTTGAGGCTGAACACCGGGTCGGTGCTGATCGCCAGGACCTTCACGCCGGCGTCGGTGTAGGTGGTCAGCTCGTCACGGAGCTGGCACAGCTCGCCGGTGCAGATGCCGGAGAAGGCGAACGGGTAGAAGACGACGAGGACCGGCGTCCCGCGCAGCTCGGGCAGCGAGACGACCTGGCGGTCCTGGTCGGGGAGGCTGAACTCGGGCGCGACGTCACCGACGGAGAGGCTCATGCGCCCGATCGTGCCGCACGGGCGCGGGCGCCCCCGCGGCGGGACGGCGTCACCGTCTGCTGCGGGCGGCCTTCGGGGTGACCAGGCGGATGCCCGACCAGTCCTTGGCGGCCGAGATGCTGCTGGTCTGCGCGAGCCCGGCGGTGGGCGCCACCTCGGTGACGTCGCCCGGCTCGACGTGGCCCGGCCGCCCGGACTTGGGCACCAGCAGCCACACGACGCCCTCGTCGGCAAGCGAGGTGAGCGCGTCGGTGAGGGCGTCGAACAGGTCGCCGTCGTCCTCGCGCCACCACAGGACGACGACGTCGGCGACCTCGTCGGTGTCCTCGTCGACCATCTCGCTGCCGGAGACCTCGACGATGGAGTCGCGCAGGTCCTCGTCGGCGTCCTCGTCCCAGCCGAGCTCCTGCACGACCATGCCCGGCTTGATGCCCAGCCGGGCCGCCATGCCGGCGCTGCCCGAGTCGACGCTCATCCCTGCTGTTCCTCCGAGAGATCACGAACCGCCGGTGGGGCACCGGCGGGCACGGAGCGCCGGCTGACGGGCGCGTGGGGTGGACGGGGGCCGACGGCGGACACGACCGGCGGGGAGGACACCCGCTGCCTGGTCATGTCACCCCTCTCGTGCCCGGACGCGCGGGTGCCGACGGCGTCGGTCCGCGTGGGCAGGAGCGTAGGGCATGCCTGGTCACGCGCAAGCCGTCGTCGACGACGCGCCCGGGGCGCCGCGCACACCGCTGGGCGGGAGGTCCTGCGTGACGCGGACCATCCCGGCGCGCGACGATGGGGGCATGAGCGCACCGCAGCAGGGTGGAGACCCCACCCGCGACGCCGGACAGCCCCGCGCGGTCATCACCGACGGGCTCCCGAGCCAGCTGGTCGACACCGACCCCGACGAGACCCAGGAGTGGGTGGAGTCGCTCGACAGCGTCGTCGAGCACGCAGGCCGCGGGCGAGCCCGCTACCTCATGCTCAAGTTGTTGCAGCGCAGCCGTGAGCAGCAGGTGGGCGTCCCGTCCCTCCGCAGCACCGACTACATCAACACGATCCCGCCCGAGCGGGAGCCCTACTTCCCCGGCGACGAGCACGTCGAGCGGCGCATCCGCGCCTACATCCGGTGGAACGCCGCGATCATGGTGCACCGCGCGCAGCGGCCGGGCATCGGCGTCGGCGGGCACATCTCCTCCTACGCCTCCTCCGCGTCGCTGTACGAGGTGGGCTTCAACCACTTCTTCCGCGGCAAGGACCACCCCGGCGGCGGCGACCAGATCTGGTTCCAGGGCCACGCCTCCCCCGGCATCTACGCTCGCGCGTTCCTCGAGGGCCGGCTCACCGAGCAGCAGCTCGACGGGTTCCGGCAGGAGGTCAGCCACCCCGGCGGCGGCCTGTCCAGCTACCCGCACCCGCGGCTGATGCCGGACTTCTGGGAGTTCCCCAGCGTCTCCATGGGCCTGGGCCCCATGAACGCGATCTACCAGGCCCGGTTCAACCGGTACCTGCACGCCCGCGGCGTCAAGGACACCTCCGACCAGCACGTGTGGGCGTTCCTCGGCGACGGCGAGATGGACGAGCCGGAGTCGCTGGGCCTGATCGGCCTGGCCGCCCGCGAGGAGCTGGACAACCTCACCTTCGTCGTCAACTGCAACCTCCAGCGGCTCGACGGCCCGGTGCGCGGCAACGGCAAGGTCATCCAGGAGCTGGAGTCCTTCTTCCGCGGCGCCGGCTGGAACGTCATCAAGGTGATCTGGGGCCGCGAGTGGGACCCGCTGCTGGCCGCCGACCGCGACGGCGCGCTGGTCAACCTCATGAACCAGACGCCCGACGGCGACTACCAGACCTACAAGGCCGAGGACGGCGCCTTCGTGCGCGAGCACTTCTTCGGCCGCGACCCGCGCACCCGCAAGCTCGTCGAGCACATGAGCGACAAGGAGGTCTGGGACCTCTCCCGGGGCGGGCACGACTACCGCAAGGTCTACGCGGCGTTCAAGGCGGCGGTGGAGCACAAGGGCCAGCCGACGGTCATCCTCGCCAAGACCATCAAGGGCTGGACGCTGGGCAGCCACTTCGAGGGCCGCAACTCCACGCACCAGATGAAGAAGCTGACCGCCGAGGACCTCGCCGCCTTCCGCGACCGGCTCTACCTGCCCATCCCCGACGAGGCGCTCGACAAGACGCTGCCGCCCTACTACAAGCCCGACCCGGACTCCGACGAGATGCAGTACATGCTCGAGCGGCGCCGGGCCCTGGGCGGGGCGGTCCCGCGGCGGCGCTCGGAGTTCAAGCCGCTCAAGGCGCCCGACGACAAGGCGCTCGACGTCCTGCGCCGCGGCTCGGGCAAGCAGGAGGTGGCGACGACGATGGCGTTCGTCCGCCTGCTCAAGGAGCTGCTCAAGGACAAGGAGCTCGGCCCGCGGTTCGTGCCGATCATCCCGGACGAGGCCCGCACCTTCGGGATGGACAGCCTCTTCCCGTCGCAGAAGATCTACAACCCGGGCGGGCAGCGCTACACCTCGGTCGACCGCGAGCTGATGCTGGCCTACAAGGAGTCCGAGCAGGGCCAGATCCTGCACGAGGGCATCAACGAGGCCGGCTCCACGGCGTCGTTCACCGCCGTCGGCACCTCGTACGCCACCCACGGCGAGCCGATGATCCCGATCTACATCTTCTACTCGATGTTCGGGTTCCAGCGGACCGGCGACTCGTTCTGGGCCGCCGCCGACCAGATGACCCGCGGCTTCGTCCTCGGGGCCACCGCCGGCCGCACGACGCTCAACGGCGAGGGCCTGCAGCACGAGGACGGGCACTCGCTGCTGCTGGCGCACACCAACCCGGCCGTCGTGTCCTACGACCCGGCGTTCTCCTACGAGGTCGGGCACATCACCCGGGACGCGCTGCTGCGCATGTACGGCGAGGACCCGGGCGCGCCGCTGGGCGGGCACCGCAGCCCCGACGTCATGTACTACCTGACCGTCTACAACGAGCCCTACAACCAGCCGGCCGAGCCCGAGGGCCTCGACGTCCAGGGCCTGCTCGCCGGCATGTACCTGTACGCGCCGGGCTCCGGTGAGGGCCCGCGGGCCCAGGTGCTGGCGTCCGGCGTCGCGGTGCCGTGGGCGCTGCGGGCGCAGGAGCTGCTGCGCGAGGACTGGGGCGTGTCGGCCGACGTGTGGTCGGTGACCTCGTGGACCGAGCTGCGCCGGCAGGCCGACGAGGTCAGCGAGCACAACCTGCTGCACCCGGAGGACGAGCCGCAGGTGCCCTACGTGACCCAGCGGCTGCAGGACGCCGAGGGCCCGGTCGTGGCGGTGTCGGACTGGATGAAGTCGGTCCCCGACCTCATCGCGCCGTTCGTCCCCGGGGGCATGGCCACCCTGGGCACCGACGGGTTCGGCCTGTCCGACACCCGCCCGGCGCTGCGCCGGCACTTCCACGTCGACGCCGAGTCGATCGTCGTCCGGACGCTGGCGTCGCTGGCCGACCGGGGCCAGGTGGACCGGTCGAAGGTCCGCGAGGCGGTGGAGAGGTACCGGATCCGCGACGTGCAGGCCGCGCCGGCCGAGGAGCGGACCGACCCGAGCCCGGCGACCTGAGCGAGGACCCCCTTGCCCCCCGCCACTCGCCAGCTCGCGGCGGGACCCTGCAAGGGGGCCGGGTCCAGGAATACCGCCGACGACCGCCGCACCGTGGCGGTCGTCGGCGGCGGCGTCGTCGGGCTGACCTGCGCGCTGGAGCTCGCCCGTGCCGGGCACCGCGTCCGGCTGCTCACCGCCGACCCGTGGGAGGCGACCACCTCCGCGGTGGCCGCCGCCATCTGGTCCCCCTACCGGGTGGCGCCCGCCGACGCCGTGCTGCGGTGGGGCGCCACCTCGCTGGAGGTCCTCACCCGGCTCGCCGCCGACCCGGCGACCGGGGTGGCGCTGCGCCCGGGCACGTACGTGCACCGCACCCCCGACCCCGACCCGTGGTGGGCGCCGGGGGTGCCCGGGGTCCGTCCCGCGTCCCCGGACGAGCTGCCGCCCGGCGCGCCCGCCGGCACCCGCTGCACGCTGCCGGTGGTCGACACCGGCCGGTACCTGCCCTGGCTGGCCGCCGCGTGCGCCGCGGCCGGGGTGACGACCGTGCCGGGCCGGGTCGGGTCGCTCGACGAGGTGGCCGGGGACGTCGTCGTGGTGGCCGCGGGGCTGGGGTCCGGGCACCTCCTCGACGACGACACCTGCGTGCCCGTGCAGGGCCAGGTGGTCCGCCTCGCCGACCCGGGCCTGCCCGGGTGGGTGCTGGACGAGGACGGCCCGGCCGGGCTGACCTACGTCGTCCCCCGAGGGCGGGACGTCGTCGTCGGCGGGACGGCGGTGGAGGGGGCCACGGGCCGCGACCCCGACCCGCGGGTGGAGGCCGCGATCCTGGAGCGGGCGTGCGCGCTCGTCCCGGCGCTGCGGGGACAGCCGGTGCTGTCGCGGGCGGTCGGGCTGCGGCCGGGCCGGCCCACCGTCCGGCTGGAGCGGCTCGAGGTCGGCGGGCGGCCGGTCGTCGCCTGCTACGGGCACGGCGGCGCCGGGGTCACCCTCTCCTGGGGCTGCGCGGCCGACGTCGCCGACCTGGTCTGAGCGTCGGCCGGGAGCAGCCGGGCCTGCGCCTCGGGCGAGTGCCCGGGACGGTGGACCGAGGGGCGGCCGCGGCGCCCGTGACCCGCCCGAGCCCGTCCACCCGCGCGACGGCCGTGGCGAGCAGCGACCGCCCGGCCGCGGCGTAGGACCGGGGGCCCGTGCGCGACCCCCGCACGGGCCCCCGGTCCTCAGGCCCCGGCGCGGTGCCGGCGCAGCAGCTCGGCGTAGGCCCGGCCGCTGTCCTTCACCGTGCGCCGCTGGGTGGCGTAGTCGACGTGCACCAGCCCGAACCGCTGCGCGTAGCCGCGGGCCCACTCGAAGTTGTCCAGCAGCGACCAGGCGAAGTAGCCCCGGACGTCGGCCCCGCGCTCCATCGCCGCCGCCATCGCGCCGAGGTGGCGGACCAGGAAGTCGACCCGCTCGGGGTCGTGCACCGCGCCCTCGGCGTCGACCTCGTCGTCCCAGGCCGAGCCGTTCTCGGTGACCACCAGCGGCAGGCCGGGCGCGCGCTCGGTGAGCCACAGCAGCAGGTCGGTGAACGCCTGCGGGCTGATCCCCCACCCCATCGTCGTCGTCGGGCCCTCGGGGTCGAGCTCGACGACGTCCTCGCCGCCGATGAACGACGTCGGCGGCGCGTCCGCGGGGCGGGTGCCGGCCCGCACGGTCTGCTCGAAGTAGTAGTTGACGCCCAGCCAGTCCAGCGGCGCCGCGATGGTCTCCAGGTCGCCGTCGCGCACCGGCAGCGGGGCGCCGGCGGCCTCGAGGTCGGCGACGACGTCGGCCGGGTAGGCGCCGTGGACCACCGGCTCGAGGAACATCCGGTTCTGCTGGCCGTCGAGCCGGCGGGCGGCGTCGACGTCGGCGGGGTCCTGGGTCGCCGGGTGCATCGGCGTGAAGTTCAGCGTGACGCCGAGGGAGGTCACCCCGGCCGCCCGCAGCCGGGCGGCGGCCAGGCCGTGCCCGAGCAGCAGGTGGTGGGTAGCGCGGGCGCCGGCGACCGGGTCCTGCAGGCCGGGGGCGTGCGCGCCGGACACGTGGCCGAGCAGCGCGCTGCACATCGGCTCGTTGAGCGTCGACCAGTGCCGCACCCGGTCGCCGAGGGCGTCGACGACGACCGCGGCGTAGTCGGCGAAGCGCTCCGCGGTGTCCCGGTCGGCCCAGCCCCCGCGGTCCTGCAGCGCCTGCGGCAGGTCCCAGTGGTACAGGGTCAGCCAGGGCTGCACCCCGACGGCGAGCAGCTCGTCGACCAGCCGCCGGTAGAAGTCCAGCCCGCGCTGCTCGACCCGGCCGCCGCCCTCGGGCAGGACCCGCGGCCAGGCCACCGAGAACCGGTACGCCGACAGCCCCAGGTCCGCCATCAGCGCGACGTCGTCGCGGTAGCGGTGGTAGTGGTCGACGGCGACGTCGCCGGTGTGGCCCTCGAACGTGCGGCCGGGCGTGTGGCTGTAGGTGTCCCAGATCGACGGTCCCCGCCCGTCCTCGGTCACGGCGCCCTCGATCTGGTACGAGGCGGTCGCGGCGCCGAACACGAAGCCGGGCGGGAAGGTCAGCCCGGCGAGGGCGTCCTCGTGGGCGTCGGTGGTGGTCACGGCAGGGGTGCTCCTCAGGGCAGGGGTGAGCGGGGCGAGGCCAGGGGGAGGCGTGGCGGCAGCGGTCGCCGCCGACGGGAGGACGGTAGGGGCTGGTCGACGCGCGCCTGCGTCACGGGGTCGAGGACGTGCAGGCCGCCCTCGCGGACCCGCAGGGGCGGAAGCCGACGGTGCCCCCCCGGTGCCGGCGGCGGCCCGGTCGAGCAGGTCCCGCGACACCGGCAGCAGCGCGCCGGCGAGCCGATGGACCCGGCGGCGAAGGTGGTGGCCGGGCGGTCGCGCAGGGCGCCGGGGTGCCGCACTGCTGCAGGGCGCCGTCGCGCAGCACCGCCACGCGGTCGCCCGTCGTCATCGCCTCGACCTGGTCGTGGGTGACGTGGACGGTGGTGACCACGGTCGCCCAGCCGCTGGGCGAGATGACCCGCCAGATGACCGACCTGGTGCCGCGCCGGGTCGAGGGCTCCGCGGAGGTGGAGGCGCGGGTCTGCCCGACCCGGCTCGTGCGGCGCGCCTCCGCCTGAGGTCGCGAGGGTCCTCGCTCAGGTCGCCCAGACGGGGCGGGCGGCATCGACGCGCCACACGACGGCGACCCCGCCGCCGGGGCGCAGCACGACGCCGTCGGGGACGTCGGGGCCGTCCGCCCCCAGCCACAGCCGGGCGTCGGGGCGGCCGAGGTCGACCCAGCCCGCGGGGGCGCGCACGACCTCGTGCGCCGGGGCCGCGCCCGGGTCGGCCGCGCGCAGGTAGGCCTGCAGCACCCGGGCGCCGCCGGGTCCGGCGACCTCGTCGTGGTCCAGCCCGGTGCCCGCGCGCAGCACGCCGACGTCGCCGGCCGCCAGCGGGGCGTCCCCGCCCCACCGGTGGGTGAGCGAGCCGGCCAGCACGATCGCGACGACGTCGACCGCGCGGTGCGCGTGCACGCCGTAGCCGGCGCCGGGCGGCAGCCGGTCGTCGGTGACCCGCAGCAGCGGGCCGAGCGAGCCGTCGCCCGGCTCGAGCAGCGGGGCGCCCTCGACGCCGGTCACCGCGCGGCGTCCCGCCCGGACAGCGCCGCCGGACCGCCGGGCAGCCCGCCGGCGACCAGGGCGACCAGCAGCGACCACGCCGTCCCCAGGCACAGCCCGCCGACGACGTCGGACGGGTAGTGGACCCCCAGCCACACGCGGGTCAGCCCGACCAGCACCGCGAGCGCGACCCCCGCGGCGACGGCGGCGCGGCGGCCGGGCGCGGTCAGCCGCGGCCAGGCCAGCACCAGCGCGACGGTGACCAGCGTGGCGATGCCCGAGGAGTGCCCGCTCGGGTAGCTCAGCCCCTCGTACACCAGGCCGCCGTTCTCGAACGCCGGGCGGGCGCGCCCGACCAGCTCCTTGAGCGCGGTGGTGAGCGGCCCGACGGCGGTGACCGCGACGACGACCCACAGCACGGTGCGCCACGCCCGGCGGCGGACCAGCCAGACCAGCACCGGCAGGAACACCAGCACGCGGAACCAGGTGACGCCCGGGGTGGTGAGCGTCTCCAGCAGTGCGCTCACCGGCGCCGAGCGGTCGTCCCCGGCGTACAGCTCCCGGCTGACCGCGTCGTCGAGGCGCACCTGCGGGCCGAAGCGGGCCGCCACCCCGGTCCCGAGCAGGGCGAGGACGGCGAGGCCGGCCCCGATCGCGCGGAGCACCCGGCGGCGGGCCCGTGCGGGCGCGGTGGTCGGGGCGGTCACTCCCCCACTCTCCCCGACGCAACGGGCCGTGACACGCTGACCGCGTGGCCCACCGGGTGATCGACCGCCCGCCGACGGCGGCGACGCTGCGGCGGCTGGAGCGCGCCTCCGGGGCCATCGCCACCCGCGCCGTCGCCCGCATGGACGAGGACCTGCCCTGGTTCCGCACCATGCCCGCCGACCAGCGCTCGTGGGTCATGCTCGTCGCGCAGGCCGGCATCGCCTCGCTGGTCGAGTGGTGCCGCTCCCCCGACCGCCCGCCCCGGCTCACCGGCGAGGTGTTCGGCGCCGCGCCCCGCGACCTGGTCCGCGCCGTGCCGCTCAAGCAGACCGTCGACCTGGTCGAGCTCACCGTCCAGGTGATGGACGACCACGTCGAGTCGGTGGCCGAGCCCGGCGACGCCGACGCGCTGCGCCTGGCCGTGCTGCTGTTCAGCCGCGAGGTCGCCTTCGCCACCGCGCACGTCTACGCGAGCTTCGCCGAGAACCGCGGCGCCTGGGACGCGCGACTGGAGGCGCTGGTCGTCGACGCGCTGGTCCGCGGCGAGCGCTCCGAGGAGCTGCCCGGCCGCGCCTCCGCGCTCGGCTGGGACGGCACCGGCCCGGTGGCCGTGCTGGTCGGGGTCGCCCCCGCCGACGGCGACACGCACGCCGACGTCCGCCGCGCCGCCCGCTCGCACCGCTGCGAGGTGCTCGTGGGCGTGCACGCCGAGCACCTGGTGGTGGTGCTGGGCGGCGCCGAGGACCTGCGGTCGGCGGCCGAGCGGGTCACCGAGGAGTTCGGGCCGGGCCCGGTGGTCCTCGGCCCGGTCGTCGACCGGCTCAGCGCGGCCGGCGGGTCGGCCGCGGCGGCGCTGGCCGGGCTCCGGGCCGCGCGCGCCTGGCCCGGCGCACCGCGGCCGGTCCCCGCCGACGCGCTGCTGCCCGAGCGGGCCCTCGACGGCGACCCGCTGGCCCGCGCGGCGCTCACCGAGCGGGTGGTGCTCCCGCTGCGCACCGCCGGCGGCGACCTGCTCGAGACGGTGCGGGCGGTGCTGGCCGGCGGCGGCAACCTGGAGGCCACCGCGCGGGCGCTGTTCGTCCACCCGAACACCGTCCGGTACCGGCTCAAGCGGGCCGCCGAGGTGACCGGCCAGGTGGCCACCGACCCGCGCGGCGCCTGGACGCTCCAGGTCGCGCTCGCACTGGCCGACCTGGGCGGCGAGCGCTCCCTCTGGCACTAGCAGGGTCCGGGGCCGCAAGGGGTCCTGCAGTGTTGTCCACCACGGATCGGCACCGCAACGGCTCGTCCGGGCTCCGCTGTTGTAGGAACCCTCCAAAGCGCAGCGGTGTCCTTTCGTGCCGGACGAGCGCGCGGGGGGCCGTGACCAATGAGACGGTGGTGGGGTGCTGGCCGTCCTCGCACCCGGGCAGGGTGCGCAGAAGCCCGGGATGCTCACCCCCTGGTTGGAGCTCCCCGGCGCCGAGTCCTTCTTCCGCTGGGCCGGGGCGATCGCCGACGCCGACCTGCTGACCCTGGGCACCACCGGCGACGCCGAGGCGATCCGCGACACCGCGGTCACCCAGCCGCTGGTCGTCGCGATGAGCCTGTTCGTCGCCCGCGAGCTCGGCGGCCTGCCCGGCCCGGTCGCGCACAGCCCGCAGACCGGCCGCGACGTCGTCATCGCCGGGCACAGCGTCGGCGAGCTCACCGCGGCCGCGCTGGCCGGCGTGCTGTCGGTCGAGGCGGCGATCGCGCTGACCGCCGTACGCGGCCGCGCGATGGCCCGCGCCTGCGGGCTCACCCCGACCGGCATGTCCGCCGTCCTCGGCGCCGACCCCGACGAGCTGGAGAAGGCGCTCGAGCGGCACGGGCTGGTCGCGGCCAACCTCAACGGCGGCGGCCAGGTCGTCGTCGCCGGGCCGCTCGACGGGCTGGCCGCGCTCAAGGCGGAGCCGCCGGCGAAGGCACGGGTGGTGCCGCTGTCGGTGGCGGGCGCGTTCCACACCTCCTACATGGGCCCGGCCCGCGAGGAGCTCGAGGGCCTGGTCGGCGGCCTGCGCCCGGCCGACCCGAGCCGGCTGCTGCTGTCCAACGCCGACGGCGCCGCCGTCGACTCCGGCGCCGAGACGCTGTCCCGCCTGGTCAGCCAGGTCACCAGCCCGGTGCACTTCGACGCGTGCCTGGCCACCCTGCGCGAGCTCGGCGTCACCGCGGCCATCGAGCTGCCGCCGGCGGGCGCGCTGGCGGGCCTGGCCAAGCGCGAGTGGAAGGGTGCCGACGTCGAGGTGCTGGCGCTGGCCGGCCCCGGCGACCTCGACCGCGCCCGCGCGCTCATCGACGCCGCCCGCGGCCGCCCCGAGGCCGAGCACCAGCCCGACTGGCGCGTCGTCGTCTCCCCCGTCCGCGGCACGGTCAGCCCCGCCGACGTCCCCGAGGGCACCCACCTGCCCGCCGGCACCCCCCTCGGCTGCGTGCGCAGCCGCCGCGAGGAGGTCAAGGTCTCGGCCGGGTACGACGGCGTCCTCGCCGAGTGGCTCGTCCAGGACGGCGACCTCGTCGACGCCGGCGACCCGCTCGCCCGTCTCTACCCGGAGGTCCCCGCGTGAGCATCCGACTGCCGAAGGGCGCCCCCGGGGCGCGCATCCTGGGCCTCGGCGGCTACCGGCCCCGCCGGCGCGTCACCAACGACGAGCTCGCCCAGGTGATGGACACCAACGACGAGTGGATCCAGACCCGCGTCGGCATCGCCGAGCGCCGCTGGGCCTCGGAGGACGAGACCCTGCAGGAGATGGCCGTCGCCGCCGGCGGCAAGGCGCTGGCCGCCAGCGGCCTGGCGCCCGACGAGGTCGACCTGGTGATCCTCGCCAGCGCCAGCCTCAAGGAGCCGATCCCCGGCATCGGCCCGCAGGTCGCCCACCGCCTGGGCATCCCCCGCCCCGGCGCGTTCGACCTCAACGCCGGGTGCGCCGGCTTCTGCTACGCGCTGGAGGTGGCCTCGGCGGCCATCCGCGCGGGCTCGGCGCGCAACGCGCTGGTGGTCGGCGTCGAGCGGCTCACCGACGTCGTCGACCAGACCGACCGCTCCACCGCGGTGATCTTCGCCGACGGCGCCGGCGCGGCCGTGGTCGGCGCCTCCGACGAGCCGGGCATCGGCCCGGTGGCGTGGGGCAGCGACGGCGACCAGTTCTCCGCGATCGAGATCGTCGCCGGCTCCAGGGGCATCTCGATGGCCGGCCAGGCGGTCTACCGCTGGGCGACCACCCGGCTCACCGACACCCTCATCCAGGCGATGGAGTCCGCCGGCGTCGGGCCCGAGGACATCGACGTGTTCGCCCCGCACCAGGCCAACCTGCGCATCGTCGAGTCGATGACCCGGCGGCTCGGCTTCGGCAAGGAGACCGTCGTCGCCCGCGACATCGTCCAGGCCGGCAACACCTCCGCGGCGTCGATCCCGCTGGCCCTCACCGCGCTGATGGAGTCCGGCGAGGCCAAGAGCGGCGACCTCGCGCTCGTCCTCGGCTACGGCGCCGGTCTCACCTTCGCCGGCCAGGTGCTCGTCCTGCCCTGAGCGGCACCCCAGACACCCGGGACGTCCGGGCCCGACGGCGGGCAGCGCCCGCCCCCACCGAGAGAGAGGACCCCCGCGTGAGCGAGGACATCCAGGCAGGTCTGGCCGAGATCCTGGAGGAGGTCGCCGGGGTCGCCCCCGCCGACGCCACCCCGGAGAAGTCGTTCACCGAGGACCTCGACGTCGACTCCCTGTCGATGGTCGAGATCGCCACCGCCGTCGAGGACAAGTTCGGCGTGGCCATCCCCGACGACGAGCTCGGCAACATCAAGACCGTCGGCGACGCCATCAGCTACATCCAGAAGAACCAGGGCTGAGCCGGGTCCCCGGCCGCCCGCGCCCGCACGCCCCCAGGAGAGGACCCGTCATGAGCTCGAACGACGACGTCGTCGTCACCGGCCTCGGAGCCACCACGCCCCTCGGTGGCGACGTCGCCAGCACCTGGGACGCGCTGCTGGCCGGACGGTCGGGGGTCCGCCGCCTCGACGACGACTGGGTCAAGGAGTTCCCGGCCCAGCTCGCCGCGACCCTGGCCACCGACCCCGTCCAGCAGCTCGACCGGGTCCGCGCGCGCCGGCTGGACCGCAGCCAGCAGGTCGCGGTCATCGCCGCCGAGCAGGCCTGGGCCGAGTCCGGTGCCGCCGACGCCGGGGTCGAGCCCGAGCGGATCGCCGTCGTCTTCGGCACCGGCATCGGCGGGGCGCTGACCCTGCTCGGCCAGGACGACGTCCTGGAGGAGAAGGGCCCCAAGCGGGTCTCCCCCTTCACCATCCCGATGCTCATGCCCAACGGCCCCGCCGCGGCCGTCGGGCTGGCCATCGGCGCCCGCGGCGGCGTGCACGCCCCGGTCAGCGCCTGCGCCTCCGGCGCCGAGGCGATCCGCTGGGGCCTGGACCTGCTGCGCTTCGACCGCGCCGACGTCGTCCTGGTCGGCGGCGCCGAGGCCGTCGTCCACCCGCTGCCGATGGCCGGGTTCGCCGCCATGCGGGCGATGAGCACCCGCAACGACGAGCCCGAGCGCGCCTCGCGCCCGTTCGACAAGGGCCGGGACGGGTTCGTGCTCGGTGAGGGCGCGGCCGCGCTGGTCCTCGAGCGCGCGGGCTCGGCCAGGGCCCGCGGCGCCCGGGTGCACGCCCGGCTCGCCGGGGCCGGCGCCACCGCCGACGGCTACGACCTGGTCGCCCCGCACCCCGAGGGCGAGGGCGCCGCCCGCGCGATCGGCGCCGCGCTGCGCGACGCCGGCATCGACCCCGCCGACGTCGGCCACGTCAACGCGCACGCCACCTCGACCCCGGTCGGGGACACCGCCGAGGCCGCCGCGATCCGCAGCGCCGTGGGCGACCACGCGCTGGTCACCGCGACGAAGAGCCAGACCGGCCACCTGCTCGGCGCCGCCGGCGCCCTGGAGTCGGTGTTCACCATCCTCGCGCTGCGCGAGCAGGTCGTGCCCGCGACGGCGAACCTCGACGACCCCGACGACGACGCCGCCGTGCAGGCCCTCGACATCGTCCGCCGCGAGCCGCGCCAGGCGTCCCTCACCGCCGCGGTCAACGACTCGTTCGGCTTCGGCGGCCACAACATCGCGCTCGTCTTCACGACCGCCTAGCGCACTCCCCGCCCGGCCCCCGGGCCGGCCCCGCACTCAAGGCCCGCCCCTGGAGGTCCGGTGACCACCGTCCACGCCGTCCCGACGCTGCCCAGCCCCGACCCGCGCGACCCCGAGGACCGCCTCGCCCGCTTCTTCGACGCCGGGTCGGTGGCCCTGCTCGCCCCCCGCGACACCTCGGGCGTCATGGCCGCGCGCGGGACGGTGGCCGGCAGCCCCGCCGTCGCCTTCTGCACCGACGCCACGGTGATGGGCGGCGCGATGGGGATCGACGGCTGCCGGCACATCGTCGACGCCATCGACACCGCGCTGCGCGAGCGCGTGCCGGTGGTCGGCATCTGGCACTCCGGCGGCGCCCGCCTGGCCGAGGGCGTGACCGCGCTGCACGCCGTCGGCGAGGTGTTCGCCGCGATGGTGCGCGCCTCGGGCCGGGTGCCCCAGGTTTCGGTCGTCCTCGGCCCGGCTGCCGGCGGCGCCGCGTACGGGCCGGCTCTCACCGACCTGGTGATCATGGGGCCGGCCGGGCGGGTGTTCGTCACCGGCCCCGACGTGGTCCGCTCGGTCACCGGCGAGGACGTCGACATGGAGCGCCTCGGCGGCCCGGACACCCACGGCCGGCGCAGCGGCGTCGTGCACGTGGTCACCGAGTCCGAGGCGGCGGCCCTGGAGACCGCCCGGCAGGCGGTGGACCTGTTCGCCGCGCAGGGCTCCTTCGCGCCGGCGTCGGAGGCCCCCGACGTCGACCTGCGCTCCCTGCTGCCCGAGCAGCCGCAGCGGGCCTACGACGTCAAGCCTCTCGTGGCCGCCGTGCTCGACGGGCCCGGGCTGGAGCTGCACCCGCGCTGGGCGCCGAACGTGGTCACCACGCTCGGCCGGCTGGGCGGTCGGACGGTCGGCGTGATCGCCAACAACCCGCTGCGCCTGGGCGGCTGCCTGGACTCCGCGTCGGCGGAGAAGGCCGCCCGCTTCGTGCGGATGTGCGACGCCTTCGGGGTGCCGCTGGTGGTGCTGGTCGACGTCCCCGGCTACCTGCCCGGCGTGGGCCAGGAGTGGGACGGCGTGGTGCGGCGCGGCGCGAAGCTGCTGCACGCCTTCGCCGAGGCGGTCGTGCCGCGGGTGACGCTGGTGACCCGCAAGTCCTACGGCGGGGCCTACATCGCGATGAACTCGCGCTCGCTCGGCGCCACCGCCGTCTTCGCCTGGCCCGGCGCCGAGGTCGCGGTCATGGGCGCCAAGGCCGCCGTCGGCATCCTGCACCGCAAGAAGCTGGCCGCGGTGCCGCCGGCCGAGCGCGAGGCGCTGCACGCGCAGCTGGCCGCCGAGCACGAGCGGATCGCCGGCGGGGTGAACCGGGCGCTGGAGATCGGCGTCGTCGACGAGGTGGTGGAGCCCTCCCGCACCCGCCGCCGGCTGGTCGAGGCCCTCGCCTCGGCCCCGGCCGGCCGCGGCGCCCACGGCAACATCCCGCTCTGAGGAGGTCCCCGCTGCCCCGCGCAGCGGGGCCGACCGCCCACCGGACGAGTTCCCGTCCGGACGCCGAGAGGCCCGCCACCGCTGCAGCGGTGGCGGGCCTCTCGTGTGGAGGTCGCCCGGACGCCGCTTCCCCGACGGCGTCCGGACGACCTGGTGTGCAGCCTACGACGAGGGGGCGGGGTGCCTCACGTCGTGTGCCCTGATCGTGACCTGCGACTCCGCTCCGGACGCTCAGACGACCTGGTGCAGCCAGGTGGTCTGGCTGCCGTCGCCGGCGTAGCGGTACACCTCGAGGTCGGCGTCCCAGGCCGCGCCGAGGAGCTGGTCGACGCCGTGGCGGAACGCCTCCACCGACGTGGCGGTCGCCGCGAGCGTCCGCAGCTGCTGCTCGGTCACGACGATGTCGCCGTTGGCGCTCGTGGGCGCCCGGAAGACGCCGTGCCCGGGCACGTAGGACATGCGCTCGCCGTCGTTGCCGTGGCTGGCCTCTTCGGTCACCTCGAAGCGCAGCATCGGCCACGCGCGCAGCGCGGCGACCAGCTTGGCGCCCGTGCCGGGGACCCCGGTCCAGGCGACCTCGGCACGGTAGGCACCGTGCGCCGCGGGCTGGTCGGCCCACGACAGGGAGACCGGCGCGCCGATGACGCGTTCGAGCGCCCACTCGACGTGCTGGCAGAGCGCCTTCGGGCAGGAGTGCACGAAGACGACACCCTGGGTAGACCGTCGCTGCACGAGGCACCTCCATCGACTCGATCGGTCTCGTCTTCCCCAACGGACGATCGATTCGGTGACAGGCTGTGGTCAACGGCGGCGGACCAGGGCTCCCGGTGACAGTGTGCACGATGAGGTGCCGGTCGCGCCAGTGCGGATGCAGCGACTGTTCCGGATGTGACCACACCCGCCACGCGCGTCACGGAAGTGCTGGTCAGCGCCATACCACGACCACCGGCGCAGAGTCCAACCCGGGGTCGGACCGCCTCGACGCTACACCGTGGCTCCCGTCACGGGCCGTTGCGGGAGCCCGTGTCGCATACGGAACTCCGTCGACCGCCGGTGACGCTCGGTGAGCGGCCTGCGGGAGTGTCGGTCACCCTGCGAGATCGGCGACCCGGTCCCCGCCGGCCGCCTTGGCCCGGTACATCGCCTCGTCGGCGCGGTGCAGCACGCCCGCGACGTCGTCGTCGGGGTGCACGGGGGCACAGCCCACGCTGGCGGTCACCCCGCAGCCGGTCCCGACCTCCGCGACGGCGGCGCGCAGGCGGTCGGCCAGCAGGACGTCGTCGGCGGGCAGCAGGGACCCGGCGAGGACGGCGAACTCGTCACCACCGAGCCGGGCGACGGTGTCGGTCTCGCGGACCACCCGGCCCAGCGCGGCGGCGACCGAGCGGAGGACCTCGTCGCCGGCGGCGTGGCCCCGCCGGTCGTTGACCGCCTTGAAACCGTCCAGGTCGACGATGCAGACCACCGCCCGCTCGCCCCGGCCGGCGAGGCGCACGGCCCGGCCGACGCGGTCGAGGAAGACCCGGCGGTTGGGCACGCCGGTGAGCGGGTCGGTGGTGGCCAGCGCCTCCTGGGTGCGCAGCAGCAGCACCTGCCGGTCGTGGGCGGCCCACTGGTTGGCCGAGGACAGCGTGCAGATCAGCGTGACCGTGCCGAGCACGGTGGCCACCAGCAGCGAGTGCGCATCCGGCGGGCCGGCGACCAGGGTCGCGTACGCGGTGGTCATGAGCGTGCCGGTGAGCACCACGCCGGCCGGCGGGTAGGCCACCGCCATATAGACGAGGACCAGGAAGAAGATCACCGACAGCGGGCTGTCGGTGCCGCCGTCGAGCCGCGCAGCGGTGGCGACGATGGCCGTCACGGCGGCCGTCCAGACGGAGAACAGCAGCGGGCCGCGCAGGTCGCGGACGATCCGGTGCAGCGGCAGGAGGAGCAGCAGGGGCGTCAGGACGACGACCGAGCCGGCCAGCGCCAGGAGGACGGGGTGCCGGTGACCGGGGGTCGGGGTCGTCAGGGTGTAGACCAGGCAGGCCCAGCCGGCGATCTCGCTGAGCAGCACGCCGGTGTGCACGTGCCGGACCCAGAAGCGGGCGCGCTCGTCGTCCTCGGCCAACGGCCGGTAGAGGCCGACGCCGAGCCAGGCGGGCGCGGCACGCCGCGGCCGGCGCGGGGTCCCCGCCTCGGCACGCCGCACCCCTGCCCCGTCCACGCTGGGGTTCTCGGCCGATCTCGTTCCGTTCTCCACTCGGACGCACGTGCCACTCCCCCGACGGGGTGGGTAGGGGCCGGGGCATGGGACGGGACGACGGGACGCGCGGGATGGCCGATGCCGGCCGGGACGTGGTGGGGCCGATGGTGCTCGGCGCCTGGGACGCCTTCCTCGAGCAGGCGGCCGCGGTGGACCTGGACCGGCCGACGCGGCTCCCGGGCTGGCGGGCGCACGAGGTGTGCGTGCACCTGGGCTGCTGGCCCGACCACGCCGCCCTGGCCGACCTGGTGGCCTCCGCCCAGGCCGGCGGCGCCGGGACGCCGGCCGACGTCGACGCGACCAACGCCCGGGTGACCGCCACCCACCGCGACGCCTCGCGGGAGGAGGTCCTCGCCGCGCTGCGCCGCAACCGGGAGGCGACCGAGCGCTACCTGACCGAGGAGCCCGTCGAGCTGGACGCCGCGCCCGCGGTCTCCACGGTCGGGCGGCTGCCGATGCTGTCGGTGGTCCTCGGTCAGGCCTACGAGCTCGCCGTGCACGGCCTGGACCTGGTACCGCTGGGCGCTCCCCCGGTCCCGGCACGGGTCCTGGACGCCGGGCTGGCCGCGCTGGCCGACGTCACCGGCGCGCTGGCCGCCTCCTCGGGCATCGCCGGCGGCGCCGCCCTGGTGACCCCCGGCGGCGGGTGGGTCTTCGCGGCCGACCCGCCGGGCTGGACGGTGCGGCCGGTGGGCGGCACGCGGCCCCGCGGCGCCGTCGTCGAGGCCGCGGCCGACGTCCTGCTGGAGGCGGCGTCGGGGCGGACCAACCCGGCCGCGGCGCTGGTGCGGCGCCGGCTGCGGGTGCGGGACCTGCCGGAGCTGATGCGGCTGGCCCCGATCGTCGAGTCGGCGCCGGGCATCCCCGGCGGGCCGATCCTGGCGCTGGCCGCGCGGACCGTCGGGGGCGCCGGCGACCTGCTCGGCCGGTTCCGCGGACGCCGCTAGCAGGCGCCGCCCAGCGAGATGCCGTGCGCCTGCAGCCACGGCATCGGGTCGACCCGGCTGGCGTAGAGCCCGCCCTCGTGCACCTCGAAGTGCAGGTGCGGCCCGGTGGACTGGCCCTTGTTGCCGACCTCGGCGATCTGCTGGCCGGCGCCCACGACCTGGCCGGCCGAGACGAAGAACCGGTTGACGTGGCCGTAGAGGGTGATCGAGCCGTCGTCGTGCTGGACGTAGACGGCCTGGCCGAAGCCGCTGGCCGGGCCCGCCTGCAGGACCACGCCGCCCTCCGGGGCGAGGACCGGGGTGCCGATCGGGGCGGCGATGTCCACGCCCTGGTGCATGGTCCCCCAGCGCGGGCCGTAGCAGGAGGTCACGCGGCCGGTGGTCGGGGCGATGCCGCCACCGGCACTGGACTGGACGTCGACCGCGGCCCGCTGCTCGGCGGCCTGCTGGGCCTCCCAGGCGGCCTCGGCCTCGGCGACGCCGCGCAGCCGCAGCAGCTCGACCTCGGCCGCGCGCAACTGCTCGTCCAGGCGGGCCTTCTCACCGGCCAGGGCGTCGTAGTCGCCCTGCGCCTGGGCCAGCCGTGCGTCGGCGGCGGCCTGGGCCTGCGCGGCGGCCGCGGCGGCCGCGTCGCGCTCCTGGACCGCGGCGCGGGCGGCGGCGTCGGCCTCCTCCTCCTGGGTCTCCAGCAGCTCGTACTGCTCGAGGGTCTCGGCGCGCTGGGCGCCGAGCAGGTCGAGGGTGGCGGCGCGCTCGAGGACCTCGCGGGGGCCCTGGCTGTCCAGCAGCACCGAGGCGGTGCCGCCCAGGTCTCCCCCGCTGCCCATGTAGGCCTCGCGGCCGAGCTCGACGACCTCGTCCTGCGCCTGCGCGACGGCGTCGCGCGCGGCCTGCAGCTCGGCCGCGGCCACGGCGGCGGCCTCCTGCGCGGCGGCGAGCTCGGCCTGGGCGACCAGTGCGGCGTCCGCGGCGGCCTCCGCCTCGACGGTCATCCGCTGGAGCTGCTCCTCGGCGGCGGTGACCGCCCCCTGGATCCGGCTCACCTCGGCGACGAGGGCGGCCTCGGCGGCCTCGGCCGCGGCGACGTCGTCGTCGGGGTCCGCCATCGCCGGGACGGGCGCCGCCATCAGGAGCGCGGCGGCGCCGGCGGCGAGCACGGCGCGGCGGAGCCGGCGGGAGGTGGAGCGGGCGGTCCGGTGGTGCGCGGTCGCCAAGAGGGCGGATCTCCCTTTCTCGCGGCCGCCTGCCGGATCGGCGCCCGTCCGGCGGGACGGGCGGCCTGCCCGCGTCCGGCGTCCGCGGGCGCGACCGAGCCGGGGACCTCCGTGCGGTCCCCGCTCCCGGCGCGTGCCGGGACGGTCAGGCGGAGTCCGGCCGGGGTCCTCGTCGTCCCGAGGCGCAGCGGCCCGGCAGGACCGCGGGCGAAGGTACTACGGATGGGACGGGTGAGGTCACGGGGACATAACGGCCCCGGCGTGTCCGCTTGCGCGCTCAACCGTTCCGGCACTGCGACGACCTGCGGGTCTCACGGTTCGTGGCCGGTCTGACACGCAGTGCCACTCCCGCCTTCGAGGCATGTCCCGCGGTGGCCGGGCTCACAGGTCCGTCACAGGAACCGCGGGCACGCTGGCCGGCCGGACCGGCTCTCGTGGGGAGGAACGACATGGACGGGACCCCGATCCCAGGACCGACGACGCCGTTCGGCGGCCGGACGCGGTACGCGGCCGCCGCCGACGGCACGGTGCGACCGGGCGCCGTGCCGCCGGCACCGCCGGTGCGCGCGACCGACGCCGACCGGCTCGCGACGGTGCACCGGCTGCAGGACGGCGTCGCCCGCGGGGCGCTCACGCCCGACGAGGGCGGGGACCGGATGGCGGCCGCCTGGGCCGCCGTCCACCTGCGCGACCTCGCGCCGCTGACCGCCGACCTCCCGCCGGTGGCGGCCCCGCCGCAGGTCACCGCGCCGGGCTGGCGGCCGCTGGGGCTCATGGCCTGGGAGCAGCTGCGGACCACCGTCGCCGGGGCGCGCGCCGGCCGTCCCGCGGCGGTGCGCATCGCACTGGTCGGCCTGGTCACCCTGCTGGTGCTCGTGGCGTTCGGCTCGCTGGTGCTGCACGGGCTGGCCGAGGGGTTCGACGCCGGCCCGGACGGGTTCCGCGGCGGGCCCGGCGGCTTCGACGGCTTCGACGGCTTCGGCGACGGACCCGGCCGGGGCTGAGTCCCCGGCCGGGTCCGCCCGCGCACGGGGTCAGGGCTGTCGCCGGTGGTGCCCTCGTCGAGGCCGGGCGGGGGGCCGGGGACGCCGCCCCGGGTGCCGTCGGTGGTGCCGGGCCGGACCACCGACGTCGTCGCCGCGGTGCCCTCCCCCGCGGCGGCCGAGCCGAGGGCGTAGCCGCCGACGCCACTGATTCCCAGCAGCGCGGCGGCGGCCGCACCGACCGCGGCCCGTCGCCGGACCTCCGGGGGCAGGGCCCGGCGCGGCGGCGACCGGCGCTGGGACCCGGCGGCGCGGCGCCTGTGGGTCCGCTGAGCGCCGGTCCGGCGTCTGGCAGGCTGGGAGCGTCGTTCCGGGGCGGTAGCTCAGCCGGTCAGAGCATGGGACTCATAATCCCTGGGTCGTGGGTTCGAGCCCCACCCGCCCCACACACGAGAGCGTGGGTCGGCGCAGCGGTCGCCGGTCCCGGGCGTGCTCGGGCGACGGGGCGCTCGAAGGTCACCAGGCTGCCCTCCACGCTGCCCGGCCCGATGCGGCCCTTCACGTCGACGGACGTGATCGCCTTGAGCTGCCAGCCCTCGCGGGCGTGCTCGTCGAGCAGCCTCTCGAGCTCGTCGCCGGACGTCTTGCCGCCGATCACGCCCTCGCGGAGCTCCTCGACCTCGTACTCGTGGCGTCCGGCCACCGCCCGCTCCCCTCGTCGGTGCTCGACGGGTCAGTCCGTCGGCCGGACGCCCGAGCGTCCACGTCGGCCGACGCGTCCGGCACCGCTCGGCCCGGGTACGGGCACGGAGGACCACCAGGCAGGTAGTGGTGGACGCACGCGGTCGCCGGCGAGTAGACCGAACCCCTCACCCGAGTGGAGGGAGCGAGCCATGACCACCACCAGCGGCCAGGAGGCCGGGCAGGTCACCGGCACCCAGGACAAGGACTACAACCTCATCTGGTTCACCGAGCAGTGCCTGAGCAACGCGCTGCGGCTGGAGACCTACATCCAGGACGCCGACCGCGACGGCGACGGCGAACTCGCCGAGCTCTTCCGCAAGGCCCAGGCGGACAGCCGCAAGGGCGCTGAACGGGGCAAGCAGCTGCTCAGGTCCCGGCTCGGCGGCTGAGCCGACCGGTCGGACGGGCCCCGGGGAGACGCGGCACCGGTCTCCCCGGGGCCCGTGGTGTCACGGGCGGACACACCGGCGGTCCCCGCGAGGACACGGTCGGCCCGGCGCCGGCCGCCGGGCCGGGATGGTCGACGCGGCGTGTCGCGCGCGGCCGCACGAGAGCGCAGTGCCGGTCGCCCGGGACGGCGACCGGCACGGGACGCCCCTCAGCCGCCGAGGACGATCCGGAACGTCCCGCGGGAGCGGAAGTCCAGCCCGGCGCCCTCGAACTCCTCGATGTGGATCTCCCCCGACGCGGAGGCGAACTCGCCGGTGCCGCCGGTCACGGCCCAGCTGCTCGGCTCCCGCAGCACCGGGGCCGTGATGCCGGTGCGGCTCACGCCCTGCACGGTGAGCGAGCCGCGCGGCCCGACGTTGGTCGCGGTGCAGTGCAGCACCGTGCTGTCGGCGGCGAGGTCCACCTGGTGGAACACGCAGTGGCCCCGGTCGGTGGCGTCCCCGAGGCCGCCCGTGCTGGTGTTGGTGTAGACGAGCTCGTCCCCGAGCGAGGGCACGCCGTTGGCGTCGTGGTCGAGGAAGACCTCCTCCACCCGGTCGGTCTCGAAGGTCCCCTCGAGGACCTCGCCCTCCGGGGCGGCCGCCGCGCCCGCCGGCCACACGACCACCCCCGCGACGAGGGCGGCGGAACCGGCGAGGGCGAGGCTGGTGCGCTTCTTCGGGGTGCGCATGGCGTCCACCTCCGGGGTGAGCGGGGATGCGGGGACACCGGCCGCGTCTGACCGGACACCGGGGTCAGCTCGCCCCGACGCTAGGACCGCGCCGTTCCCCGGAGAAGACACGAAGGTCCCCGCCGGAGGGTCCGCGGCTCCCTCAGGTCGCCCCGGGCGGACCGGCGAGCACCGTGGGGACGTACTCCAGCAGCTGGAGCCGGCCGTCGAACAGGCGGCTGTCGACCAGGTCGAGAGCGACGTCGGGATAGCCGTCGTAGACGCGGTCGGTCCCGGTGGCGCCGGTGATGACCGGGAAGACGACGACGCGGTAGCGGTCCACCAGGCCGGCGGCGAGCAGCGACCGGCACAGGCTGACGCTGCCCACCGTGCGCAGCGGTCGCGTGCCGCGCTCCTTCATCGCCCGCACGGCGGCCACGGCGTCGCCGTCGACCAGCTCGGTGTTCGCCCACGACAGCGGCGCGCGCAGGGTCGAGGAGAAGACCACCTTCGACATCGCCGTCAGGCCGGCGAGACCGGGGTCGTCGGGGATCTCGGCGGCGAAGCCGGACATCAGCCGGTACGTCGTCGCCCCCATGAGGACGGTCTGCTCCAGGGCGCCGTCCTGCCCCAGCCAGCCGAGGTACTCGGGCCCCTCCATGCCCCAGTAGCCGGGCCAGCCCCCCGCGGCCCCGTAGCCGTCGAGCGAGACGATGAAGTCCACCACCAGGTCGGACATCGGGCTCTCCTCCCCGTCCGCAGCGTGCACGGTGGTGACCGGCCGGAGGACGGGGACTCGTCGCCGGGTGCATCCGGGAGGCGGCCCGCGCACGAAGATCGTCCGTGAGCACGATGCCGGCGGACCCGCGGTGGGTCCTGCAGCCGTTGACCGACGCGGGCCTGGCGGGCGACCAGGTCAGCGACCTCGTCTTCCGCCTCGCCTTCGGCACCGTCGTCGACCCCGGCCGGCTCGACCCCGCCCACCTGGGCTCCCTGGTCGACGACCAGCCCGTGCACGTCCGTCGGGCGTGGCTGGAGGTGCTGGACCGGATGACGACGGGATCCGCCGGCTGACGGGAGCGGCGTGGGGTTCCTCACGGGCGCGGGACCGGCGGTAACCCGGCGGTGACACGACGCGCGTCGGGCGGAAACGAACGTCGGCGAGTGTCGGGCGCCGCCGACCGCGCAGCCGACCCGAGCGAGGACCCCGATGACCTTCCCGTCCCCCACCCGCTCCCCTCTCCGGCGGGCCGCCGCGGCGACCTCCGCCGTGGGCCTGGCCCTGGCCCTGGGCGCCTGCGGCGGGTCCGACGACCCCGGCGGACCGGGGGGATCCGGCGAGGACGGCTTCGGCGAGCTGTCCGTCCAGCTGTCCTGGATCAAGAACGCCGAGTTCCTCGGCGAGTACGTGGCCGACACCAACGGCTACTACGCCGACGCCGGCTTCTCCTCGGTCAACCTCGTCGCCGGCCCCTCGACCGGCGTCGCCGAGCTGGTGCAGGGCTCGGTCGACGTCGCGCTCAGCGACGCCGTCTCGGTCGGCACCGCCGTCGCCAACGAGGACGCCCCGGTCCGGATCATCGGGACGACGTACCAGAAGAACCCGTTCACGATCCTGTCGCTGGCCGACGGCGGGGACATCGCGACGCCGCAGGACATGGTCGGCAAGCGGATCGGCGTCCAGGACTCCAACACCAGCCTCTTCCAGGCGCTGCTGGCCGCCAACGGCATCGACCCGGGCCAGGTCACCGTCGTCCCGGTGCAGTACGACCCCTCCGTGCTGGTCAACGGCGAGGTCGACGGCTTCGTCGCCTACCTGACCAACGAGTCGATCACCGTGGCGAGCCAGGGCCTGGCCGTCACCAACCTGCCCTTCGCCGACAACGGGCTGCCCTTCGTCGCCGAGACGTTCACCGCCACGGAGCAGTCGATCGCGGAGGACCGGGAGAGGCTCAAGGCGTTCCTCGTCGCCGAGATCCAGGGCTGGACCGACGTCCTGGCCGACCCCGAGGCCGCCGTCGACGTCTGCCTGGAGAGCTACGGCGCCGACCTCGGCCTGGTCCGGGAGAACGAGGTGCAGTCGGCGCACACCGCCAACGACGAGCTGATCACCACCGAGGACACCGAGGCCGAGGGCCTGTTCACGATCACCGACGAGCTGCAGCAGGAGACCGTCGAGTCCCTGGCCGGCGCCGGCGTCGAGATCGAGGCCGACGAGCTGTTCGACCTGTCCCTCCTCGAGGAGGTCTACGAGGAGAACCCGGAGCTCAGGGACTACCGGCCCTGATGACCCGGTGACCGAGACGACCACCACGTCCGGTGCCCGGGGCGCCGCCCTGGGCACCGGCGTGCAGATCACCGGCCTGTCCAAGACCTTCTCGATGGGCACCCGCCGGGTCGAGGCGCTGTCCGCGGTGGACCTGCACACCGACCGCGGCAGCTTCCTCTCCCTGCTCGGCCCGTCGGGCTGCGGCAAGTCCACGATCCTGCGGGTGCTGGCCGGGCTGGAGCAGCCGACCGGCGGCTCGATCCGGGTCGACGGGAAGAGCCCGCAGGAGCTGCGCCGCGGGCACGAGCTCGGCATCGCCTTCCAGGACGCCGCACTGCTGCCCTGGCGCAGCGTGCTGTCCAACATCCGGCTGCCCTTCGAGGTGGCCGGGGTGCGGGTCGACGACGCGTACGTGCGCGAGCTGGTCGCGCTCGTCGGGCTCGAGGGCTTCGAGAAGGCCAGGCCGGCGCAGCTGTCCGGCGGCATGCGCCAGCGCGTGTCGATCGCGCGGGCGCTGGTCCTCAGACCGTCGGTGCTGCTGCTCGACGAGCCGTTCGGCGCCCTGGACGACATGACCCGCCAGCGGCTCAACCTCGAGCTGCTGCGGATCTGGACCGAGAAGCCGGCGACCACCCTCATGGTCACCCACGGCATCACCGAGGCGGTGTTCCTCTCCGACCAGGTGGCGGTCATGAGCCCGCGGCCGGGCCGCGTGCGGGAGGTCATCGACGTCGACCTCCCCCGCCCGCGGACGCCGGAGATGCAGCGGACGCCGGAGTTCCACGCCTACGTCGACCGGGCGTCGGAGCTGCTGTTCGGCACCGGCGCGGGGACGGACGGGGACGGCGGGTGAGCGGCGTCCGGCTGCCGTCCTGGGCGGTCGGCGCGCTCGGGTCGGCACTGGTCGTCGCGCTGTGGTGGCTGGCCGCCGTCACGGTGCTGTCCGACGTCGGCGCCGGCTCGGTCGACGCGGTCCCCACCCCGCCCGACGTGGTGGCCCAGTGGGCCGCCGACGGCTGGGCGTTCTACGGCCGCAACCTCGGCGTGACGCTGGAGGAGGGCGCGCGGGGCTTCCTGTGGGGCAACGGGCTCGCACTGCTGCTGGCCGCCGTCGTCCTGGTGGTGCCGCGGACCGAGGGCGTCGTCACGCAGCTGGCGACCATCACCTACTGCGTGCCGATCGTCGCCGTCGGCCCGCTGGTGCTGATCATCACCGGCGCCCCGGACGTCGGCGAGGCCTCCGGGACGGCGGTCTTCCTCGCGGCGCTGAGCTGCTTCTTCACCACCGTCGTCGGCACGCTGCTCGGCCTGCGCGCCGCCGACCGGGCCGCGCTCGACGTGGTCGCCGTCCACGGCGGCGGGGCGCTCACCCAGCTGCGCAAGGTCCGGCTGGTCGCCGCGCTGCCGGGCGTCCTCACCGCGCTGCAGATCGCGGTGCCGGCCTGCTTCCTGGGCGCCGTCCTGGGCGAGTACTTCGGCAAGGTCGACGTCGGCATCGGGCCGGCGATGACCGCCGCGCAGCAGGGCCTCAACCCGGCGCGGGTGTGGGGCATCGCGCTGGCCTCCGGTGCGGTGGCGATCGTCGGCTTCGCCCTGCTCGGGCTGGTCGCCCGGTTCGTGACCCCCTGGTCGAGAGGACGGCAGGCCTGATGGCGCAGACGCCCGGCGGGCCCCGGACGGCGGCCGCGCCGGTGGACGCCGCGGCCCGGCGCGGGGAGGTCCGGCGGCAGGCCACCCGGGCGGTGCTGCGCGCGCTGGGGCGCTCGCTGCTCACCTCCCTCGGGACGCTGGTCGTCGTCGGGGTGCTGTGGGTCGGCGTGATCGAGCTGTTCGGCATCTCGTCCTACGTCGCCAAGGGCCCGCTGGACGTGTGGGCATACCTGGTCACCGACGACGACGCCGGCGAGCACCGGTCGCTGCTGCTCGACCGGCTGGGCACCAGCCTGGGGCACGCCCTGATCGGCTTCGTCGCCGGCCTGGCGGCGGCGTTGCTGGGCGCGACGGCGTTCCGGCTGTCGCGGGGCGTGGAGCACGCGCTCATGCCGATCGCGATGCTGCTGCGCTCGGTGCCGCTGGTCGCGATGGCGCCGCTGATCATCCTGGTGTTCGGCCGGGACGTCGCCACGGTCGCGGTGGTCGCCGGGATCGTCGTGCTGTTCCCCGCGCTGGTGACGATCGCCTTCGGGTTGCGGTCGGCGTCCCCGCAGGTGCTCGACGTCGTGCACGTGTACGGGGGCGGCCCGCTGACCGCGCTGCGGAAGGTGGCGCTGCCCGCGTCGCTGCCGGCGTTCTTCGCCGCCGTCCGCGTCTCCGTGCCCGGCGCGCTCACCGGGGCGCTGCTGGTCGAGTGGCTGGCCACCGGCGACGGCATCGGCTCGGCGATCCAGACCGCGTACGCGCAGGTGCAGTTCTCGCTGGTCTGGTCGGCGGTCGTGGTGGTGACCGCGGTGTCGCTGGTGCTCTACAACCTCGTGCAGATCGGGGAGACGGTCGTGCTGGCCCGGATGGGGATGACGCCGGGCGAGGGCACCTGAGACGGGGGCCGTCCGTCCTCCCACCTCAACGTATAGCGCCCCCCGGGGCTTGCGGCAAGGCCCGGGTCGGGGCCCACACTCGCCCGCCGTGACCCCCCTGAGCACCACCGTGTTCGCCCTCCCCGACGACCTCGCCGCCAAGGCGGACCCGGCGCTGGTCGCCGACGACGCCGCGCACCTCGCCGCCGTCGCGGCGAGCCTCGAGCGGACCGTCGCCGAGCTGGGCGACCGCCTCGACGCCGAGCGCCGGTCCCCCGGCGGCCACGGCCAGGCGGCGCTGGACCGGGACCTGGAGGTGCACCGGCTCACCTCCCGGCTGCGGACCCTGCGCCGCTTCGGCCTGGACCTGTGCCTCGGGCGCACGGTGCCCGCGGACGGCGGCGAGCCGGTCTACGTCGGGCGGCTCGGCCTCACCGACGGCGCGGGCCGCCGGCTGCTGGTCGACTGGCGTTCCCCGGCCGCCGCGCCGTTCTTCGGCGCCACCCACGCCGACCCGATGGGGCTGGCCAGCCGCCGCCGGTACCGCTGGACCCGCGGCCGGATCACCGACTACTGGGACGAGGTGTTCATCCCCGACGGGCTCCGGGGGCACGCCGCGCTCGACGACCAGTCCGCGTTCATCGCCAGCCTCGGCAGCGACCGGTCGGACCGCATGCGGGACGTGCTCGCCACCATCCAGGCCGACCAGGACGCGATCATCCGCGCGGGCTCCCGCGGCGCGCTCGTCGTCGACGGCGGCCCGGGGACGGGCAAGACCGTCGTCGCCCTGCACCGCACCGCCTACCTCCTCTACTCCGACCCGCGCCTCGGGCACCACCGGGGCGGCGTGCTGTTCGTCGGCCCGCACCAGCCCTACCTGGCCTACGTCTCCGACGTCCTGCCCGGCCTCGGCGAGGAGGGCGTGCGGACCTGCACGCTGCGGGACCTGGTGCCCGAGGGGGCGACGGCCGGTGTCGAGGCCGACCCGCACGTGGCCGGGCTGAAGGCGTCCGCGCGGATGGCCGAGGCGGTCGAGGCGGCGGTGCGCTTCCACGAGGAGCCGCCGTCCCGCGGGACGACGGTCACGACCCCGTGGGCCGACGTGTGGCTGGGCCCCGACGACTGGGCCGAGGCGTTCGAGGCGCCCGACCCCGGCACACCGCACAACGAGGCGCGCGGGCAGGCGTGGGAGGCGCTGGTCTCCATCGTCGTGGACGCGCACGACGACGAGGACGCCGAGCCGGACGAGGTGCGGCGGGCGGTGCGGCGGGACGGCGACCTGCGTGCGGCGTTCGACCGCGCCTGGCCGCTGCTGGAGGCCGCCGACGTCGTCGGGGACCTGTGGTCGGTGCCGGCCTACCTGCGCCGGTGCGCGCCCTGGCTCGCTGCCGACGACGTCCGGGCGCTGCAGCGCGCGGACCCGCGGGCGTGGACGGTGTCGGACCTGCCGCTGCTCGACGCGGCGCGGCAGCGGATCGGCGACCCGGAGGTGGAGCGGCGGCGGCGCCGGCACGACGCGGTCGTCGCGGCCGAGCGCGAGCGGATGGCCGGCGTCGTCGACGAGCTGATCGCGGCCGACGACTCCGAGCTGCTGCTGATGACCTCCCTGCGCCACCAGGACCTCCGCGACGCCCTGGTCGACGAGGCCGCGCTGCCCCAGGCCGACCCGGACGTGCTCGCCGGCCCGTTCGCGCACGTCGTCGTCGACGAGGCGCAGGAGCTGACCGACGCGGAGTGGCAGGTGCTGCTGCGCCGCTGCCCGTCCCGCAGCCTCACCGTCGTCGGGGACCGCGCGCAGGCCCGGCACGGGTTCCCGGAGTCATGGGAGGAGCGGCTCGGGCGGGTCGGCCTCCCCGACGTGCGGCTGGCCTCGCTGACCGTCAACTACCGCACGCCGGAGGAGGTCATGGCCGAGGCCGCACCGGTCATCCGGGCCGCGGTCCCGGACGCCAACGTGCCGACGTCGGTCCGCAGCACCGGCGTCCCCGTCACGCACGGGTCCGCCGCGGACCTGCGGGCGGTCGTGGACGGCTGGCTGGCCGCGCACGCCGAGGGCGTCGCGTGCGTCATCGGCGACCCGGCGTTCCCGGCGACGTCGCGCGTGCGGTCGCTGACGCCGGTGCTGGCGAAGGGGCTCGAGTTCGACCTGGTCGTCCTCGTCGACCCCGACCGGTTCGGCGAGGGGATCGAGGGAGCGGTCGACCGGTACGTCGCGATGACCCGGGCGACGCAGCGGCTCGTCGTCCTCACGAGCCGCTGACGGCGGCGCGGGCCCCGCGGGACGGGGCCCGCGCCACGGGTCAGCGGAGGGTGGCGGTGTCGATGACGAACCGGTAGCGGACGTCGGAGGCGAGCACCCGCTCGTAGGCCTCGTTGACCCGCTCGGCGGGGATGACCTCGACCTCGGCGCCGATCCCGTGCTCGCCGCAGAAGTCGAGCATCTCCTGGGTCTCGGCGATGCCGCCGATCATCGAGCCGGCGTAGGTGCGCCGGCCGCCGATCAGCGACATGGCGTGCAGGCTCAGCGGCTCGGCGGGCGCCCCGACGTTGACCAGCGCGCCGTCCACGGCCAGCAGCGACAGGTGGGCGTCGAGGTCGATCGGCGCGCTCACCGTGTTCACGATCAAGTCGAACCGGCCGGCCAGCCGCGCGAACGTGTCCGGGTCGCTGGTGGCGGCGTAGTGGGTGGCGCCGAGCCGCAGGCCGTCCTCCTGCTTCTTCAGCGACTGGGACAGCACCGTGACCTCGGCGCCCATCGCGGCGGCGAGCTTGACGGCCACGTGGCCCAGCCCGCCGAGACCGACGACGGCGACCCGCCGGCCCGGCCCGGCGCCCCAGCGGCGCAGCGGCGAGTACGTGGTGATGCCGGCGCACAGCAGCGGCGCGGCCGCCGCGGGGTCGATGCCGTCGGGCACCCGCAGGACGAAGCCGGCGTCGACGACCACGTGGGTGGAGTAGCCGCCCTGGGTGGTGGTGCCGTCCCGGTCGGTGCCGGCGTAGGTGGGCACCATGCCGGCCAGGCAGTACTGCTCGTCGCCGTTGCGGCAGTTCGCGCACTCGCCGCAGCTGTCGACCATGCAGCCGACGCCGACGCGGTCGCCGACCCGGTGGGTGGTGACGTCGGCGCCGACCTCGGCGACGACGCCGACGATCTCGTGGCCGGGGACGACGGGGAAGGGCTGCGGGCCCCAGTCGCCGTTGACGGTGTGGATGTCGGAGTGGCAGATGCCGGCGTACTCGATGGCGATGAGGACGTCGTCCGGGCCGACGTCGCGGCGCTCGATGGTCGTGGGGGCCAGGGGCCGGCCGGCGGCCGGGGTGGCGTAGGCGGTGACGCGCATGAGGGTGCTCTCCGTTCTGGGGGCCGTCGGTCGACGGCGGGGCGGCGGCGTGCTCCTCGTCGGTGACGGGGGTCAGCCAGTGGACGGCGGCGTGCTGGTCGTCGGCCTCAGGGGCGCAGCAGCGCCTTGATGGCGCGGCGCTCGTCCATGGCGCGGTAGCCCTCGGCGGCCTGCTCCAGCGGGAGCTCGAGGTCGAAGACCCTCCCGGGGTCGATGGTGCGGCTGCAGATCAGGTCGATCAGCTCGGGCAGGAACCGGCGCACCGGGGCGGGGCCGCCGTGCAGGTGGACGCCGGAGAAGAACAGCTCCTCGCCGGGCAGCGAGACGTCGTGGCTGACGCCGACGTAGCCGACGTGGCCGCCGGCGCGGGTGGCGCGGATCGCCTGCACCATCGACTCCTGGGTGCCCACGGCCTCGATCACCGAGTGCGCGCCCAGCCCGCCGGTGAGCTCCTCCAGCTCCGCCACGCCCTCGTCGCCGCGGGAGGTGACGACGTCGGTGGCGCCGAACTCGCGGGCCAGCCGCTGCCGGTCCTCGTGCCGGCTGAAGACGACGACCCGCTCGGCGCCGAGCTGCCGGGCGGCCAGGACGCCGAGCAGGCCGACCGCGCCGTCGCCGACGACGGCGACCGTCCTGCCGGGGCCGGCCTCGGCGGCGACGGCGGCGAACCAGCCGGTGCCCAGCACGTCGGAGGCGGCGAGCAGGCCGGGGACCAGGTCGTCCGACGGCAGGTCGGGGGTGGCGACGAGGGTGCCGTCGGCCAGCGGGATCCGCGCGTACTGCGCCTGCGCGCCGGTCGGGGCGCCGGGCTGCCGGTTGACGCAGTGCGTCTGGTAGCCGGCGCGGCAGATCTCGCAGGTGTTGTCGGAGGCGAAGAAGGAGCCGACGACGAACTGCCCGGGCCGGACGGTGCGGACCTCGCTGCCGACCTCCTCGACGACGCCGACGTACTCGTGCCCCATCGGCGACGGGCCGGCCACCGCCTCGATGCCGCGGTAGGGCCACAGGTCCGAGCCGCACACGCAGGCGGCGGCGAGCCGGATGACGGCGTCGGTGGGCTGCTCGATCCGCGGGTCCGGGCGGTCCTCGACGCGGACGTCGCCGGGGGCGTACAGGACGGCTCCTCGCACGGTGCTGCTCCTCGTGGGTCGTTCGGGGTGTGCACCCCACGGAACCCCCTCCGGCGCACGCGCGGGGGGTCGGCCTTGTGGGGGTACTGGCACGACCCCCCTGGCCCGGCGGGCCGCCGTACCGTCGAACGAGTGGACAACCGCGCCGACATCCGCGACTTCCTGGTCAGCCGGCGCGCCCGGATCAGTCCGGAGCGGGCCGGGCTGCTGCCCGGCGGCGGACGCCGGAGGGTGCCCGGGCTGCGCCGCGAGGAGGTCGCCGTCCTCGCCGGGGTGAGCACCGACTGGTACACCCGGCTGGAGAAGGGCCACATCGCCGGCGTCTCCGAGGACGTGCTCGAGGCCGTCGCCCGGGCGCTGCGGCTCGACGAGGCCGAGCGCACCCACCTGTTCAACCTGGCCCGCGCCGCCACCCGCCCGGCCCGCACGCCGCAGCGTCGCGGCAGGGCGCGGATACAGCCGCGGGTGCAGTGGATGCTCGACTCGATGACGGGCTCGGCCGCCCTCGTCGCCAACGGCCGCCTGGACGTCCTGGCGACCAACGCCCTCGGCCGGGCGCTGCACTCACCGCTGTTCGACGGTCCGCGGCGGCCGGCGAACTTCGCCCGCTTCCAGTTCCTCGACCCGGGTGCGCGCGACTACTACGCCGACTGGGAGCTCGCCGCCAACACCACCGTCGCGCTGCTGCGCGGGGAGGCCGGCCGCCGCCCGCACGACGCGCAGCTGCGCGAGCTGGTCGGGGAGCTGTCCACGGTCAGCGAGGAGTTCCGGGTCCGCTGGGCGGCGCACGACGTCCGCATCCACCACAACGGTGCCAAGCGGTTCCGCCACCCCGTCGTCGGCACGCTCGACCTGGGCTACCACACGTTCGACCTGCCGGCCGAGGACTCCGCGGACCTGCGCATGACGATCTACACCGCCGAGCCCGGCACGCCGTCGGAGGACGCCCTCAGGCTGCTCGCCAGCTGGGCCGCGACCGCGGGACAGGAGCAGCCCGGCGCGGCGGCCGACCGCGTCTGACCCGGCGGGTGTCGTCCGGTCGGCCGGCCGGACTGCCGATGCGGGTGGCGTGGACACCGAGCAGCGCACCGTCCTGGTCACCGGGTGCTCCTCCGGGCTCGGCCTGGAGACCGCCGTCGAGCTGGCCCGCCGCGGCCGGCACGTCGTCGCCTCGATGCGCGACCCGGGCCGGCGGGCGGCGCTCGACGCCCGCACCCGCGAGGCGGGGCTGGAGCCGCTCGACGTCGTCCAGCTGGACGTGACCGACGCGGAGTCCTCCCGGCGGGCGGTGGAGGAGACCCTCGGTCTCACCGGTGGCCGGCTCGACGCGCTGGTGAACAACGCCGGCACCGCCAGCGGGGGCGCGTTCGAGGACACCGACGAGGACGAGTGGCGCCGGGTCCTCGACACCAACCTGCTCGGCGCCCTGCGGCTCACCCAGCTCGTGCTGCCGGTCATGCGGCGGCAGCGGTCCGGGCGGCTGGTCCTCGTCTCCAGCGACTCCGCCCGCTACGGCAACCCCGGGCTGTCGCTGTACTGCGCGTCGAAGTGGGCGCTCGAGGGCTGGGCGGAGTCCCTGGCCTACGAGGTCGAGCCGTTCGGCGTCCGGGTGGTGCTGGTCGAGCCGGGCAACTACGACACCGCGATCTGGGCGACGACGCCCCGTGTCACCCCGCCCGGCAGCCCCTACACCGGCCTGCTGCAGACCGTGGAGCGGTTCGTCGAGGAGGAGCACCTCCCCCGCTCGCGCGACCCGCGCGAGGTGGCCCGCGCCGTCGCCCGCGCCCTGGACGCGGACCGCCCGCGGTTCCGGGTGACCGTCGGGCCGGACGCGAAGCTGGCCGCGGTGTTGGACAAGGTGCCGTACCGGGTGGCGGCCGCCGCCGTCCGCCGGGTCACCGGCCTGCACCGCTGGAAGCCCTGAGCTCCGCGGGCGGGTCCGCCGCCCGCGGCGCAGGCTGACCCCGTGCGACGTCCCCTGCTGACCGCCTCGACCGCCGTCGGGCTGACCGCCCTGGTCGGCTCGGCCGGGACCGACGTCGGCTCGTCCTGGTACCGCGGGCTCGACACGCCGCGCTGGCAGCCACCCGGCCCGGTGTTCGGGATCGCGTGGACGGCGCTGTACGCGCTGCTGGCGTTCGCCGGCGGACGCCTCCTGGAGCGGGGCGACCCGGCGGACGCCCGGGCCCTCGCAGGCAACCTCGTGCTGAACGCGGGCTGGACGTGGGCCTTCTTCCGCGCCCACCGGCCCCCGCTGGCGGCGGCGGAGGCGGCGCTGCTGGCGGCGTCGACGGCCGACCTCACCCGGCGCGCCGGCCGGGTGGACCGCGCCGCCGGTCGGGCCCTGCTCCCCTACGCGGCGTGGACGGCGTTCGCGACGGTGCTCAGCGCCGAGATCGCCCGCCGCAACCGCCGCTGACCGGTCTCATCCGCCCGCGGCCTCGGCGGCGACGTCCACGAGGGCGTCGAGCACGCGGCGCACGACCAGCCGCTCGGCGGTGTCCGGCCGCAGCAGCGCGTCGACCTGCCGTCCGGCCCGCACCCCCGCCAGCGGCAGCAGCCGCACGCCGGGGTGGCCGCCGCGGGTGAACCGCGGCAGCAGCGAGATCCCGTGACCGGCGGCCACCAGCGCCTCGACGACGGAGAAGTCGTTGATCCGGTGGGTGATCCGCGGCGCGGTGCCCGACCCCGCGGCGACGGCGGCCAGCACGGTGGCGACCGGGAAGCCCTCGCGGACGGCGATCCAGTCCTCGTCGACCAGGTCCCCGGGCCGCACCCGCGACCGGCCGGCCAGCGGGTGGTCGCGGGGCACGGCGACGTCGAGCGGCTCGCGCAGCAGCGGGACGACGCGCAGCCCCGGGGCGGGCCACTGCGTGCCGTCGGGCCGGTGGGCGACGACGACGTCGACCCGGTCGGTGAGCGCGGGGAACTCGTCGAGCGCGACGTCCTCGTCCGAGCACTCGACGGTGATCCCGCCGAGCTCGCGCACCCGGGTCAGCAGCGGCGGCAGCAGCAGCTGGGCACCGCTCTGGAACGCCGACACCCGCACGGTGCCCTCGGGACGCTCGAGGAAGGCGGCGCAGGCGGCCCGCGCCCGCTCGACGGCGACCGCGACGTCGACCGCCGCCTCGGCCAGCGCCTCCCCCGCCGCGGTCAGCCGCAGCCCGCGTCCGATCCGCTCGGTGAGCGGCACCCCGGCCTCCCGCGAGAGCGCGGCCAGCTGCTGGGACACCGCCGACGGCGTCAGGTGCAGGACGGCGGCCGCGGCGGTGACGCCGCCCTGCGTCCGCACCGCGCGGAGGGTCTGCAGCGCGCGGACGTCCATGCAGCGACGCTACATCGTCGTGTCACGAGATCTCGCTGGTGCTGGAAGGTTGCAGGGCGCACGCTCGACGGCGTGCCGACCCGCGACCGCCTGCTCGCCCTCCTCGTGGCCGTCGTCTGGGGACTGAACTTCCCGGCGATCCACCTGTCGCTCGAGCAGTTCCCGCCGTTCTTCCTCGTCGCGCTGCGGTTCGCGCTGGTCGCCGTCCCGACGGTGCTGCTCGTGCCGCGGCCCGGCGTCCCGTGGCGGTGGGTGCTCGGGTACGGCACCGGCTTCGGCGTCCTGCAGTTCGTCTTCCTCTACGTCGCGATGGACACCGGCATGCCGACCGGCCTCGCCTCGCTGGTGCTGCAGTCCTCGGCGCCGTTCACGGTCGTGCTGGCCGGGCTGCTGCTCCGTGAGCGGCTGACGGGGCGGCAGGCGGCCGGGGTCGCGCTCGCCGTCGTCGGCCTGGCCGGCATCGCCGTCCACCGGGCCGGGTTGGACGGCGGCGCCACGCTGCTGCCGGTGCTGCTGACGCTGTGCGGCGGGCTCGGCTGGGCGCTGGGCAACCTGTGCAACCGGCAGGCGCGCCCGGCCCGCCCGTTCCGGCTGATGCTCTGGATGACCGTCGTGCCGCCGCTGCCGATGCTCGCGCTGTCGCTGGCGACCGAGGGCCCGGCCCGCATCGGCGCGTCGCTGACGACGCTCGGGACGACGACGGGGCTGCTCGCGCTGGCCGGCCTGCTGTTCACCGTCGTGGTCGCCACGCTGCTCGGCTCCGGCATCTGGACGGCGCTGATGAGCCGGCACCCCTCGGGCACCGTGGCCCCGTTCTCGATGCTGGTGCCCGTCGTCGGGATGGGCTCGGCGTGGCTGTTCTTCGGCGAGCGGTCGCCGCTGGTCGAGCTGGCCTGCGGCGCCCTCGTCGTGGCCGGCGTCCTGTTCGGCAGCCGGCCGCCCCGGACCCGGCCGGCACCTCGCGTCCTGGAGCACTCCACCGCCTGACCGGACCAGCCCTGCACCGCGCTCCGGGACCGACCTCGACCTGCCGCCGTGCCGAACGCCCGGTCCCGGCCCTCTCCCGGGGGGTTCCCGCGACACACGGGTGAACAGCACCGGCATTCGTGGACGTACGGAACGGCCCGGGTCAGGATTGAGGGCGCAGTGACAGCTCAGGGGGAAGCATCCATGGACAAGAGGCGACGCGGGGTCCGATCCGCCCGGTTGATCCCGGGGCTCGGCGCCAGCGCGTGCGCGCTCGGGATGGCGGCCGCGCTGGCCGCGGTCTCCGGGCCGCCGGTCGCGGGTGCGGTCGGAGCGGACACGACGTCGGCCGACGCCGAGGCCCGGCGGGGCGGTTCGGGCGACGACGGCCTGCCCGAGGGCGGCCCGCTGGTGATGCCGAGCATCGGCGTCACCGCGCCCGGGTTCGAGGACGGCTGGGCCCCCGCGGCCGCCACCCGGGCCACCCCGGACGACGACGCCGACGACTCCTCTCCCGGCACCCTCCCCCGGAACTCGTTCCCGCGCGGGTCCAGCGACGACCGGTCCCTGCCGACGGAGGTCCCGTTCGATCCCGCGCCCCTCGACCCCGAGCCCGCTGTCCCGGCCCCTGCCACTCCGGCGCCCCGAGCGCCCGCCCCGGCTCCCGTGGCTCCCGCGGTCGAGGCGCCGGCGGACCGGCCGGCTCCGGTCGAGCAACCGCCCGCCGAGCAGCCTCCCGCCGATCAGCCTCCCGCACCGGCGGACCCCGCGCCGCCGGCACCGGAGCCGGGCGAGGAGCCACCCGCGGACCAGCCGCCGGTCGAGCAGCCCCCGGTCGAGCAGCCGGTCGAGCAGCCGGTCGAGGAACCGCCCGCCGAGGACCCGCCCGCCGAACAGCCGCCGGTCGACGAGCCGCCCGCTGACCAGCCGCCCGCCGACGAGCCGTCGTGCGGGGACACCGGGACCACACCGGACCCGGCCACCGACCCGACGGCCGCCCCGACCACGGACCCGACGACGGATCCGGCGGCGGCCCCGGCCACCGACCCGGCCACCGACCCGGCCACCGACCCGGCCACCGACCCGGACGCCACCACGCCCGGGTGCCCGCCGGTCCCGGCCTGCCCCGAGCCGCCTGCCGACCCGTCCACCGCGGAGTCCCCCGAGCCCCCGGCGCCGGAGGGGTGCACCGCGGCGGAGTCCCCCGCCGGCGAGCCCGCCCCGGCTCCCTGAGCCGGGCGCGGACCGCTCAGTCCAGGTCCCGGACGTACCAGACCTCGCGCAGCCGCCGGCCTGCCCACTCGCGCTCGAGCACCTCGCCCGTCGGCCGCCACCCGGCCCGCTCGTAGAAGGCGCGCGGGCCGGCGTTGCGCTCCTCGGTGCGCAGCCGGGCGCGGTCCCACCCGGCCGTCCGCAGCAGGTCCAGCACGGCCGCCAGCAGCGCCCGCCCGGTGCCCCTGCCCTGCTCGGCGGGGTCCACGTAGAGCAGCGCGACCTCACCGGTCGCGACGTCGGCCCGCCCGAACCCGACGACGACGCCGTCCCGCTCGGCCACGAGGAACCCGTCCGCGGCCACCCGCTCCCGCCAGAGGGGCACGTCCGGCTCGGCCAGGACGTCGCCGAGGAACGCCGACCACGCCGCCCGCCCGGCCCGCGCGTGCACCCCCGCGACGGCGGCGGCGTCCGCGGGACCCGCCGGCCGGATGACCACCTCGCCCACGGCCGCAGTCTGACCCCGCCGGGCGGCGCGCTGGGGCACAGCCGAGGATGGGGCGTGCCCATCGACGCCACCACCAGCTACACCGCCGCCCCCGACCGCGTGTTCGCCGAGCTCACCGACGAGGTCTTCCTGCGCGAGGTCGCCCAGGCCCTGGACGCCGAGGTGCGCGAGGTCTCGAGCGAGGCGAACGGGGCGGGCACCACCACCCGGGTTCGGCTGTCGGCGCCGACGACGGGCATCCCGCCGGTCTTCGCCCGCTTCGTGGGCAGGACGGTCCCGGTCACCGAGACCACCACCTGGCGGCCCGACGGCGACGGCGGCTACCGCGGCGCCCTCGACCTGCGCGCCGAGATCATGGGCCGCGAGGCGCGGGTCACCTGCGAGCGCCGGCTGACCCCCGCGGCCGGCGGCACCCGCGCCACCGTGACCGGCGACGCCAGGGTCGACGCCCCGCTCATCGGGCGCCAGGCCGAGGGCGCGGTCCGCGACCTGGTCACCCAGGTCGTGCTGCGGCGCGAGCACGAGGTGCTGCAGCGCCGCCTCGGGGAGAGCTGAGCTCAGGGCGCGTCCGAGCCCCAGCGCGCCACGTCGCCGCCGGCGCCGTCGACGAGCACGTACTCCGCGGCACCGGGCGGGTCCTCCGCGCGGTGGCGGGCGACGACGTCGACGGCCTCGGTCTCGGCGGCGGTCGCGTCGGCGGCGTCCCACTCGTGCAGGACGGCGCCGTCACCGGTGGTCAGGCGGAACTGCGGCATGGCCGGACGGTAGCCGCGGGCGCCGCCCACTGCCTGCTCACGCCAGTCCGGCCAGGGCGCGGACCAGCACGTCGCGGGTGTCCGCGGGGTCGACGACGTCGTCCACCTCGAACGCCGACGCCACGTTGAGCGCCCTGCCCTGCGCGTAGGACGCCGCGACCAGCTCGGCGAACCGGGCGTCGCGGTCCCCGGGCGGCAGCGCCGCCAGCTCGCGCCGGTACCCGAGCCGCACCGCCCCCTCCAGGCTCATCGGCCCGAACTCGCCGGTCGGCCAGGCCAGCGTGAGCAGCGGGACCTGCAGGTCGCCGCCGAGCATCGCCATCGCGCCCAGCCCGTACGCCTTGCGCAGCACCACCGCCAGCAGCGGGACGCGGAGCTGCGCCCCGGCCACGTACAGCCCGCCGAAGCGGCGCACGGTGCCGGTGCGCTCGGACTCCGGGCCGACCATGAACCCGGGGGTGTCCACCAGCGACACCACCGGCAGCCCGGCCGAGGAGCACAGCCGCAGGAACGCCGCGGCCTTGTCCGCCGACTCGCCGTCGATCGCCCCGCCGAGGTGCCGCGGGTCGTTGGCCACGAACCCCACCGGCCGCCCGTCCAGGCGGGCCAGCGCGGTGACGATCCCGCGCCCGAACGACGGCCGCAGCTCCAGCACGCTGCCGTCGTCGGCGAGCGTGGCGACCACCGGGCGCACGTCGTAGCTGCGCACCCGGTTGGCCGGCAGGGCCGTCCGCAGCGGCCGCTGGTCGGCGGCCTCCCCCGGCACGACCCGCCCGGTCAGCAGCCCGACCGCCTGCCGCGCGGCGGCCACGGCCGCGGCGTCGTCGGGCACCACGACGTCGACCACGCCGTTCGCCGCCTGCACCGCCGTCGGCCCGACGTCCTCCGGCGCGACGACGCCCAGCCCGCCGGCCTCGATCATCGCCGGGCCGCCCATCCCGATGCTGCTGTCCTCGGTGGCGATGACGACGTCGCAGCAGCCGACCAGCGCGGCGTTGCCGGCGAAGCAGTACCCCGAGACGACGGCGACCGTGGGCACCCGCCCGGCCAGCCGCGCCATCGTGGTGAAGGTCGGGACGTCGAGCCGGGAGAAGCCACCGCCGTCGGTGTCGCCGGGTCGTCCGCCGCCGCCCTCGGCGACCAGCACGACGGGCAGGCCGCGCTCGGTGGCGACCTCGAGCAGCCGGTCGGTCTTGCGGTGGTTGGTGCGGCCCTGGGTGCCGGCCAGCACGGTGTAGTCGTAGACGAGGACCGCGCACGGCACGCCGCCGACCTCGCCGACGCCGGTGACCATGCCGTCGGCCGGCGTCCGCGCGACCAGCTCCGCCAGCGTCCGCCGCGCCCGCTGGGCGGCGATGCCGAGCTGGCCGTACTCGACGAAGGTGCCCTCGTCGACCAGCGCCGCCACCGTCTCCCGCGCGGTCATCCGCCCCGCCTCGTGGCGGCGGGCGACCGCCTCGGGCCGGGCGTCGTCGAGGGTGGCGGCGCGCCGCTCGTGCAGCTCGGCCAGCTCGGGGCGGACGGCGTCCGGGTCCTCCCCGCCCGGCCCGCCCCCGGCGTCGCCGGCCTCGCCGGGGACGACCCCGCCGAGCACGGTCCCCGCCGTGACGACGTCGCCGACCCGCACGGCCAGCCCGGTGACCACGCCGGCGGCCGGCGCGGGCACGACGTGCTCCATCTTCATCGCCTCGAGCACCAGCAGCGTCGCCCCGGCGGCGACGGCGTCGCCGTCGGCGGCGGCCACCTCGACCACCGCACCCGACAGCGGCGCGGTCACCGGGAGCACGCCGTCGACGGCCGCCGCGACCTCGGCCGGGCGGTCGGGCACCAGCCCGGCCAGGCGCGCGTCGACGAGGTCGGTGGTGGCGCGGCCGCCGGCCACCTCGGGGAGGTCCAGCAGTGCCGCGAGCAGGTCCGCGCTCACCGGCACCCCGGCGACGTCGAGCTCGGCCAGCGCGCGGCGGCAGCCGGCCAGCGCCCGCGGCAGGTCGCGGTCGGCGACGACCACCTTGGCCAGCAGCGAGTCGTAGCGCGGGCCGACCTCGTCGCCGGCGACCACGCCGGTGTCCACCCGCACGCCGCGCCCGGTCGGCGGCACGAACCGCTCCAGCCGGCCGGCGCCGGGGTGCACGGTGCCGTCGGGCAGCAGCGTCTCGGCGTTGACCCGCGCCTGCACGGCGGCCCCGCGGGACGGCGGCGGCGCGGACAGCCCGAGGTCCGCCAGCGTCGCGCCCTCGGCCAGCCGGATGCCGACCTCGACCAGGTCCAGCCCGGTGACCTCCTCGGTCACGGTGTGCTCGACCTGCAGCCGCGGGTTGACCTCGAGGAAGGCCACCTCGTCGCCGCGGACCTCGTCGTGGCGGACCAGGAACTCCACGGTGGCCAGCCCGCGGTAGGCCAGCGACCCGCACAGCGCGGTGGCGTACCCGGCCAGCCGGGCGCGCAGGCCGTCGTCGAGGCCGGGCGCGGGCGCGACCTCGACCAGCTTCTGCCGCCGCCGCTGCAGCGAGCAGTCGCGGTCGCCGAGGGCCACCACGGCCGTGCCGTCGCCGGCCACCTGCACCTCGACGTGCCGGGCGCCGGTCAGCAGCCGCTCGACGTACACCGCGCCGTCGCCGAACGCCGCCCGCGCCTCCGAGCGGGCCCGCTCCAGCGCGGCGGGCAGGTCCGCGGGGTCGCGCACCGGGCGCATCCCGCGGCCGCCGCCCCCGGCCACCGCCTTGACCATCCCCGCGCCGCCGTCGCCCAGGCCGGCGAGGAAGGCGGTCGCGGCGGCGAGGTCGGTGTCGCCGTCGGTGGCGGCGAGCACCGGCAGGCCCAGCTCGCCGGCGCGGGCGCGGGCGGCGGTCTTGTCGCCGAGCAGGGCGAGCGCGGCGGCGTCCGGGCCGACGAACGCGATCCCGGCGTCCGCGCAGGCGCGGGCCAGGTCGGGGCTCTCGGCGAGGAAGCCCCAGCCCGGGTGCAGCCCGTCGGCGCCGGCGCGGACGGCGGCCCCGACGACGGCGCCGACGTCCAGGTACGCCGCCGGTCCGGTCCCGGGCAGCCGGACGACCTCGTCGGCGCGGCGGGCGTGCAGGCTCCCGGCGTCGTCCTCCGGCGCGACGGCGACGGTGGACAGGCCCAGGGCGGCGGCGCTGCGGAACACCCGGACGGCGACCTCGCCGCGGTTGGCCACCAGCAGGCGGGTGATGCTCATCGGCGCCGGAGTCTAGGTGGCGCCGGTCACGCCGCGACGCCGTCCCGGGGAGCGGACCGCGCCGTCGGCGGGCAGGCTGCGGTCATGACGACGCCTGAGCCGGACCAGCCGCAGCCGCGCGACATCGCCCTCGAGATGGAGGACGCGGAGACCGAGGCCTCCCTGGAGGCGCAGAGCGACCCGGAGCCGGCGCAGGACGGGACCGACTGAGGGCGGGACGCCGGCTCCTCCACCGGCGTACCGTCCGCCCATGTCCGCCGACACGGGTGCAGGGCGGCTGGTCGCCGGCCGCTACGCGGTCACCGGGATGCTCGGCCGCGGCGGGATGGGCGTGGTCTGGAGCGCGACCGACCAGGTGCTGGGCCGGCCCGTGGCGCTCAAGGAGGTGACCTTCCCGGCCCACCTCGGCGACGACGAGCGCGCGGCGCTGCGCGACCGCACGCTGCGGGAGGCCCGGGCGGCGGCGCGGCTGGTGCACCCGTGCGTGACCACGCTCTACGACGTCGTCGAGGAGGACGGCCGGCCCTGGCTGGTCATGGAGCTCGTCGACTCCCGGAGCCTGCAGGAGATCGTCGAGCGGCAGGGCCCGCTGCCCTGGCCCACGGTGGCCCGCATCGGCCTCGACGTGCTGGCCGCGCTGGAGGCCGCGCACGCCGCCGGGATCGTGCACCGCGACGTCAAGCCGGCCAACGTGCTCGTCGGCCGCGACTGCGCGGCGCACCTCACCGACTTCGGCATCGCGGTCGCCACGGGCGGGCCGTCGATCACCACGTCAGGGGCGATCATCGGCTCACCGTCCTACATGGCGCCGGAGCGGGCGCGGGGCGAGGAGCCCGGCCCGGCGGTGGACCTGTGGTCGCTGGGCGCCACGCTCTACACCGCCGTCGAGGGCCGGCGGGCCTTCGACCGGCCCGAGTCGATGGCCACGCTGCTGGCCGTCGTCTCCGAGGACCCCGCGCCGGCCGAGCGGGCCGGCCCGCTGGCGCCGGTGCTCGAGGGGCTGCTGACCAAGGACCCCGCGCGGCGCTGGGACGTCGCGCGGACGCGCGCCGCCCTGCAGGCCCTGGCCGAGCGGGCCGGGCCGGCCGCGGCGCCGGCGTGGACCCCCGCCGCCGAGGACCCCGGCACCCGCCACGACGGCCCGCGCCTCGCCCCCGGGGACCGGGTCGAGCGCTTCGACCTCGAGGACCTGCGCGGGCTGGCCGCGGGGCTCGGCGCCGTCGCCCGCGACGCCCGGGACCAGGCGCGGTACCTCGCCGACCGGCGCCGGGAGCGGCGCGCCGAGCGGCACGCCAGGGCCGCCGCTCCCCCGCCGGCACCACCCCCGCCCCCGCCCCCGCCGCGGCCGGCGCGGCGGCGGCGGTTCCGGCGCCGCTGGGTCGTCGTGCCGGTGCTGATCGCGCTGCTCGCCGTGCTGGCCGCCGTCGGCGGGGTGCTGGCGCTACTGGCCGCCGCGGTCGGCGTGTGGTGAGCGGTCCAGCCGCGTGACGTCCAGCCGCTGCGCCGCCACGTAGTACAGCGTCGCGCCCTGCGGGACCGGGGTGTCCCAGGCGGGGCTGACCCGCAGGTCCTCGGCGGTCCGCAGCGCCAGCACGGTGGCGCCGTGGTCGCGGCCGAGGGCGGTCTGCCACTCGCCGAACGTCCGCGGCCGCGCCCCGGCCGGCACGCGCAGCGAGTAGGTGTTGCCGTGCCCGCCCGCCGTCATGAGCTCGTTGTAGATCTCGGTCAGCCCGGGGTCGGCCGCCTCCTCCGACAGCAGGAAGGGCATGTGCCACTGCACGACCTGCACGCCGGGGTTGACGTAGCGGAGGGTGTCGCGCCGGCCCAGGTCGCGGACCGCGGCGACCATGTGCACCCGCGGGTTGGCGTGGTCGACGGCGACCGCGATGGCCAGGGTCTCGTTGTCGTCGCGGCCGTCGACGACGACCGTGCGGGCGCGGGCCACGCCGGCGCGGTCCATGACGTCGGCGTGCGTGAGGTCGCCGCGGACGAAGGAGACCGCCGCCTCCTCGGGCATGGGGTTCACCGTCACGTCGTCGTGGGCGCACAGCGCGATGCGGGTGCCCGGCTCGACGGTCAGCTCGGTGACGATCCGCTCGGTCCGCCCCGGGGTGTAGCCCAGCACGACGACGTGGTCCCGGAGGTCCAGGCCGACCACTCCTCTCAGTCGCCTGCCCCGCGCGGTCTGCAGGGCGGTGGCCAGCTCGGTGAACAGCAGGGTCAGCGTGACGATCCCGCCGACGACGACGTAGGCGCCGACGACCCGGCCACCGACCGACGACGGGTACAGGTCGCCGTAGCCGACGGTCGCGGCGGTGATGACGAAGTACCACCAGTAGCTCTCCGGCGCCGCGATGCCGGTCCCGGCCGGCTCGACCAGCGCCATCGCCGCCCAGCTGGTGAGGAACACCAGCAGGATGACCGCCAGCGGCAGGCGCCAGCCCGAGAGCCGGACACGGAGGGCGCGGAGCAGCCGCTGCAGGACGAACACCAACGGGCTGGCTCCCTCGACGGCCGGGCGGACACCGCAACCTACCGTCGGCCGGCGCCGGCAGGCGTCCCCCGCGAGCGGGACGGGTAGCGGCCGCTCATGCGGACCCGTGACCTGCTCACCTACGCCTACTCGCAGATCGGCGAGACCCTGCACGCCGCCGTCGAGGGCCTGTCCCCCGAGCAGCTGGCCGAGCGCGTCGGCCCGGACGCCAACCCGGTCGGCTGGCTGGCCTGGCACCTGCTGCGGGTGCAGGACGACCACCTCGCCGACGTCGCGGGCACCGAGCAGGTGTGGACGGCGCAGGGCTTCGCCGGCCGGTTCGGCCTGCCCGTCGACGACGCCGCCACCGGCTACGGGATGAGCACGGAGGAGGTGGCGTCGGTGCGGGTGCCCTCGGCGGAGCTGCTGCTCGAGTACGCCGACGCCGTCGCCGCCCGCAGTGCGGAGTTCCTCGGCGGGCTCACCGACGACGACCTCGACCGCGTCGTCGACGAGCGGTGGGACCCGCCGGTGACCCTCGGCGTCCGGCTGGTCAGCGTGCTGTCCGACGACCTGCAGCACGTGGGGCAGGCGGCCTACGTGCGGGGGCTGCTCGGCGCCTGACCCAGGACGCGGGCGGCGAGCTCCTCGAGGACGGCCGCGGGCTCGGCGAGGCAGCGGGCGACGTCGGGCTCGGCCTCGGTGAGCGCGTGCGCGGCGGCGAACCCGGCGGCGGCCAGCTCGTCGGGGCCCAGCGCGACCCGGCCGGCCAGCCCCACGCACGGGACGCCGGCCCGCCGGGCCCGGGCGGCGACCACGGCCGGCGCCTTGCCGCGCAGCGACTGCGCGTCCAGCGACCCCTCGCCGGTCACCGCCAGGTCCGCGCCGGCCAGCGCGTCGTCCAGCCCGACCAGGTCGGCGACCAGCTCGGCGCCCGACCCGACCGAGCAGGTCAGGACGGCGGCCACCCCGGCCGCCGTCCCCCCGGCCGCGCCCATCGCCGGCCGCCCCTCCAGGTCGATCCCGAGGTCGCGGCGGACCACCGCGGCGAACCGCGCCAGCGCCGCGTCGAGCTGCGCGACCTGCTCCGGCGTCGCGCCCTTCTGCGGCCCGTAGACCGCGGCCGCGCCGGACGGGCCGGTGAGCGGGTTGTCGACGTCGGTGGCCACCCGGACCTCCAGGCCGTGCAGCCGCGGGTCGCGGGCGCCGGCGTCGATCCGCGCGAGGTGCGCCAGCCCGGCGCCGCCGGGCGGGACGTCGCGGCCGTCGGCGTCGAGCAGCCGCACGCCGAGCGCCTGCAGCAACCCCGCGCCGGCGTCGGTGGTGGCGCTGCCGCCCAGGCCCAGCACCACCCGCCGGGCGCCGGCGTCGAGCGCGGCGAGCAGCAGCTCCCCCACGCCGCGGGTGGTCGCGGTCGTCGGTGCCGGCTCCGCGAGCAGCCCGAGCCCGGCCGCGGCGGCGAGCTCGACCACCGCCGTCGTCCCGTCGACGGCGAACGTGGCGCGCACCGGCCGGCCGTCGGGGCCGCCGACCGTCGTCGTCACCGGGCGGTACCCGGCGCGCACGGCGGCGGCCACCGTGCCCTCCCCGCCGTCGGCCACCGGGCGGGCGAGCACCTCGGCGTCCGGGTGCACCCGGGCCAGCCCGCGGGCGACGGCGTCGGCGGCCTCGGCCGCGGTCAGCGTGCCCTTGAAGGAGTCCGGGGCGACGACGATCCGCACGCCCGGCAGCATGCCCTGCCCGCGCGTAGCGTCGGGCCGTGCCTGAGACCGCGAGCACCGACTTCTACGCCCTGGAGGAGCTGCTCACCCCCGAGGAGGTCGAGGTCCGCGACCGCGTGCGCGCCTGGTGCGACAAGGAGGTGACGCCGCGGATCAACGACTACTGGGAGCGTGCCGAGTTCCCCTTCGAGCTGGTGCCCGGGTTCGCCGAGCTCGGGATCGCCGGGGGCACGGTGCAGGGCTACGGCTCGCCGGGGATGAGCGCCGTCGCCGCGGGCCTGGTGGCCGCCGAGCTCGCCCGCGCCGACGGCAGCATCGGCACCTTCAACGGCGTGCACAGCTTCCTCGCGATGCAGTCGATCGCGATGCTCGGCTCCGAGGAGCAGAAGGAGCGCTTCCTCCCCGAGATGGCGCGGATGGAGAAGATCGGCGCCTTCGGCCTGACCGAGCCGCGCCACGGCTCGGACGCCGTCGCCCTGGAGACCAGCGCCCGCCGCGACGGCGACGCATTCGTCCTCGACGGGCAGAAGAAGTGGATCGGCAACGGCTCGATCGCCGACTACGTGCTCATCTGGGCGCGCGACGAGGAGGGCGCGGTCGGCGGGTACGTCGTCGAGAAGGGCACGCCCGGCTTCAGCGCGCGGGTCATGACCGGCAAGACGGCGCTGCGGGCGGTGTGGCAGGCCGAGATCAGCCTCGACGGCGTCCGCGTGCCGGCGGAGAACAAGCTGGCCAACTGCCGCTCGTTCAAGGACGTCTCCACGGTCCTCGACCGCACCCGGTACACCGTCGCGTGGCGCGCGCTGGGCGTGGCGACGGCGGCCTACGAGCTGGCGCTGGCGCACTGCCTGCACCGCGAGCAGTTCGGCCAGCCGATCGCGGGCTACCAGCTGGTGCAGGAGAAGCTCGCGACGATGCTCGCCGAGATCACCACCATGCAGCTGATGTGCTGGCGGCTGTCCAGCCTCGCCGACGCCGGCCGGATGACCGCGGCGATGGCGTCGCTGGCCAAGCGGCACTGCTGCGCCACCGCCCGGCGGATCGTGGCCGACGCGCGGGACCTGTTCGGCGGTGACGGGATCCTGCTCGAGCACCACATCGCCCGGCACCACGCCGACATCGAGGCGATCTACACCTTCGAGGGCACCGACCACGTGCAGGCGCTGATCGTGGGCCGGGAGATCACCGGCCTGTCGGCGATCAGCGGCCGGCGGCGCTGACCGCCGCGGTCAGCCGGCTCGGCTGAGGAGGGCCCGCTCCCAGGCCGGCCCGGACAGCCGCCGGCACTCCGGGCAGCCGGTGCGCCCGGCGCCGAGGCGCTCCCACCGCTGGTGGCCCCAGATCTGCACGATCGACCCGCAGAGGGCCAGCTCCACCTCGCCGTCGCGCTCCGCCGCCGGCCGCACCGACGAGACGGCGTGCCACGGGGTGCGCCGGGTGGCCGGAGTGCCCTGGTCCCAGCGGTCCGGACGGGCGAATCCGACCGCCAGGGAGTCCACACGCTGTTGATGTCCTGGACGGTTCCGTATCAAACCGCCCTCCGGGAACCGGCGACGCGCCCGCGCCCGGCACCTCGAGGGCGCCCGCGGCGTTACCGTCGGGGAGTCTGCGGAGCGGAGGAGCGACGACGGTGGAACCTGTCAGCCTGGTCATCGGTGCGGCACTGCTGGCCGCGGGCTTCGTGGCCGGCCGGCTCGGGCGCCGTCGTCCCGCGGGTCCGCCGCCGAACCCGACGCCGGTGTGCGGCTGCGGGCACACCCTGAGCCAGCACGACACCGAGACCAACACCTGCTACGCCGAGCTGCGCCGCGACACCTTCGACCGGCGCGGCCGGTTCGCCGGTCACACCTGGGTGCCGTGCACCTGCCGGCAGTACGTCGGCCCGCGCCCGATCGACGAGGTCTTCGTCCCCCGCATCCTGCCGCCGTCCGACTGAGGCGGGCGCCCGCCGTCGGGACTCGCGCAGACCGGACCGGTGTACCCGCGCGGCCCGTCCGGGCGCCCGCGGTGGGCCGCCGGCGTCCGACGGCCCCCGGTGCCCGGCCCCCCGTCGACTCGATCACGGAGTCGCGGCGGCGACACCCCGGTAGGTGACGGCGTGGCGCCGCCGGAGGTCCACGATCGCGGGGACGGGTGCCCCGCGGGCATCAGGCGGGCGGGTCCGCGAGGTCGGTGAGCGCGGTGACCAGCGCGGCGACCCGGGCCGGGCCGAGCTCGGTGGTCAGCGCCGCCTCGTGCGCGGACACCAGCGCCTCCAGCCGGTCCAGCCGGGTGCGGCCGCGGGCCGACAGGTGCACCCGCACGCGGCGGCCGTCCCCGGGGTCGGGCAGCCGGTAGGCCAGCGCGGCGTCGACCAGGCCGTCGACCATCCGGGTGGCGGTGGGCGCCGGGACGCACAGCGCCGCGCACAGCTCGCTCATCGTGCGGCCCGGTCCCGAGGCGAGCGCGCGCATCAGCCGGTAGGTCTCCGGCGTCGCGCCGTCCTCGGCGAGCACCGCCCCGACGCCGCGGGCGACCCGCCGCGAGACGACGGCCAGCAGCTCGACCAGCGAGGCGGCGGGCGAGGCGGCGGGCGAGGCGGCGGGCGAGGCGGCGGGCGCGGCGGGCACCGCGGTGCCCGTGGCCTGCTGCTCGACCGCCATGCCCGCACCATACTCAGGAGGTGCCCGGACCGACCGCCCCGATGGAGGCGTGGGAGGCGGCCGTCGTCGACCGGTCCCCCGACGTCGTCCGGATCGGGCTGGCCGTCCCGCTGACCGGGCCACTGGCGATGACCGCGCCCTCCGCGCTGGACCTGGCCGCGCTCGCCGCCGACGAGGTGACCGAGGCCGGCGGGGTCGGCGGGCGCGCGGTGGAGCTGGTCACCGTCGACGCCGGGCGCCGCCCCGCGGAGGTGGCCGCCGACGTCGCCGCCCTGCACGCCGCCGGCGCGGTCGACGTCCTCGTCGGGTTCTCCACCAGCGACGTCTCCCGCGCGGTCGCCGCCGCGCTGGCCGGGCGCGCCGGCTACGTGTTCACCCCGCCGCACGAGGGCGGGCGCGGGTCCCGCGGGGCGCTGCGGATCGGCGCGTCCCCGCCGGCCCAGCACGCGGCCGCGCTCACCTGGCTGGTGCGCCACCGCCGGGCGAGGCGCTGGGTGCTGCTGGGCACCGACTACGTGTGGCCGCAGGCGGTGCACCGCGCCGCGCGGTCGGTGCTGCACGACCTCGGCGCCGAGGTCGCCGGCGAGCTGCTCGTCCCGTTCGGCCCGGCCGACCCCGGCCCGGCGCTGGACCTGGTCCGCCGCACCCGCGCCGACGCCGTCCTGCTCAGCCTGGTCGGCCGCGACCTGGTCGCCTTCAACCGCGCCTTCGCCCGGGCCGGGCTCGACCGCCGCGTCGTCCGGCTGTCCGGCGCGCTCGAGGAGAACGGCCTGTACGCCGTCGGCGGCGACGGCTCCGGCGAGCTCTACGCCTGCATGCCCTCGTTCGCGGCGGCCGACGGCGCCGGCGACGAGGGGCAGCTCGCCCTGCAGGAGCGGCTCGCCGCCCGGGTGGGGCCGAGCGCGCCGGTGGTCTGCGCCTACGCCCGCAGCGTGCACGACGGCGTCCGCACCGCCGCGCGGCTGCTGGAGACCGGCACGCCGGAGCCGCCGCGCATCCCCCGGCCCCGGCTGGCGCGCGCCGACGGGCTGGTGTTCCGCGAGGTCGGCGCGCGCGGCTGACCCCCCACTGCTTCCGATCGGAAGCAACGGGGCCTACCCTCCCCGCGTCCGGCCCCGAGCCGGCCGAGAGGAGGAGTCGTGACCGACCCCCGCACCACCCCGTCCGCGCACGCCACCGGGAGCACCGGTGCCGGCGCGGTCCCGGCAGCCGGAGCCGCCGGCGTCGAGGAGTTCGGCTACCGCCAGGAGCTCAAGCGCTCGCTGACGTTCACCGACCTGCTGGTCTACGGCCTGGTCTTCATGGTGCCGATCGCGCCGTTCGGCATCTTCGGCAGCGTCTTCCAGGGCTCCGGCGGCATGGTCGCCCTCGCCTACGCGATCGGCGGGCTGGCGATGGCCTTCACCGCGGCGTCGTACTCGCAGATGTCCCGGGCGTTCCCGATGGCCGGCTCGGTCTACACCTACGCCGGCCGCGGCATCGCCCAGCCGGTCGGCTTCATCGCGGGCTGGATGATCCTGCTCGACTACGTGCTGGTCCCGGCGCTGCTCTACCTCATCGCCGCGATCGCCATGAACTCGATCGTCACGTCGATCCCGGTGTGGGTCTGGCTGATCGGCTTCGTCGTCCTCAACACCGCCGTCAACTACTTCGGCATCGAGTTCACCGCGCGGGTCAACAAGATCATGCTGGTGGCCGAGCTGATCGTGCTCGCGATCTTCCTGGTCATCGGCGTCGTCGCGCTGGCCTCCGGCGAGGGCCGCGGCTTCGACTTCACGCCGATCTACAACAGCGACACGTTCTCGCTGGAGCTGGTCTTCGGCGCGGTGTCGATCGCGGTGCTGAGCTTCCTCGGCTTCGACGGCATCTCCACCCTCGCGGAGGAGAACCGCGACTCGGCCCGCTCGATCGGCAAGGCGATGATCGCCGCGCTCGCGCTGGCCGGGACGCTGTTCATCGTCCAGACCTGGGTCGCCGCGCTGCTGGTGCCCGACCCCGACACCCTCATCGCCGAGGGCGACGCCGCGGGCACCGCGTTCTACGACGCCGCGGAGGTGGCCGGCGGCGCCTGGCTGGGCACCCTGACCGCCGTGGCGACGGCGATCGCCTGGGGCTTCGCCAACTCGCTGGTGGCCCAGGCGGCCACCTCGCGGCTGCTGTTCGCGATGGCGCGTGACCGCCAGCTGCCCGGCTTCCTGCGCAAGGTGCACCCGACCCGCCGCGTGCCGGTCAACGCCACCCTCCTCGTCGCGGCCGTCTCCCTCGTGCTCGGCCTGTACATGGAGCAGCGCGAGGACGGCATCACGCTGCTGTCCACCCTGGTCAACTTCGGCGCGCTGTCGGCCTTCCTGCTGCTGCACGTCGCCGTGGTCGTGCACTTCGTCGGTCGCCTCAAGAGCCGCAACTGGTGGCTGCACCTGGCGGTGCCGGTCCTCGGGTTCGGCATCCTGGCCTACGTCGTCTACAACGCCCAGGTCGCCGCCCAGGAGCTCGGCTTCGTGTGGCTGGCCATCGGCGTGGTGCTGATGATCGTCCTGATCGCCACGGGCCGGAGGCCCGAGATCCGAGCGGAGGAGAGACTGTGACGGCGTCCCTCGAGGTCGTCTCCCTGGAGCCGACCCCCGACCAGCTGCGCTACTCCTTCGGCGGCGGTGAGCCGCTGCTCACCGTGGCGCCGGGCACGGTGGTCGAGCTGACCACCGAGGACTGCTACGGCGGCAAGGTGCGCAGCGTCGAGGACCTGCCGAGCCAGGTGTGCCACTTCCCCTTCCTCAACCCGGTGAGCGGGCCGATCGCGGTCGAGGGGGCCGAGCCCGGGGACACCCTGGCGGTGCACCTGGTCGACGTCGCGCCGGCGCGCGACTGGGCGGTGTCCAGCACGTTCCCGCACTTCGGCGCGCTGACCACCACCCACTCGACGGCGATGCTGCACGAGCCGCTCGAGGAGCTGGTCTGGCTCTACGAGGTCGACCGCGAGCGGGGCACCTGCCTGTTCCGCCCCCGCCGCGGCGGGCCGGAGGTGGAGCTCCCGCTCGACCCGATGCACGGCACGATCGGCGTCGCGCCGGCCGCGGGCGAGGTGTTCGCCAGCATCACGCCCGGCGCGCACGGCGGGAACATGGACACCCCCGAGGTGCGGGCCGGCACGACCGTCTACTTCGGCGTCAACGTGCCCGGCGGGATGCTCTCCCTCGGCGACGGGCACTGCCGGCAGGGCGAGGGCGAGGTCTGCGGCACCGCGGTCGAGTCGGCGATGCGCACGGTCGTCGTCGTCGACCTGGTCAAGGGCGGCGGGCCCGCCTGGCCGCGGTTGGAGACCGACGAGTTCCTCATGTCGACCGGGTCGGTGCGGCCGCTGGAGGACGCCTACCGGATCAGTCAGCACGACCTGGTGACCTGGGCGGCCGAGCTCGCCGGCTGGGACGAGCTCGACGCCCTGCAGCTGGTCAGCCAGGCGGGGCTGGCGCCGGCGGGCAACGTCGTCGACACCAACTACACGATGGTGGCCAAGCTGGCGAAGCGGTACCTGCCCGGCGCGGTCGCCGCCGACGGCGTGCACGAGCGGCTGCGCGCCACCGCGGCGGCCTACCTGCAGGAGCGCTGACCCCGCGCCCGGGACCCGCCTTTCGCGCGCGGAAGGCGAGTCCCGGGCGCCCGGCCGGGTAGCGGTGTCGCAGACCCGCCACCGCCGTCGGAGGGACGACCGTGACCGACGCCCCCAACAGCCCGGAAGCCCGCCGCCGCCTGCTCGCCGCCACCGAGCCCGTGCGGGCGGCGGCCAGCGCCGGCGCGCTCGCGCTGACCTACCCCCTGCTGCGCGGCGCACCCCGCGGCGAGCCGCACGGGGTGCTCGTGCTGCCCGGCCTGATGGCCTCCGACGTCTCCACCGCGACGCTGCGCCGCTGGCTGCGCGGCCTGGGCTACCCGGTGGTCGGCTGGGAGCTCGGCCGCAACCGCGGCCCCACCAAGGAGATCACCGACGAGCTGCCCCGGCTGGTGCAGCGGCTGGCCGACCAGCACGCCGGCCCGGTGAGCATCGTCGGGCAGAGCCTGGGCGGCATCTACGCCCGGCGGCTGGCGCTGCGCGTGCCGCGCCTGGTCCGCCAGGTGATCAGCCTCGGCTCGCCGTTCGGGCTGGCCGGCGGCCCGCCCGACGACAGCCCCGGCGCCCGCGCCTACGCCCGCTACCGCCACCTGCACGCGGTGCCGCGCGGCCGGGGCGGCCTCACCGGCGGCCTGCCGGTCCCGAGCACCGCGGTGTACTCGCGCTGGGACGGCGTCGTCGACTGGCGGGCCTGCCGGCAGACGCCCGGGCCGCGCGCGGAGAACGTCGGCGTGCACGCCAGCCACCTCGGCATGGGCCACGACCCGGCGGTGCTGTGGCTGGTGGCCGACCGCCTGGCCCAGACCCGCGACGGCTGGCGGCCGTTCACCCCGCCGGCCCGGCTGCGGCTGCTCTACACGAGCGAGGACGACGTCACCGGCTGACGGCGTCGCGCCCGCAGCACCGCGTCGGCGGCGTGCGCCGATCCGTGCTCGTGCCCGCGCGCCGCGCGCGGCCGCGCCTCGGCCACCTGGACCTCCCAGTCGCCGGGGTCGAGCACCGCGGCCATCTGCCCGCCGGTGGCGTACCAGTCGGGCAGGCCCGGCCGCTGGATGCCGTGGGCGACGTCGCTGCCGTCGTGCATGGTCACCAGCAGCGTGCCGCCGGGCGCCACCGCCGACGCCAGCGTCCGCAGCACGGCGTCGCGGGTGCCGGGCGGGAAGTGCAGGAACGAGGCGGTCACCAGGTCCCACCGCTCCTCGCCGGGCTGCCACGAGGAGACGTCGACCTCGCGGGTCTCGAGCGACACCCCGGCCGCCTCGGCCGCCGCGGCCGCCCGGTCGAGCGCGGTGCGGGAGAGGTCGAGCGCGGTCACCGTCCAGCCGCGGCGGGCCAGCCAGACGGCGTCGCCACCCTCGCCGGCGCCGGCGTCCAGCGCGCGGCCCGGCGGCAGGTCGGCGGCCTCGGTGGCCAGGACGTCGTTGACCCGGCCGCTCCACACGCCGGAGTCGTGCGTGCGGTAGCGCTCCTCCCACCACTGCGCGCCGTACTCCGGGTCGCTCATCGCCCGGATGACGTCGACGGCGGCCCGGGTGTCCTCGGCGACCAGGTCCGCGTTGATCTGCGCGCCGGCCCCCAGCCCGGCCGCCGCGGCGCCGATCACCTGGGCGCTCGGGTCCGCGACGTTGCCGGCCGCCCACACGCCGGGCACCGCGGTGGCGCCGCGGGCGTCGACCGGCACGTGCGAGCCGACGACCGCCTCTCCCATCCGGAACGGCTGGGTCTCCAGCCCCAGCCCGGCCAGCACGGCCGAGCGGGCGGTGAACCGCGGGGCCACGATGACGGCGGCGCGCGGCACCACCTCGCCGCCGGCCAGCCGGACGCCGGTGAGCCGGCCGCCCTCGGTCTCCAGCGCCGCGACCTCGCCGCGCACCACACGGACGCCGCGCGCGGCCAGCGCCTCGGCGGTGGCGTCGTCCGGCTCGGGCGCGGTGTGCAGGAAGAACACGACGTCGGCGCTCCACTGCCGCCACATCTGGGCCTGGTGCAGCGACATCGGGCCGGTGGCGACCACCCCGACCGCCCGGTCGCGCACCTCCCAGCCGTGGCAGTAGGGACAGTGCAGGACGTCGGTGCCCCAGAGCTCGCGCACCCCCGGGATGTCGGGCAGCTCGTCGGTCAGGCCGGTGGTGACCAGCAGCCGCCGCGCGCCGAGGACCCGCCCGGAGGCGAGCTCCACGGTGAAGGCGCCGGCCGCCCCGCCGACCGCGGTGACCGTGCCGTCGACCAGCACCCCGCCGTAGCCCGCCACCTCGGCCCGCCCGGCGGCGAGCAGGTCGGCCGGGGGCGTGCCGTCGCGGCCCAGGTAGTTGTGCATCTCGTGCGCCGGCGCGTTGCGCGGCGTCCCCTCGTCGACGACGGCGACCGAGCGCCGCGCCCGCCCCAGGGCGAGGGCGCCGGACAGGCCCGCCGCTCCCCCGCCGATGACCACCACGTCGTACGTCTCGTCCATACCGCCCACGGTGCACCCGCCGTCGCGGATCAGGCAAACCCCTTTGCCATACTGGCAACGTGACCGATCCCGACGCGGACCTCGACGCCGTCCTCGACGCGGTGGGCCCGCGGCTGCGCGACCTGCGCCGGCAGCGCGGCGCGACGCTGACCCAGCTGTCCGAGGACACCGGCATCTCGGTGTCCACGCTGTCCCGGCTGGAGTCGGGGCAGCGCCGGCCCACCCTGGAGCTGCTGCTGCCGCTGGCCCGCGCCCACCAGGTGCCGCTCGACGAGCTGGTCGACGCCCCCGAGACCGGCGACCCCCGGGTGCGGCTGAAGCCGATCACCCGGCACGGCGCCACGTTCATCCCGCTCACCCGCCGCCCCGGCGGCCTGCAGGCCTACAAGCTGGTGCTGCCGCCGCGCCGGGGCGGGGAGCCGGGCGAGCAGCGCTCGCACGAGGGGTGGGAGTGGGTCTACGTGCTGTCGGGCCGGCTGCGGCTGCTGCTCGGCGACACCGACGTCGTCCTCTCCGCCGGTGAGGCGGCCGAGTTCGACACGCGCACGCCGCACTGGCTGGGCAACGCCGACGACCGGCCCACCGAGGTGCTCGCCCTCTTCGGCCCGCAGGGCGAGCGCGTGCACGTGCGCGCCGCACCCCGCGGCCGCTGAGCGCTGGACGGGCCCCCGGCGGGTCAGACGGCGCGGAGCACCGCCGGAGCGACGGGCCGGAGCCGCAGCCAGGGCAGCAGCTCGGCGGCGGGCATGGGCCGGCTCAGGTGCCAGCCCTGGACCAGGTCACAGCCCATCTCGCGCAGCAGCTCCCAGGTGGCGGCGTCCTCCACGCCCTCGGCCACCACCTCCAGCCCCAGGTGCCGCCCGAGATCGGTGACGGCGCGGACGATCGCCACGTCCTCGGAGCCGTTCTGCAGTCCCGTCACGAAGCTGCGGTCGATCTTCACCTCGTGCACGGGGAGCCGCTTGAGGTAGGAGAGCGAGGAGTACCCGGTGCCGAAGTCGTCGACCGACAGCCGCACCCCCAGGTCGCGCAACTGGTGCAGCAGCGCGATGGCACGGGCGGGATCGGCCATGACCGAGCCCTCCGTCACCTCCAGGGTGAGCCGTCCCGCGGGCACGCCGTACCGCGCGAGCAGCCGGGCGACCTCGTCGACGAGGTCGGCGTCGTGCAGGCTGCGCGCGGACAGGTTGACCGCGATGCCGAGGTCGTGGCCCGCGGCCCGCCAGGCCGCGCAGGCGGCCAGCGACCGGTCGAGGACGCGGGTGGTCAGCGCGCCGATCAGACCCGTGCGCTCGGCGATCGGCACGAACTCCTCCGGGGAGATCCGCCCCGTCTCCGGGTGGTCCCAGCGGACGAGCGCCTCGACGCTGACGACCTCGCCGGTGGTCGTCCGCGCCTGCGGTTGCACGTGCACCTCGATGCCGCCGGTCGCCAGTGCGGTGCGCAGCTCCGAGACCAGCGCGAGCCGGCGCGGGTCGCCGGTGTCCAGGTCGGGCGCGTAGACGCGCAGGCCGCGTGCGGTGCCCTTGGCGTCGTACATCGCGACGTCGGCCCGCTTGAGCAGGCCGGCGGGGTCGGTGGCGTGTGCCGGCGCCAGGGCGATGCCCAGCGACCCACCGACCTCGACCTCGAGGCCGTCGAGGGCCACGGGCTGCTCGAGGGCCCGCAGCAGCCGCCGGCCGAGCCGGACGGCACGGTCCTCGTCGGCGGTGTCGGTCACCAGGACGGCGAACTCGTCGCCGCCCAGCCGGGTGACCGTGCCCGCCTCGCCGACCGCGGACACCAGCCGGGCGGCCACCTCGACCAGGAGGGCGTCGCCCTGCTGGTGGCCGAGCGTGTCGTTGACCTCCTTGAAGCCGTCGAGGTCGAGGATCATCACCACCGCGCCGGCGGAGCGGCCGTCACGGACGTCGTCGAGCGCGGGGGCGAGCCGGCGCTGCAGGAACGCGCGGTTGGGGAGTCCGGTGAGGGCGTCGTGCAGGGCGTCGTGCCGGAGCCTGTCGACCAGCTCGCCGTTCTGCAGCGCGACGCTGGCGTGGTTGGCGACGGTCTCGAGGAGCAGCACGTCCGACTCGTCGAAGGTCCGCACGTCGCCGAGCCGGTCGGTGACGACGAGGACGCCGACCGTGCCGGCCCCGCCGCGCAGGGGAACGGCGATCGCCTCGTGGGCGGCGCGGGCGGCCAGCCATGCGCGCGCCGGGGTGTGCCGGGTCGTCCGCGGCAGGAGCTGGGCCTCGTCGCCGCCGACCACCGCCTGCAGCAGCCACTCGTCCACGGGTGTCCGTGGCTCCTCCGACCGCGAGAGCCGGCCCGAGGGCCCCAGCAGGACGCGGGCGACCTGCCCGCCGCCCGGGGCGGGGAAGACCACCTCGGCGCGCTCGGCCTTGAGCAGCTCACGTGCCTCGCCGAGGACGTTGCCCAGGACCACGTCGATCTCGGGCGAGCTGGTCACCGCCTGGGTGAAGCGGTAGAGCCGCTCGAGGTTGAGGTGCCGGTCGCTGAGGGCGGCGTAGGCGCGGTAGGCGGCCAGCAGCCCCGCGGCGGCCAGCAGCAGGAGGACGGCGCTGCGGACGTCGGCCGCCAGGCTGGTGACGGCCACGAGGGCGACGGCCACCACCATCGGCGCGACCGCCTGCCCGGTCACCGCCTCGCGGGCCAGCGCCGCGGGCCGCAGCCCGCCCTCGAACACGGCGATCACCAGGCCGATGGCCACGATGCCCACGGCGTTGGCCAGCAGGGCCGCGAGGAGCGCGGCCAGCCACAGCAGGGGGCTCCCCTCCCCCAGGTGACCGACGGCGCCGAAGACGAGGACCGCGATCCCCGTCTCGGCCCCGGCGAGCGCGAGGTTGAAGGTGGTCTTGAGCGGTGCTGACCGGCGGTGGAACAGCAGCACCGCCGCCGACCCCACGAGGCGCCCGGCCAGCAGGGGGAGCGGGCCGGCGAAGAAGAGGCCGAGCACGAGGGGGAACTCGCTGACGGCGACCGTCTGGGCCTCGCGCTTGACCTGGATGTGCAGCACGGTGGCCTCGGTGGCCGCGAAGCCGAGGGCCAGGACCCACCACGGGAGGGACAGCCCGCCGTGCGGGCCGGTGTGCAGGGCCGGTGCCACGGGCGCCGCCCACAGCGCGAGGCCGGTCAGTGCGACGAGCGCGGTCGTGATGCCCAGCACCCACAGCGTGGGCCGGGACGGGCGCCGCCCCGCGTGCCCGCCGGTCTCCTGGTCGTCCACGTGTCGTCTCCTCGGTGGGGGTTCCTCCCCCACGACGACGGCAGGGCGGGGTGCGACCTGCAGTCGCACCCCGCCCTGGTCACCCGGGAGGGTCAGCCGCGGCGCGAGGGGCCGCGGCCCGCCCGACCCCACGTCCGCGTCCCGCGCGGCGGACCGGCCGGTGGCCGCCCGCGAGGGGGCCGCGGCCCGGGACGGCCGGCCGTCCCGGGGCGCCGGACCACGCCCACGACCGCGGTCACGACCACGAGGCGCTGGACAGGTCGGCCGTCCGCCACTGGCGGGTCGACCAGGACGCGTCGCGCCACTGGCGGGTCGACCACGTCGTGTTCGTCCACGAGCCGTCCCGCCACTGCCGGGTCGTCCAGGACGCGTCGCGCCACTGGCGGGTGTCCCAGGCCGGCTGGGTCCACTCGACGGTGCGCCAGGTCGTCCCCTCCCAGCCGTCACCGGTGAGGAGGTGGCCGCGCCAGCGGCCGCCCACCCACGCCGTCTGCCGGGCGGACGCGGTGGCCCAGGCGCGGCCGTCCCAGGCGTTGCCGAAGACGTCGACCTCACCCTGCAGCAGCGCCCCGTCGTGGTCGACGTGCGACGTCCCCCGGGAGGCCTCGATCGAGCCGGTGCCGGTGCCGTAGAACTGCGGCGACTGGGTGGTGTTGTTGTTCGGCTTGACCTGCGCCTGGCGGACGTCGGTCAGCCCGTTGCCGCGGTACTGGTTGGTCGTGGAGTCGAACGGCGACGACGTCGACATGATCTGCCGCTTGACCTGGTCGGGGGTCAGCCGCGGGTCCTCCTGCAGCAGGAGGGCGACCTCGCCGCTGACCACCGCGGCGGCCTGCGACGTCCCCGACGACACGGCGAAGCGGGTGCCCCGGCGGGCGTCGGGGTGCCGCTCGTCGGCGTAGCCGTTGGGCACCCGCAGGCCCGTGACCGAGACACCGGGAGCGACGACGTCGACGTGCCGCTGGTTGGTGCCGCGGGTGGCCCACGAGGGCACGGTGTCGTCGACGGGGTCCACGGTGCCCTGCGTGTCGGCCGCGCCGACCGCCAGGACGTAGGGGTCCCGGGCCGGGTTGGCCAGGTTGTGGTTGGTCGACCCGTCGTTGCCGCCGGCGACCACCACGACGATGCCGGCCTTCCACGCCTGCTCGACGGCGAAGGCCAGCGGGTCGGTGCGCGTGTCCTGGGTGGAGTCGGTGCCGTACGACAGGTTCAGGACGCGGATGTTCATCCCGTTGTCGTCGCGGTGCTCGACGACCCAGTCGATCGCCGCGATGACCTGGGTGACGTCGACCGCGCCGTCGCTGGCCCCGACCTTGACGTCCACCAGGGTGGCGTCGGGCGCGATGCCGTTGAACCGGCCGGGGTCGGTGTAGGACACCGGGGTCCCGGCGACGTCCCGCCCGGCGATGATCGAGGCCAGGTGGGTGCCGTGCCCGTAGGCGTCGCGGTGCGCCAGCTCCGGGTCCTGGCTGTCGAAGGACAGGTCGGGCCCGTTGACGACGTTGCCGGTGTCCAGCCCGGGCACCTCGGTGACGCCGGTGTCGATCAGCGCGACGCCGATGCCCCGGCCGGTGAAGCCGGCCCGGTAGGAGTCGTGCGCCCCGACCGCCTGGGCGATGTGGTACAGCGATCCCTTGGCGCTGACGTCGTAGCCGAGCGGGGCGGCGCCGGCCGGCCCGGCGGTCGCGACGAACCCGCCCAGCGCCGCGGTGGTCGCGGCGAGCGCGGCGATCCCGCGTCCGGCTCGACGCCCCCGACCGCGGCTCATCGCCGGGGTCCGGGTGTGCGTGGTGACTGCATGTGGTGTGCCCATCTCATCCGTGAGACCGCCCCGGTCGGGGTGGCACTCCCAGTAGCGGGATCACTGCGCTTCGTGTCTCCCCGAGGGGCGGAGGTGCCACCCGAAGAGGGGAGCCGACGTGACGGCCCGCTCCGCGCCACTCGCGGGCGGACCTCAGGGGACGACGACCAGCCGGACGCCCGCGTCGCCCGCGGCCTGCCGCGCCCAGGCGCCGGCGACGTCGGCCAGCGGCACCGTCTCGTGCGCGACGGCGACCCGGCCGGCGGCGGCCGCGGTGAGGACCGCGCCGAGCGCGTCGCGGCGCTGCCGCGGGGTGAGCGCGTTGTTGGTGTAGCCGAGCACCTCGGCCGAGCGGCCGCGCAGCACCGCCGAGGAGAACACCGCCTCGTCGCCGGACGCCCCGCCCAGGTTGACCAGCCGCCCGCCCGGCGCCAGCACCCGCGACGCCGTGGTCGCCGCGACGCCGAACACCGGGTCGACGACGAGGTGCGCGCCGCGGGGGCACGCCTGCGCCAGCGCGGCGGCCAGCCCGTCGGCGTCGCCGGTCAGCGGCACCACGGCGTCGGCGCCGGCGTCGCGGGCCCGCTCCCGCGCCGTGGTCGAGCGGCAGACCGCCACCACCCGCCCGGCGCCGGGCACCCGCGCCGCGCCGACCGCCGCCTGGCCCACCGCGCCGCCGGCCCCGAGGACGACGACGGTCTCCTCCGGCTGCAGCCGCCCGCGCCAGGTCAGGCACATCCACGCGGCGACGCCGGACAGGCCGATCGCCGCGACCGCCGCGTCGGGCAGGCCGGCGGTCAGCGGCACGAGGTCCTCGTCGTCGACGGCGCACCGCTGCGCCAGGCTGCCGTCGCCGGGCGCCATGCCGGCCGACGTCGCGAACCAGACGCGGGTGCCGGCCGGCAGCCGGCCGGACTCCTCGACGACGCCGACGCCCTGCACGCCCGGCACGTAGGGCACCGCCGGCGCGCCGAAGTACGACGTGCCCGACGCGCACAGCAGGTCCAGCGGCACGATCGGCGCGGCGGTGACCCGCACCAGCGTGCGGCCCGGCCCGGCGGCGGGGTCGGGGTGCTCGGCGTGCTCGGGCGGCGTCCCGGGCGCGCGGACGACGGCGGCGCGCACGTCAGGTGACCCGCACGTCAGGTGGTGATGTCGGGATAGGGCAGCGTGATGTGCTCCATCGCCTTCCCGTAGGCCTTCTGGTACTCCAGCGGCCCGTGGTCGCGCTCGAACATCGCGATGAACAGCGTGAGCGTGAGGAACGGGTGGGCGCCCATCTGGAACAGCGTCACGTGGTCGTGCTCGCGCAGCGCCCGCCGCTCGTCCTCGGTGAACTCCAGCCAGGTCGACCGCTCGTCGTCGGTGCAGTTGAGGATCTTGTTGGCCATCTCGGCCTCCCACCACTCGACCGTGCCGGCCGGGTCCTCGCGGTAGCGCTCGACGAGGGCGGGGTCGCGGTCGACGGTGAAGAGGAACTTGTCGAGCAGGTACCTGCTCACCGCCGCACCTCCGCCGGGACGCCGTTCGGGTACCAGGTGAAGTAGGCCTCCATCGTGTGGAACAGGTCGAGGGTGTCGACGTGGTCGGCCTTCTGCCCCTCGCCGGCGGCGCCCATCATCAGCATGAAGTCCATGAAGCCGTGGGTGGCGTTGCCCGGGGCGTGCAGCGAGTCCAGCGACACCTCGGCCAGGCAGCCCTCGACGTCGCCGGAGGCGATCCACTCGACGGCCTTGCGGTCGAACTCCGGGTCGGGCCCGTGCTCGCCGAACTGGCGCGGGCCGCCGAGCTCCAGCGACAGGTGGCCGGTGCCGATGATCGCCACCCGCTCGTCCGACTCCCAGGACTCGACCATCTCCCGGATCGCCTTCCCGAGCTGCACGAAGCGCCGGGGCTGCGGCAGCGGCGGGGCGAAGATGTTCGTGTAGACCGGCACGATCGGCAGGTCGGCCTGCGGGCGCAGCGTGATGATCGGGCACGTGATGCTGTGGTCGATCCGCAGCTCGTTGGAGAAGGCCAGGTCGAAGTCGCGGTCGAGGCCGTCCCGCAGGAGGTGCGCGGCCAGGTCCTCCTCGCCGCGCAGCGTCATCCGCGGCAGGCCGAACTCGCGTTCCTCGTTGTACCAGTTGGCGTCGAAGAAGGGCGCCTTGCCGACGAGGAACTGCGGCATGTTGTCCAGCCACAGCTGGTGGAAGTGGTCGCTGCCGACCATCACCAGCACGTCGGGCTCGGCCCGGGTGAGCGTCTCGCGGAAGCGCTCGATCTTGGCCACCCACTCGTCGGCGAACGGCGGCCGGTCCGCGCCGGTCGAGGTGCTCGCGCGGTAGTAGAAGGGGTGGTGGGTCGACGCGATGACCGCGGCCACCTCAGCCATGACTGCCTCCCAGGGTCTCGGGCTCGTAGGGGTCCGGCGGGACGGAGCGGTTGTCCAGGTCGACCGACAGGAAGACCCGGTTGGCCACGGGGTGGCGCAGCTCCTCGGCGAGCTGGCCGATCAGCCCGGCGGTGCGGGCCAGCAGCGCGAAGCCGCGCAGCAGCTCCAGCGGCAGGCCGAGGTCGGCCAGCGCGGCGCCGCAGACGCCGGCGCCGTTGAGCGGCAGCGTCCTCCCGAGCACCTGCGGGTGCACCCGGCCGATCGCGGCGAACAGCGACAGGTGCGGGCCGACCAGGCCCTCCTCGCCCGCGATCTCGAACAGCCGCGGCGTGCGCGGGTCGCCGTCCTTGTGCACGTGGTGGCCCAGACCCGGGACGAACCGGCCGGCCGCGCGCTGCGCGGTGACCGTCTCCAGGGCGAGGGCGTCCCAGCCGGCGTCGTCGGCCGGGAGCTCGCCCGCCGACACCAGGACGTCGTGCAGGAACCGGCCGCAGTCCTCGGTGACGCCGAGGAAGCGGGAGCCGCCGCCGAGCAGCCCGGCGGCGAGCGCGCCCTGCACCGAGTCCGGCGCGGACAGCCAGGTCAGCCGGGTGACGATCGCCGTCGGGGTGAAGCCGTGGTCGGCGAGCGCGGCGAGCACCGCCTCGAACACCCGGGTCTCCCCCGGCGTGGGCCGGCGCTGGGTGGCCAGCCAGAACGCCAGCTCGCCGAAGCCGACCGTGCCCATGACGTCGCGCGCGAGGTCGGTGCCGAGCAGGGTGATCGACTCGCGGCTCGAGGCGCCCAGCGCGGTCGGGTACCCGTCCTCGGTCACGGCGTCTCCTCGCCCTCGGCCAGCCAGCGGCGGATCTCCGCACCGTGCTCGTCGAGCGCGGGCGGTGGCAAGCGGTACCGCGCCGCCGTCTCGGAGAACCGGATGGGGTTGCGGATGGAGGGGACGGCGGCGCCGCCCTCCCCCGCCGTGACCACGGGGTCCAGTCCGACCTCCTCGGCGAAGGCGACGCCCTGGTCGACGGTGTTGATCGGCCCGCACGGCACACCGGCGGCGATGATGTCGCGGAACCACTCCATCTTGGTGCGGGTCCTCAGCCGCTCGACCAGCAGCGGCCGCAGCTCCTCGCGGTTGGCCGTGCGGTCCTCGTTGTGCAGGAACCGCGGGTCCTCCACCAGCTCGGGCACGCCGAGCACCTCGCACAGCTTGCGGAACTGGCCGTCGTTGCCGGCAGTGACGATCAGGTCGCCGTCGGCGCAGGGCAGCGGCTCGTAGGGGAACAGGCTGGGGTGGCTGTTGCCCATCCGGAACGGGACGACGTCGCCGGCGACGTACGCCGAGGTCTGGTTGACCAGCCCGGACAGTGCGCTGGAGAGCAGGTTCACCTCGACGTGCTGGCCGCGGCCGGTGGCGTGCCGCTGGTTGAGCGCGGACAGCACACCGATGGTGGCGTGCAGGCCGGCCATGACGTCGAAGACGGCGACGCCGGCCCGGTAGGGGTCGCCGCCCGGGTCGCCGGTGAGGCTCATCAGCCCGGAGATGGCCTGCACGATGAGGTCGTAGCCGGGCAGCGACCGCCCGCCGGGGCCGCTGCCGAAGCCGCTGATGGAGGCGTAGACGACGGCGGGGTTGGTGGCGGCCACCGTGTCGTAGTCGAGGCCGAAGCGGGCCAGGCCGCCGGGCTTGAAGTTCTCCACCAGGACGTCGGCGCGGCGGGCGAGCTCGCGGGCCGCGGCCAGGTCGGCGTCGTCGGCGAGGTCCAGCGCCACGGACCGCTTGTTGCGGTTGACGCCCAGGTAGTAGGTGGACACCCCCTCGCCGCCCACGTCCCGGACCGGCGGTGCCCAGGTGCGGGTGTCGTCGCCGCGCGGGCCCTCGACCTTGACCACCTCGGCGCCGAGGTCGGCCATGAGCATCGTGGCGTAGGGGCCGGCGAGGATCCGGGAGAAGTCGGCCACGAGCAGGCCGGCGAGGGGGCCCTCGGGGTTCGGCGCGCCGGGTGCTGCCGTCATCGTCGCGTCGCGCTCCTCGGCATCGGGGCTGGCACCAGCGGACAGTCGTCCGCCGGTCGCGCCGAGTCTCGGCACCCCTACCGAGCCGTGTCAACCGCACGGGCGTCGTCTTGACATGTGCGGCAGGTCACGAGCAGGGTGGCCCGGTCCGCACGGCGTGTCCGCCCAGCGGACAGGTGTCCGTCGAGCCAGCGACGTCCGAGGAGAGCACGATGACCGAGCCCCAGACCCCGGCGCCGCAGGCCGGTCGCCCCGTCGTGTTCCGCGGCGGCACGGTGCTGACGATGGACGACGCCGGCACGGTGCTGCGCGACGCCGACGTCCTCGTCGTCGGCGACCGGATCGCGGCCGTGGGCCCGGCGCTGGAGGCGCCCGAGGGCGCCCAGGAGGTCGACGCCACCGACGGGATCGTGATGCCGGGGATGATCGACACCCACCGGCACATGTGGCAGACGGCGATGCGCGGCTACGGCGCCGACTGGTCCCTCACCCAGTACTTCGTCTGGTACTACCTCGAGCACGGCCGCCGCTTCCGCCCCGAGGACGTCGCCGCGGGCAACCGGCTGGCCGCGCTCGAGGCACTCGAGGCCGGGGTCACCACCGTCGTCGACTGGTCGCACGGGCTGCAGACGGTCGACCACGCCGAGGCCGCCGTCGACGCGCTGCAGTCGGTGCCCGGCCGGTACGTGCTCGCCTACGGCAACATCCAGGCCGCGCCGTGGGAGTGGACCGCGGACAAGGCCGTGCAGGCGTTCCTCGAGCGCCGCCGCACCGGCGCCGGCGACCTGCTCGGCTTCCAGATCGCCTTCGACGTCACCGGCGACCCGGCGTTCCCGGAGAAGGCCGCGTTCGAGGTGGCCCGCGAGCTCGGCCTGCCGGTGACCACGCACGCCGGCGTCTGGGGCGCCACCAACGACGACGGCATCCGGCTCATGCACGAGCACGGCTTCGCGACGCCGGAGACGGTGTACGTGCACGCCGCGTCCCTCTCCCCCGACAGCTACCACCGCATCGCCGCCACCGGCGGGTCGGTCTCGGTGTCGACGGAGTCCGAGCAGAGCGCCGGCCAGGGCTACCCGCCCACCTGGCAGGTGCGCGCCCACGGCATCCCGGTGTCCCTGTCGATGGACACCAGCGTGTGGTGGAGCGGTGACCTGTTCTCGGCGATGCGCGCCACGCTGGGCGCCGACCGCTCGCGCGAGCACTTCGAGGCCCACCTCAAGGGCGACACGGTGACCCAGCTGGCGCTGCGCGCACAGCACGTCGTCTCCTGGGCCACCCGCGGCGGGGCGGCGGCACTGGGCCGCGACGACCTCGGCCGGCTCACCCCCGGCGCGAAGGCCGACGTCGTGCTGGTCAAGAACGACGCCTCGCCGGCGTCCTTCCCCCTGCTCAACCCGTACGGCCACGTCGCGTTCCAGGCGCAGCGGGGCGACGTGCACACCGTGCTCGTCGACGGGCGGGTCGTGAAGTCGCAGCACCGGCTGGTCGGCGTCGACCTGGCCGCGGTCCGGCGCGAGGTCGAGGCCACCGTCGAGCACCTGCGCGCCGACATGGGCGAGGACGTCTGGCAGGTGGGCATGGACCCGGAGCTCCCGTCGGCCGAGGTCCTGGACAACCCGTACCAGTACACCGACTACCGCTCCGAGACCACGCACGCAGCCCGGGAGGAGGCCTTCGAGCGCCACCTCTCTTGGGAACGGTGACGACCCGGCCCGGGTACGTGGGATCCCGATCCCGGAGGAGGGGGTGCGGTCGTGGCCGGACGCGGTGAGGGGCCGGACTTCGTCGAGGCGCTGGCGCGCGGGCTCGACGTGCTCACCTGCTTCGGCGCCGACCGGCCGGCCATGACGCTGTCGGAGGTGGCGGCCGCCGCGGGGCTGGCCCGGCCGACCGCGCGGCGGCTGCTGCTCACGCTCGAGGAGCTGGGCTTCGTGCGGTCGGCCGGCGGGACGTTCTCGCTGACCCCGCGGGTGCTGTCGCTCGGGATGGCCTACGTCGGCGCGCTCGGGCTGTGGGACCTCGCCCGGCCGCACATGGAGGCGCTGGTCGCGCGGACCGGCGAGTCGTCGTCGATGGCGCAGCTCGACGGGTCCGACATCGTCTACGTGGCCCGGGTGTCGGTGCCCAAGCTGATCACCCTGCGGGTCGAGATCGGCACGCGGTTCCCCGCCCTCCAGACCTCGCAGGGCAAGGTGCTGCTCGCCGCCCTGCCGCCCGACCGGCTCGAGGCCACCCTCGCCGAGCCCAGCCGCTCGGGGCTGCCGCCCTACATCGGGCGCACGGCCGAGCAGCTGGGTGAGGAGCTGACCGAGGTGCGCGCCCGCGGCTGGGCACTGGCCGACGAGGAGCTCGCGCCCGGCGTGCGGTCGGTCGCCGTCCCGGTGCGCGACAGCACCGGCGCGGTGCGCGCGGCGATGAACGTGACCGTGCACGCCGCCGAGACCTCGACCGAGCGGCTGCTGGCCGAGCACCTGCCCGCGCTGCTGCGCACCGCCGGCGAGGTGAGCGCGGACTGGGCGCGCTGGCAGTCGCGCCCGCACGTGGAGGTGGACCGCTCCCGCTCTGTCGGATGAGACACGGTCGGATGAGACACGGCCGGGTGGGACGCGGCGGATGAGGGGCGACCGGATGGGTAGTCCCCGTCCTATGAGCGGGAAGTCGGCAGAGGACTACGAGGAGGACTACACCGACCCGGAGCTGCGCGCGCGGCTCAAGGAGGAGATCAAGGCCGGGGACCGGGGCGGGCGGCCCGGCCAGTGGAGCGCCCGCAAGAGCCAGCTGCTGGCCTCCGAGTACGAGGAGGCCGGCGGCGGCTACCGGCACGAGGGCGAGCGCAGCGCGTCGCAGCGACACCTGCAGGAGTGGACCCGGCAGGACTGGCACACCGCCGACGGCGACGACCGCGCCCGCGGTGAGGGCGGGACGAAGCGGTACCTGCCCGACGCCGCCTGGGAGCTGCTGTCCGAGGAGGAGGAGGAGCGCGCCACCGACGCACGCAAGCGCGGCTCCGACGAGCAGCACGTGGCGAACACCGACGCCGCGAAGGAGGCCCGGAGGGCCGCCGAGCTGGTCGACGCGAAGGCGACCGAGGCCCGCGAGAAGGTGGCGGAGATGCACGGCGACTCCCAGCTCGACCGCGCCGAGCGGGCCGAGCGCGATCTCGGCAGGGGCCGCAGGACGGTGCTGGAGGCGATCGAGCGGCAGCGCGACCGCGACTGAGCGACACGCCGTGCAGTCCGCGCAAGCTTGCACGGACTGCACGTTTCCCGGGATCATGTCCGGGTGACCTCCGGCCTGCGCGAGCGCAAGAAGCTCGCCACCCGCTCGGCGCTGCACGCCGCCGCGCTGCACCTGGTCGCCGAGCGCGGGCTCGACGCCGTCTCGGTCGACGACGTCGCCGAGCGCGCCGGGGTCAGCCCGCGGACGTTCTTCAACTACTTCCCCACCAAGGACGACGCCGTCCTGGGCCTGGACCCCGCCGACTCCGCGCTCGTCGCCGAGCGGTTCACGGCGCGCCCGGCCGGCGAGGACCCGGTCACCGCGCTGCGCGCCGTGCAGGCCGGGCAGGCCGCCGCGATGGCCGAGGAGCCCGAGGGCGTGTGGCCGCTGCGGCTGCGCGTCATCGACGAGCACCCCGTCCTGCTGGCCCGCCTGCACGCCGCCTTCGGCGCCTCCGAGCGGGCACTGGCCGACGCCGTCGCCGCCCGCACCGGCACCCGGGTCGGCGTCGACGCCTACCCCACCCTGCTGGCTGCCGTCGCCGGGGTCGCCCTGCGCACCGCGCTGCACCGCTGGCTGGCCGCCGACTTCACCGTTCCGCTGCCCCGCCTCGTCGACGAGGCCTGGGACGCGCTCGCCGCCGGGCTGCCCGCCCCGCGCCCCTGATCCCCCGAGCGGCCGGCGCCGTCCGCTCGCCCCCTCGGTGCCGCGCGCCCGCGGCACCGTCGCACGACCCGTGGAGAACGACGTGAACCCGCCGCCCGACGGCACCGCCCCGCCCATCGTCCTGACCCGCCGCCGCATCAACCTGATCTTCTCGGCGCTGCTCGCCGGGATGCTCGTCGCCGCCCTCGACCAGACGATCGTCTCGACGTCGATGCCGACCATCGTCGGCGAGCTCGGCGGCGTCTCGCACATGGCGTGGGTGACCACCGCCTACCTGCTGGCCACCACCCTGGTCATGCCCGTGTACGGCAAGTTCGGCGACCTGTGGGGCCGGCGCACGCTGTTCCTCGTCGCGATCGGCCTGTTCACCGTCGCCAGCATCGGCGCCGCGCTCGCGCCCGACTTCACCTGGTTCGTCGTCTGGCGCGGGGTCCAGGGCCTCGGCGGCGGCGGGCTGATGATCCTGTCGCAGGCGATCATCGCCGACATCGTCCCGGCCCGGGAGCGCGCGAGGTACATGGGCCCGATCGGCGCCCTGTTCGGCCTGTCGGCCGTCGCCGGGCCGCTCGTCGGCGGCTTCTTCACCGACACCGCGGCCCTGGGCTGGGAGTGGTGCTTCTGGATCAACGTGCCGGTCGGCGTGGGCGCCTTCCTCATCGGCTGGTTCGCGCTGTCGCTGCCGCGCCGGCGCAGCACCACCCCGCTCGACGTCGCCGGGATCGTCGCGCTGTCGGCGACCACGACGTCGCTGGTGCTCTTCACCGACCTCGGCGGCAGCGACGGCTGGACCGACCCGTGGACGCTGGCGCTGGCCGCGGCCTTCGTCGTCTGCGCGGTCGCGTTCGTGCTCGTCGAGCGGCGCGCGGTCGAGCCGATCGTGCCGCTGTCGCTCTTCCGCAACCCGACCTTCGTCGTCGCCACCGCGATGGGCATGGCCGTGGGCCTCGGCATGTTCTCCGCGATCGCGTTCATGCCGACGTTCCTGCAGATGAGCTCCGGGCTGTCGGCCGCGAACTCCGGGCTGCTCATGCTGCCGATGACCGCGGGGATCATCCTCACGATCCAGAGCTCGGCGGGGGTCATCCTGCGCACCGGCCGCTACAAGCGGTTCACCACCGCCGGCGTCGCGGTCATCCTCGCCACGATGGTCTGGATGACCACGCTGGCCGGGGACACGTCGCTGTGGACGATCGGCGCGATGTTCCTCGCGCTCGGCTGCGGGCTCGGGCTGATCATGCAGAACGTCGTCCTGGCCGCCCAGAACGCCGTCCCGGCCACCCAGATCGGCACCGCCACCTCGACGAACAACTACTTCCGCGAGGTGGGCGCCACCCTCGGCGTCGCCGTGTTCGGGACGCTGTTCACCAGCCGGCTGGCCGAGAACCTCACCGGCGCGCTGACCGGCAACGCCGAGCAGGCGGCCGCCGCGGGCATCACCTCACCGGACACCCTCGTGCCGTCGGCGGTCGACGCGGCCGGCGACCCGCTGCGGACGGCGATCGTCGACGCCTACGCGGACTCGCTCGCGCCGGTGTTCTGGTACCTGGTGCCGATCCTCGCCGTCGCCCTGCTGCTGTCCTTCGTGCTCAGGGAGATCCCGCTCGCCGAGCACGCCGGCATGGTGGCCCGCGGCGAGGCGGTGGAGTCCGAGGAGGAGCTCGCGACCCTGCTGCGGTCCGGCGCGCAGGCCGCCGTCCCGGCGCCCGGGCCGACGCCGCAGAAGCGGGACGACGACGCGCTGCCCGTCTGACCGTGCCGGGGCGGCACCCCGGCGAGCGCTGTACCCCGGTGGCCCGGGACCCGCGCGGTCCCGGGCCACCGGCGTTCAGCGGGCGGAGCGGGCGGCGGCGGTCTCGGCCATCAGCCGGTCGAGCAGGTCCCGCGGCAGGGCGGCGCCGAAGTCGGTGGCGAACCGGCGCATCGGCATCGAGCCGATCATCTGCAACATCACCGCCTGATCGGCGGGGGAGGCGGCGTCGGCGGGCATGGTCGCGGTGAGCGCCTCCACCAGCGCCGGGCCGGCGGCCGGGTGGGTGAACCACTCGGCGACCGAGGAGTCCATCGTCAGCACCCGCACCAGGTCGTCCCCGGCCAGGGTCACGGTCTCCGCGGCGAGCACGGTCTCCGCGTCGTCGCAGACCTGCACCGCGTACTCCCCCGGCGCCACCACCCAGCCGGACTCGACGACGTCCCAGTAGGCGAACGCCCGCCGGCCGAGCTCCAGCACCACCTCGCGGCTCTCCCCCGGCCCGAGCGCCACCTTGGTGAACGCCCGCAGCTCCCGCAGCGGGCGGCGCACCGGCCCGGCCGTCGTCGACACGTACACCTGGACGACGTGCCTGCCGGCCCGGTCGCCGGTGTTGGTCACGGTCACCGAGACGGTGGCGGTGTCGGCGCCGGTGAGCTCGACCCGCAGGTCCGACGTCGCGAACGCCGTGTACGAGAGCCCGTGCCCGAACGGGTACCGCACCGCCCGGCCCTGCGTGACCAGCCCGCGGTAGCCGACCAGCACGCCCTCGCCGTAGACGACCCGCCCCTGCTCGCCGGGGAAGGAGAGGGAGCTCGGGGAGTCCTCCAGCCGCAGCGGGACGGTCTCGGCCAGCCGGCCCGACGGGTTCGCGACGCCGTAGAGCAGGTCGGCCAGCGCGCCGCCGCCGGCCTGCCCGAGCAGCGCGCCGTCGAGGACCGCGTCGACGTCGTCGTGCCAGCCCTCCAGCGACACCACCCCGCCGTGGGACAGGACGACGACCGTGCGCGGCGCCGCGGCGGCCACCGCGCGGACCAGCTCGACCTGGGCGGCGGGGAGGTCGATCGTCGTCCGGTCGAAGCCCTCGGACTCGTCGGCGTCGGCCAGGCCGAGGAAGACCACGGCGACCTCGGCGTCGCGGGCCAGCGCCACGGCCTCCTCACGGAGCGCCGCGGCGTCGTCGCCAGGACCGTCGGAGGCGGAGCCGGGCGCGAACGGGAGCTCCCGGCCGGCCAGCTCCCGCATCGCGTCGAGCGCGGACTCGACCCGCGTCGCGGTGACGTTCGAGCTGCCCCCGCCCTGGAAGCGCGGCGTGCGGGCGAACTCCCCGACGACGGCCACGCGGGCGCCCGGGGACAGCGGCAGGGTGCCCCGCTCGTTGCGCAGCAGCACCGCGCACTCCGCCGCCAGCTCGCGCGCCAGCGCGCAGTGCGCCTCGACGTCGACCTCCCCGGCGGGCCCGCCGGCGTACCGGGCGAGGGCGGCCACCCGGGCGGCGCTCGCGTCGACGTACGCCTCGTCGAGCTCCCCGGCCCGCACCGCCTCGACCACCCGCCGGTTGCCGGCGCCGCGGTCACCGGGCATCTGCAGGTCCAGCCCGGCGGCGAGCGCGGCGACGCGGTCGTCGACGGCTCCCCAGTCGGAGACGACGACGCCGTCGAAGCCCCACTGCTCGCGCAGCACCTCGGTGAGCAGCCACCGGTTCTGCGACGCGTAGACGCCGTTGACCTTGTTGTAGGCGCACATGACCGTGGCCGGCGCCGCCTCGGTGACCACCCGCTCGAAGGCCGGCAGGTAGATCTCGCGCAGGGTCCGCTCGTCGACCTCGGCGCTGATCCGCATGCGCTCGGTCTCCTGGTTGTTGGCCGCGAAGTGCTTGACCGAGGCGCCCGCGCCGGCGGCCTGCTGCCCGCGCACGTGCGCCGCACCGAGGACGCCGGACAGCAGCGGGTCCTCCGAGTAGTACTCGAAGTTCCGCCCGCCCAGCGGGGACCGCTTGATGTTCACGCCCGGCCCGAGCACCACGTGCACCCCGAGCGCCCGGGCCTCCCGGCCGATCGCCGCGCCGATCCGCTCGGCGACCGCCGGGTCCCAGCTGTTGCCCACCGCCACCGCGGGCGGGAAGCAGGTGGCCGGCAGGTTGCGGGTGATGCCGGGCCCGCCGAAGTCGCCCTCCTGGCGGCGGACGCCGTGCGGGCCGTCGGTGAGGACGAGCGAGGGCAGCCCCGCCTCCTCGACCGGCGGGGTGGACCAGAAGTCCTGACCGGAGAGCAGGGCCGCCCTCCGCTCGAGGGGCAGGCCGTCGAGGTCGGTCACGGGAGCTCCTGCGGGTCGTCGGCGCCGGCGTACGCGAACGAGCGCACCACGAGCGAGCCGCGGGCGCACCAGACGCCGCCCAGCCGGCCGGTCATCCCGCCGGCGACCTCGGTGGACAGGTAGCGCCCGTCCAGCCGGCCGAGCTCGGTGAAGCCGCCGGGCCCGACGACGCCCGCGACGACGACGTCCGGGCCGAGCGTGGTCGAGGAGAAGTGGCCGGTGGCGGGCTCGGTGCGGATCTCCAGCACCGCCTCCGGACCCGCGGCCGCCTCGCCCAGGACCGAGCGCAGCGGCCCGACCTGCGCCACCGCCCGCACCCGGTCGCCGGCGACCTCGACGTCGAGGTGGTGCCGGGCGTCGATCCGCACCGTCAGCCCGCCGACGCCGTCCACCCGCACCGCCGCGCGGTACCGGGCGTGCAGGTGCTCCTGCCGCCGGCCCACGAAGGCGAGGTCCTCCGACGCCGGGTCCGGGTCGGCCGCGGTCAGCCGCCGGCCGCCCTCGACCCGGCTCAGCAGCTCCCCGGGGAACCGCCGGGGCGCGACCCAGGCGGGGCCGCCGAGGTCCTCCTCGACGGCGACCGCGCCGCCCGGCGGGGACAGCCACTCCCCCAGCCGCGGCCAGCCGTCGGCCCACTCCACCTCGGCGGCGAACGTCTCGCGGCCGAGGACGTGGAACTCCGGGCTGGTGCCGCGGGGCCGCACGCCGTGGAAGACGACCGCCCAGCTCCCGTCGGACCGCTGCACCAGGTCGGCGTGGCCGGTGTTCTGCACCGGTGACTCGACGCCGCGGTGGGTGAGCAGCGGGTTGTGCGGGCAGGGCTCCCACGGCCCGGACGGCGAGGGACCGCGGGCGGTGGTCACCGCGTGCCCGCGCTCGGTGCCGCCCTCGGCGATCAGCAGGTACCAGAGGTCGCCCACCCGGTACAGGTGCGGCCCCTCCGGGAACCTCCCGCCGGTGCCCTGCCACAGCCGCCGCCGCGCGGTGAGCACGGCCCCGGTGGCCGGGTCGACCGCCTGCTGCACCAGGCCGGCCGGGCCGCCGGCGCCGAAGCCGGCGTGGCTGACCAGCAGCGTGCCGTCGTCGTCCCAGGCCAGGTCGGGGTCGATGCCGCGCACCTCCGGCATCCGCACCGGCTCGGACCACTCCCCCAGCGGGTCCTCGGCGGAGACGAGGGTCTGCCACCCGCCGTCGGCGAGGTTGGTGGTGACCATCCAGAACCGGCCGTCGTGGAAGCGGATGGTCGGCGCGGTGATCCCGCCGGAGCCCGGAGCGGCCGACACGTCGAGCTGGGACGGGCGGGCCAGCACGTGGCCCGCCTGCTCCCACGACACGAGGTCGGCCGAGCGGTACAGCGGGACGCCCGGGGCGTACTCGAAGGACGAGTGCACCATCCAGTACGTGTCCCCGACCCGGACGACGCTGGGGTCGGGGTGGAAGCCGGGGACGACGGGACGGGGGCCGCTCACGAGGAGGCGGACGGGTCGAAGAACGGCTTCGGCCGCTCGACCGGCCGCGGCTCCTCGATCGCGCAGCCGAGGGTGTGCCGGCCCGAGCCGACCGTCACCGGCGCGCTGCCGTCGGGCAGCACCACCTCGGCGGTCGTGTTCGGCGGCACGGTGACCTCGAGCGCGAACGCCGTCCCGCCGGTCAGCGTCCAGGACACCGCCGCGGTGCCGTACGGCGTCTCGTGGGTGGCCGCCGCCGAGGTGATGCCCGGGCCGGGGCGGGGCGCGAAGCGGATCCGCCGGTAGCCGGGCGCGGCCGGGGCGAGGCCCGCGACCGTGCGGTGCAGCCAGTCGGCGACCGCGCCGTAGGCGTAGTGGTTGAACGAGGTCATCTCGCCGGGGTTGATGCTGCCGTCGGGGAGCATCGAGTCCCAGCGCTCCCACACCGTCGTCGCGCCCATGGTCACCGGGTACAGCCACGACGGGCACTCCCGCTGCAGCAGCAGCTCGTACGCGGTCGCCACCTCGCCCACCTCGGTGAGCGCGTCGGTGACGAACGGCGTGCCGAGGAAGCCGCTGCCGATGTGGAAGCCGTCGTCGAGCACCTGGCGGGCGAGCAGCCGGCCGGCGTGCTCCCGCTGGTCCGGGGTGAGCAGGTCGCAGGCGATGGCGAGCGCGTACGCCGTCTGCGCCGGGTAGGCGACGCGGCCGTTCGGGCTGACGTACTCGGCACGGAAGCGCCCGGCCGCCCGCTCGGCCAGCGCGGTGAACCGGGTGCCGTCCTCCCCGAGCACCTCGGCCGCCTGCGCCACGATGCGCGCCGAGCGGGCCAGGTAGGCGGTGGCGACCAGCGGCCACGGCGTGCGGGCGGCGGCCGGGTTCTCCGGCGGCGCGGTGGGGTCGAGCCAGTCGCCGAGCATGAGCGGGACCCCGGCGAAGTCGAGCTCCTCCCCGGCCGCGCCCGCGAAGGCGTCGATCCAGGCGGTCATCGACGGCCACTGGTCGGCGAGCACCCCGGCGTCGCCGTGCCGCTCGTACAGGACCCACGGGACGACGACGGCGGCGTCGCCCCACCCGGCCTCGGCGCCGACGGGGAACGGCAGCAGCGGGACGAACGGCACGTACAGCGGGACGACGCCGCCGTGCTCCTCGAGCTGCTCGACGGCGAGGTCGGCCAGCCAGGAGCGCAGCATCCCGGCGGTGTCGTGGAGGAACGCCGCGGTCGGCGCGAACGCCTCGAGGTCGCCGGTCCAGCCCAGCCGCTCGTCGCGCTGCGGGCAGTCGGTGGGCAGGTCGACGAAGTTGCCGCGCATGCCCCACACGACGTTCTCGTGCAGCCGGGTGACGTCCGGGTCGGAGCAGGTGAACGTGCCGGTGGGCCGCATGTCGGTGTGCACGACGACGGCCTCGAGGTCCTCCGGCCGCAGCTCGCCCGGCCAGCCGGTCACCTCGGCGTAGCGGAAGCCGTGGAAGGTGAACCGCGGCTCCCACGTCCGCGGGCCGCGGCCGTCGAGGACGACCACGTCGGTGGCGTCCGCGCCGCGCAGCGGGCGGGTGCCGAGCTCGCCGTGCTCGAGCACCTCGGCGTGCCGGACGGTGACCTCCGTGCCGGCCGGGGCGTCGGGCAGGGCGAACCGGATGCGGCCGACGAGGTTCTGGCCGAAGTCGACGAGCGTCCTCCCCGACGGTGAGGTGGTGACCTCCCGGACCGGCAGCACCTGGGTGCGGCGCACCGGCGGGCCGGTCGGGGCGACCAGCGTCGCGACGTCCAGCGACCCGACCTCGACCGGCGTCCAGCCGGCGTCGTCGAAGCCCGGGGCGGACCAGCCGGGGAGCTCGCGGCGGAGGTCGGCCGTCTCGCCCTTGTAGATGTCGGCGCGGGTCTCGGCGCCGAGCGTCGAGCGCCAGGAGCCGTCGGTGGTCACGACCGTGCGCGACCCGTCCGGGTGCTCGACCTCCAGCTGGAGGAACGCGCCGGTGCGGTCGCCGTAGAGGTGCCGGCCGCCGGTGAAGCCGAGGTGGCCCCGGTACCAGCCGTCGGCGAGCGTGACGCCGAGCGCGTGCCGGCCCTCGGCGAGCAGCGCGGTGACGTCGTACGTCCGGTAGCGCAGCCGGTGCCGGTAGCTGGTCCAGCCCGGCGCCAGGACGTCGTCGCCGACGGTCGTGCCGTCGATCTCGGCCTCGTACAGCCCCCGCGCGGTGGCGTACAGCCGCGCCCGCGTCACCGGCTTCCCGAGGGTGAACTCGCGGCGCAGCAGCGCCACCGGCTCGCCGGTGCCGCCGGGCTCGGGCAGCACCGGCTCGACCAGCTCCGCCGTCCAGTCCGCCGGGTCGAGCAGGCCGGCCTCGACGGCGACCTCCTCGCTCCACGCCGACGGCTCGGCGTCGCCCTCACCCCAGACGCGGACCCGGACGACCCGTCGCTCGCGGCTGGTCAGCGGGGGCGCGCCCCACGGGACGAGCACCGAGTCGGCGGAGGGGACCCGTCCGGAGGACCAGTCGCCGATCTCCAGCTCGTAGGCGGCCTGCCGCCAGCCGGGCAGCTCGGTGAGGGTCACCCAGGACAGCCGCGGGGCGGTCTCGCCGATGCCGAGCGGCTCGCGGTGGTGCTCGACGGTGACGGGGGCGACGGTCACGTCGCTCATCGGACCCGGTCCCCGAGCAGCGCGGTGCCCAGGTGGTGGGCGAGGTGGCGGACGGAGCGGTCGACGATCCCGTCGACGTCGTCGTGCCCGAGCCAGACGTGCCCGGCGCCCTCGACCGGCACCAGCTCCGACCGGGCCCCGGCGGCCTGCAGGGCCGCGTGCAGCCGCTCGCTCTGCGCGTAGGGGACGAGCCAGTCGGCGGTGCCGTGCAGGAGCAGGAACGGCGGCGCGTCCGCGGTCGCGTGGGTGACCGGGCTGGCGTCGGCGCGCGTGGCGTCCGTGAGGCCGGCGACCAGGTGCTCCTCCGGCGGTCCCCGCAGCTCCTCGGGCAGCAGCGCCGCGATCTGCGGCGGCGGTGCCTGCCGCGGCATGGTGGCGAGGTCGGAGACGCCGTACCAGTCGACGACGACGTCGACCGCGCTGGACTCCCCGACGACGCCGTGCGTGCCCTCGAGGTCGGGCCGGTGCCCGGTCAGGCCGAGCAGCGCCGCGACGTGCCCGCCGGCCGACTCGCCCCACGCGCCGATCCGGGTGGTGTCGACGCCCAGCTCGCCGGCGAACCGCCGCAGGTACCGGACGGCGGCCTTGGCGTCGTGCAGCAGCGCGGGGAACGGCGCCTCCAGCGCGTGCCGGTAGTCGATGGTGGCGACGGCGAGGCCGGCGTCGAGCAGCGCGTCGAAGACCTGGTTCTCGCGCAGCGTCTCGGGCAGGTAGCGGCGGTCGCCCATCATGAACGCGCCGCCGTGCACCCAGACGACCAGCGGCGCGGGCGCGGGGGTGTCGGGCACCCAGACGTCGAGCTGCAGCGGCCGGTAGCCGAAGGCGACGGCGTAGGTGACGCCGGAGAAGTGCCGGGCGCCGTCCTCGCGCCGGACGGGCGGCGGCGGTGGCAGGAACCGGGCCGGGCCGGCCCACTCGGTCGTCTCGGTGGTGCTCATCGCGTCTCCTCTGCGGTGCTGGTGAACGTGTGCGTGCCGGGGCCGGCCGTCGTGGCGGTCCCGTCGGGCAGGACCACCTCGGCCTCGGTGCCCGCGGGCACCTCGACGGTCAGCGAGAACCGGTGGCCGTCGAGCCGCCAGGCCGACCCGATCCGGCCGTACGGCGACTCGTGCGCGGCCGCGGCGCGCGTGAGCCCGCCGCCGGGGCGGGGCCGGACGCGGAAGCGGCGGTACGCGGGCTCCACCGGCTCGATGCCCGCGGTGTACCGGTGCAGGAACGAGATCACCGCGCCCTTGGAGTAGTGGTTGAGCGACTCGTGCGGGACGCCGTCGGCGTCGACGCCGTCCCACCGCTCCCACACCGTCGTCGAGCCGCGGTCGACCATGACCAGCCACCCGGGCTCGGTGTCCTGCAGCAGCAGCTCGTAGGCCACGTCGAGGTGCCCGGCGTCGGCGAGCACCGGCAGCAGGTGCGGGGTGGCGAGGAACCCGGTGCCCAGGTGGGTGCCGGCCTTGCGGACCAGCTCGACCAGCCGCTCGGCGACGGCCGGGCGCAGCCCGTCGGGCACCAGGCCGAAGGCGAGCGCACGCACGTGGTCGGCCTGGGTGTCGGAGACCAGCCGCCCGTCGTCGTCGAGGTACTCGGCCTGCCAGGCGGCGCGCACCCGCGCGGCGAGCCCGGCGTAGCGGGCGGCGTCGCCGTCCCGGCCGAGCACCGCGGCGATCCGGCCCGCCAGCTCCGCGCTGTGGGCGTACCAGGCGGTGGCGACGACGCCCTCGTCCGCGGCGACGAACGCGCCGAAGTCGCCGACCTCCTCGCCGGGGACCAGCCACTCGCCCCAGTGGAAGCCGGTGTCCCACAGCCACCGCTCGTGTGGCGCGGGCTCGGGCCGGCGGGCGGCGCGCTCCGGGTGGCGCCGCTCGCGGGCCGCGCGCTCGGTGCGGTCCAGCCAGCGGACCACCGCCGGCCAGGTCTCCTCGAGCACGCGGGTGTCGCCGTAGGCGCGGTACAGCTCCCACGGCACGACCACGACCGCGTCGCCCCAGCCGGCCGAGCCGTTGAGGAACGACACCGGGCTGTCCCGGCCCTCACCGCGCGGGCACGGGCTGACGTTGGCGACCGTCCCGTCGGGCCACTGGTCGGCGACGACGTCGCGCAGCCACTTCGTGGAGAACCCGGCGACGTCGTAGAGGAACGCCGCGGTCGGGACGTAGAGCTGCCAGTCGCCGGTCCAGCCGTGCCGCTCGCGGTGCGGGCAGTCGGTCGGGATGTCGCAGGCGTTGTCCCGGAAGCTCCACACCGCCGCCTCGTGGAACCGGTCGAGCCGCTCGTCGCTGGAGGAGAACCAGCCGGTGCGCCGCAGGTCGGTGTGCACGACGACGCCGCGGACGTCGTCGGGGGTGAGGTCGCGCGGGTGGCCCTCGACCCGCACGTAGCGGAAGCCGTGCGTGGTGCGGCGCGGCTCGAAGACCTCGCCGGGCACGCCCGCGGAGACGACGACGTCGACCTGGCCGGCGGGCAGCCGGTGGGGCAGGAACGGCAGGTCGGGCTCGAGGTTGGCCACCGTGACGTCGCCGTCGGGGGCGAGCCACTCGCCGTGGGTCAGCGTGAGCGTCGTCCCGGCCGGGCCGAGGTCGGTCAGCCGCACCCAGCCGTTGACGTTCTGCCCGAGGTCGACCACCTGGGCGCCGCCCGGCAGCCGGGTGACCGAGACGGGCACGAGCTCCTCCACCCGGCGCACCGGCGGGGCCGGCGAGTCCACGAGGCCGGCGAAACCGTGCTGCACCACGGTGACGGGGTCCCAGCCGGCGTCGTCGAAGCCGGGGACGTCCCAGCCGCGGGGCAGGGCGCGCAGGTCCCAGCGCTCGCCGGCGACGAGGTCGGCGGCGAGGACGTGCCCGGTCGCGCTGCGCCAGTCCGGGCCGGTGCCGAGCACGGTGACCGTGCCGTCGTCGTGGGTCAGGTGCAGCTGGGCGAGGAACGCCGTCCGGTCGCCCCACTGGTCGGCGGAGCGGGTGACGCCGGTCTGGCCGCGGAACCAGCCGTCGGCGAGGACGACGGCCAGCGCGTGCCGGCCCTCGCCCACCGGGCCGACGTCGTGCGTCTGCACCTGCAGCCGCTGGTCGTACTGGGTGTACCCGGGGGTGAGCTCGGCGTCGCCGATCCGGGCGCCGTCGAGGAACGCCTCGTAGAGCCCCTGCGCGGTGGCGTGCAGCCGGGCGGAGGCGACGGGCCGGTCGACGGCGAACTCCCACCGCAGCAGGGCGGCCGCCCGCTCCCCCGCCGGGCCGGCCGGGACGGTCCCCGGCTCGATCCACTCGACCTGCCAGTCGTGCGCCTCGAGCAGGCCCGTCTCGAACCACGCGGGCCCGGACACCGGGCTCTCGCCGAGGTCGGTGCGCACCCGCACCCGCCAGGTGACCCGCTGGGCGGAGCGCAGCGCCGGGCCGGGCCACGGGACGAGCACGTGCCGGTCGTCGTCGACCCAGCCGGAGTCCCAGCCGTCGTCGGTGGTCAGCCGGTACGCGTGCTGCACGCGGGCGCCGCCGGGCAGCCGCCAGGACAGCCGCGGCGACGTCGTCCCGGTGCCGAGCGGCTCGTCGAGGTGCTCGACCCGGAGACCCGACGGTGCGGCCGTCACAGGACGGGGACGGACTCGGCGTGGTGGCAGGCGGCCTCCGTGCCCTCGACCAGCCGCAGCGGCGGGCGCTGCTCGACGCAGACGTCGCTGGCCAGCGGGCAGCGCGGCACGAAGGGGCAGCCGGTGGCCGCGGGCTGCGCCGCGCCGGCGGTGCCGAACCCGGCGGCCTCGCGGGCGTCGCGGCGGGCGGCCAGCTCGGCCGGGCGCGGCACGGGCGCGGCGGCGGTCAGCGCCACCGTGTACGGGTGCCGCGGCGCCTGGCTGACCGCCTCGACCGGCCCGGTCTCCATGACCTGCCCGCGGTAGAGGACCACCGTCCGCTGGGCGAGGAACCGCACGACGCCGAGGTCGTGGGCGATGAAGAGGAACGCCAGGCCGTGCTGGTCGCGCAGGTCGGCGAGCAGGTTGAGCACCTGCGCCTGGGTGGACAGGTCCAGCGCGCTGACCGGCTCGTCGAGGACGACGACCTTCGGGTCGCAGACCAGCGCGCGGGCGATGGCGATGCGCTGGCGCTGGCCGCCGGAGAACTGCGACGGGTAGCGGTCGACGGCGTCGCCGGGCAGGCCCACCGACTCCAGCCCCTGCCGCGCCCGCGCCGTCGCCTCGGCGCCCTTCACGCCCATCAGCCGGAGCGGCTCGACCAGCGTCTGGCCGATGGTGCGCGCCGGGTTGAGCGAGGAGTACGGGTCCTGGAAGACCACGCGCAGGTCGGCGACCTGGCGGCTGCGCTGCTTGAGCGACATCCGGGTGACGTCCTGGCCGTTGACCCGGATCGTCCCGGACGTCGCCGGCTGCAGCCCGAGGACCGCCTTGCCGATCGTCGACTTGCCCGAGCCGGACTCGCCGACCAGGCCGACGGTCTCGCCGGGGGCGATGTCGAGGCTGACCCGGTCGATGGCCGGCGGGGCCTGCCGCGCCCTGCGGCCGGAGCCGTAGCGGACGACGAGGTCGCGGATCTCCAGGGCGGGCGTGGTGGTGGCCGCGACGGGCGCGGTCCCGGCGGGGGCGGTCATGCGGGGACTCCGGCGGTCGGGGCGGGCTTCTGGACGGACGTCTCGTCGCCGGCGGACTCGGGCTGCCACACGGCGTGCTCGCGGGACAGCTCGTCGACGCGGACGCAGCGGACGGCTCCCTCACCGTGCGCGGGCAGCACCGGGAACGGCACCGTGCACGCCTCCTCCGCGAACCGGCATCGGGTGGCGAACCGGCAGCCGGTCGGCCAGGAGCCCGGCGGCGGGACGGTGCCGGCGATGGAGGCCAGCCGCTGGGGCACCGGCTCGCCCTCGGGCACGTGCGGGTTCGCCCCCAGCAGCGCCATCGTGTACGGGTGCGCCGGCCCGTCCAGCACGGCCGCGGCGGTGCCGGACTCGACGACCTCGCCGGCGTACATGACGGCGACGGTGTCGCAGATGTCGGCGACGACGCCGAGGTCGTGGCTGACGACGACGACCGACAGGCCGGTGTCGCGCACCAGCGCCCGCAGCAGCGACAGGATCTCCGCCTGCACGGTGACGTCGAGGGCCGTCGTCGGCTCGTCGGCGATGAGCAGCCGCGGCTCGCCGGTGAGCGCGAGCGCGATGCAGACCCGCTGCGCCATGCCGCCCGAGAGCTGGTGCGGGTAGCTCCTGAGCACCCGCTCGGCGTCGACGATGCCGACGTTGCGCAGCAGCTCCGCGGCGATCCGCTTCGCCTGCCTCCGGTCGACCCGGCGGAACCGGCGGATGGGGCCGGTGAGCTGGGAGGCGATGGAGAACACCGGGTCCAGCGCGACCATCGGCTCCTGCGAGATCATCGCGATCTCCCGGCCGCGGACGCGGTTGAGCTCGGCCTCGGACAGCCCGGCCAGCTCCCGGCCCTGCCAGCGGATCGAGCCGCCGGTGACCGAGACGCCGTCGGGCAGCAGCCCCATGAGCGAGCGGGCGGTCATCGTCTTGCCGCAGCCGGACTCGCCGACCAGGCCGAGGACCTGCCCCTGCCGCAGGGAGAAGGAGACGCCGGTGACCAGGTCGGGGCCGTCGTCGACGGAGACGGTGAGGTCGCGGACGTCGAGCACCGCCTCCGGGTCGGCCGGGGCGGCGGGCACCGCGGTGGCCGCGGCCACGGCGCGGCGCAGCGGCCGGCGACGGCGGGCCGTGCCGGGGCCGGCGGCCCTCCCGGCGAGGGCGTCGGCGAGCTCGTTGGCCGCCACGACGGTGAGCGCCAGCACCAGGCCGGTGGGGACCATCAGCCACGGCGCGTTGTAGATGTAGCCCGAGGCGTCCTGGATCATGAAGCCCCAGCTGGGCTCCGGCTCCCCGGGCCCGAAGCCGAGGAACGCCAGGCCGGCGACGATCAGCAGGCCGATGCCGAACAGCTGCGCGGCCTGCACGGCGACCACCGTGGCCATGGACGGCAGCACGTGCACGAGGTTGACCCGCAGCGAGCCCAGGCCGTTGACGCGCGCGGCGTCGACGTACAGCCGCTGGCGCACCGACTGCGCCACACCGAGGAGCACCCGGTAGACGGCGGCGGAGATCAGCACGCCCATGATCGCCATGACCGGGTACAGCCGGTTGCCGATCACCCCGATGACGGCGAGCAGCAGGATCGTCGCCGGCAGGGCGAGGAACACCTCGGTCACCCGGCTGATCGCCCGCTCGACCCGGCGCCCGCGCTCGGCGGCGACCAGGGCCAGCGGCAGGCCGATCCCGAACGCGACGACCAGCATCAGTGCCGAGGCGAGCAGCGGCAGTGCCCCGGCGGTGAAGATGCGGGAGAGCAGGTCCCGCCCCAGCGGGTCGGTGCCCAGCCAGTGCTCGGCCGAGGGCAGCGCCAGCCGGTTCGCGGTGTCCTGCTGCCCCGGCTCGAAGGGCCGCCACAGCGGGGCGGTGAGCGAGGCGACCACGACGAGGAGCAGCCAGGTGGCGCCAAAGACCCCGCCGGGGCGGCGCAGGGAGGACGGCAGGCCGCGGCGGCGGCGGGCCGGCGGGACCGGCTCGGTGGCGACCTCGTCGGCCGCGTCGAGGGGCAGCACGCTCATGCGGTACGCACCTTCGGGTCGAGCGCCGCGACCAGCAGGTCGAGCAGCAGGTTGATGACGACGACCACCGCCGTGGCGACGACCACCACCCCGACCAGCGCGGGGAAGTCGCTCGACGACGCGGCGGCCTGGCTGGCCTGGCCGAGACCGGGCAGCGCGAAGAGGTTCTCGATGATCACCGAGCCGCCGAACAGCGCGATGAACTGGATGCCGAGCGTGGAGACCACCGGCACGCTGGCGTAGCGCAGGGCGTGCACGTACCGGATCCGCCACGGCGGCGTCCCCATCGCCCGCAGGGTGCGGACGTGCTCCTGGGTCAGCGCCTCGCGCATGCCGGCGTTGGCGGTCCGGGCGACGATCGCCGCCCCACCGACGGTGAGCGTGAGCACCGGCAGCAGCAGGCTCTGGAACCAGGCGGCCGGGTCCGCGGAGAACTCGACGTAGCCGGTCGCCGGCAGCCAGCCCAGCTGCAGCGACAGGAGGTAGACGAGGAGGATCCCGACCCAGAACGCCGGCAGCGACAGGGCGACGCCGCTGCCGGTGGTGATCCCCTTCCCCAGACGGCCGCCGCGCACCGCGGCGGTCACGCCCAGCAGCACTCCCACGATCCCGGACAGCAGCGTGGCGAAGAAGGCGATGGAGGCGGTGACCGGCAGACGGTCGGCCAGGTCGGCGGCGACGTCCCGGCCGTCGACGAGCGAGCTCCCCAGGTCGAGCCGGAACAGGGACCCGAGGTAGTCGAAGAACTGGACGTACAGCGGGCGGTTCCAGCCGAGCGCCTCGTTCTCCGCGGCCACGGCCTCCGGGGTGGCACCGGCACCGAGCCGGACCGCGCCGGGGGTGCTGTCGCTGGCGTGGACGAGCAGGAAGGTGATCAGCACCGCGGCCAGCAGGGTGCCGATCGCCAGGGCGAGTCGCCGGGCGACGTAGGCGAGCATCTGGGGGTCCCTCGATGAGGAGTGGTCTGGGGCCGGGCCGGTGGCCGCCGGGCGTGCCGGCGGCCACCGGCCGATCAGGGAGCGGTCAGCTCGCCGGCTCGATGTCGGAGAGCACGAGGTAGGCGTTGGTCCCGGCGAAGGACGGCTCGGCGACCGACTCGGCGTTGTAGCCGGCGTAGACGAAGTCCTCGTACACCGGGACGAACCAGCCGTTCTCGGTGATGGCCCGGTTCAGGTCGGTCAGGGCCTGCTCCTGGGCGTCGCCGGTCGCACCGAGGGCAGCGCCGAGCGGGCCCTCGATCTCCGGCTCGGTGGCGTCCTGCATGTTCATGAAGCCGCCGTAGAGGGCACCGGCGACGAAGCCCGCGGGCTGGGCGCCCACGGTGAAGGGGCCGAAGATCACCGGGTCGGTCCGCACCGCCGCGAAGACCTGGTCGGTCGAGGTGGCGGTGACGAAGTTGAGCCGGATGCCGACCTCGGCCCACTGGCTCTGGATGGCGACGGCGTCCTCGTCGGGCTGGCCGAGGACGGTCAGGTCGACGTCGAAGCCGTCCGGGAACCCGGCCTCGGCGAGCAGCTCCCGGGCGCGGTCCGGGTCGTAGCCGAACTCCTCGTCCAGCGCCGGGTCGAAGCCGGGGGCCTCCTCGGGGAAGAGCTGGGAGGTCGGCCGGGAGCCGTCGTGCAGGTCGCTGACGAGCGCCTCGCGGTCGGTGGCGTAGGTCATCGCCAGCCGGGCCTGCTCGCTGGCGAAGGCCGGGTTGCTCGCGCCGGTCTTGTCGATGACCGGGAAGCCGACGATCGTGCCACCGACGCTGACGACGCTCTGCCGCTCCTCGACCATGTCGATCGTCGTCGGGTCGAGGACGGTCGCGACGTCGGCCTGGCCCGAGACGACCGCGTTGGCCAGCGCCTGCGGGTCGGTGATGACGTTGAAGACGATGGAGTCGTAGGCCCACTCGTCGGCGCCCCAGGCCTCGTCGTTCTTGTCGAGGGTGTAGGTGCTCGCGCGCGTCGTCTCGCCGGTGTCGAGGGTGTAGGCCCCTGAGCCGTTCGGCGCCGTCTCGAGGGTGCTCGGGTCGGCGACGCCGTCGCGGCCGACGATGATGCCCGCGGTGTCGACGAGGTTGTTCTCCGGCGTCGCCTGGGGCTGTGCCCAGGTGATGACCACGGTCCGCGGGTCCTGCACCGTCACGTCGGTGATCTCGGACGCCTGCCCGGGGGCCAGCGCGCCGTAGGCCTCGAGGTCCGGGTCGCTGCGCCGGTCGAGGTTGGCCTTGACCAGCTCGGCGTCCAGGGTCGACCCGTCGGTGAAGGTCACCCCCTCGCGCAGGGTGAGCGTGGTCTGGGTGTTCTCCGGGTTGTTGGAGAACTCGGTGACCAGGCTCGGCTCGACCGTGCCGTCGGAGGTGGTGACGAACAGCGCGTCGTACAGCGCGCTGAAGAAGGTGAACTGCCCCTGCGAGTACCGCAGCGGGTCGTAGCCGGTGGGCGCGGCATCGGCGTCGTAGGCGAAGGTCAGGGTGCCCGTGGCGCTCTGGCTGCCGCCGCCACCGCCACCGCCGTTGCCGCCGCAGGCGGCCAGCGTCGCGGCGGTCGCGGTGGCCAGCACCGCGGCACCGATCCGCACGGTCGTCGGCCGGGTGCGCCGGCTGGTCAGCAGGGTGGATCGATTCATCGTGTCCTGGCTCCTCATCCTCGACGGACGCGAGGGGTCTGGACGGCCGACCGGCGGCCGTGCGGGCTGCTCCGCCCGACTGCTCCAAGACGATGAGGACGACTGCGCTGTGGCGTCAGGCACAATGCCGGTCAATGGAAAACGAGTGTGGTGCGCACCTCACCGGTGACGGACGGACGTCCTCCCGGTGAACGAGGACCCCGTGGCCGACGTGACCGACGGACCGGGCCCGGCGCCGCGCGTCCGTGGCAAGCGGCCGCCGCAGGGCGACCCGGTGGTCGACCGCGCGCTCGCCCTGCTCGCCGCCTTCGACGCCACGCGTCCGTCGCTGACGCTGGGCGAGCTGGCCCGCCGCAGTGGCATCCCGACCAGCTCCACGCTCCGGCTGGCCGGCCGGCTGGTCGCCTGGGGCGCGCTGGAGCGCGACGCCGAGGGGCGGTTCACCGTCGGGCTGCGGCTGTGGGAGGTGGCCTCCCTGGCGCCCCGCGCCCGCGGCCTGCGGCAGGTGGCGATGCCCTTCCTCGGCGACCTGGAGGAGGTCACCCGCCAGCACGTGCTGCTCGCCGTCCGGGAGGGCGGGGACGCCGTGCTGCTCGAGCGGCTCTCGGCGCACGCGGCGATCCCGGTGCTGTACCAGGTGGGCGGGCGGCTGCCGCTGCACTCCACCGGCGTCGGCCTGGTGCTGCTGGCCTACGCCGACCCCGACGTGCAGGAGGAGTACCTGGCCCGGCCGCTGGTGCACGAGCCCGAGCGCACGCCGGTGTCGGAGGCGGCGCTGCGACGGACGCTGGCCGAGGTCCGCCGGGAGGGCCTCGCCCACTTCCGCCGCCGCGTCCCCCGGCCGATCGTCTCGGTGGCCGCGCCGGTCTTCGACGCCGCCGACCGGCTGGCCGCCGCGGTCTCCGTCGTCGTGCCGCAGGAGGGCGCCGACGCCCGCGTCCTCGGTCCCGCGGTGCGCACCGCCGCCCGCGCGATCTCCCGCGGCCTCGGCGCCCGGCGCCCGCTCGGCCCCGGCCGCTGAGGCCGCCCGATGCCGGCAGGCCCGCGCGACCGTCCGCGGTCGTGCGACGGGCGGCCGAGCGGGCCGGTGCGGGTGGGTTCAGGCAGCGGGTGCGCGCGGCGCCGGCGCCAGGGGTGCCGGGGTGGTGATCTCGGTGCCGTCGGGCCGCCAGGTGCGCCAGGTCCCGGTGGGTTGTCGTTCCACGCGGAAGCCGTGGTGGACCTTGGTGTGGTGGCGCTCGCACAGCAGCGCCGAGTTCTCCAGGGAGGTGTCGCCGCCGTCGATCCAGTGGACCAGGTGGTGGACGTCGCACCACCACGTCGGTGCGCCGCAGCCGGCGAACACGCACCCGCCGTCGCGCAGCTCGGCCGCCTTGCGGATGTGGCGGCTCATCAGCCGCCGCTCCCGGCCGAGGTCCAGCGGTGCGCCGTCGGGGCCGAACACCACCCGGGACACCGCCCCGTCGCAGGCCAGCCAGCGGGCCCTCGCGGCGGAGATGGTGGCGCCGAAGCCCATCCGCCCGGCGTTCGGCCCGCCGGCCGGATCGACTAGGTCCTCCACGTCGATGACGACGGCGATCTGCGGCCTGTGCCCGCGCAGCGTCGGCAGCGACCCGACGGCCAGGACGTTGTCCGCGACCTGGACGAGGGCGTCCCCGAGCCGCTGGGCGCGGGTGCGCCCGTCCCCGGCGGGCCGGTCGGCCTGCACGTGCGCCTCCAGGGCGGCCTGCAGCCTCTCCCCGCCCACGGGATCGAGGTGCCCGCGGAAGGACAGCGACCCGTCGGCGTGCCGGGCCAGCGTCAGCGACCGCCCCTCGGTCGGGTCGGGTTCCGGGCCGTCCGGGTCGAGGTCGTCGAGGTAGTGCTGCACCACCGCGACGAGGTCGGCGTGCGGCTGCTCGACCGCCACGCCGGTGAACGCCGCGTCGACCACCGCCAGGTCCACGCCCTGCTCGACAGCGGAGGCCAGCCGCTCCGGGGTCACCGCCTCAGCAGCCTTCGCCATCTGCTCCGAGGTCGCCAGTCCGGCGTCGTGCGCCTCGGCCAGCGCGGGCAGGTGCTCCAGCGCCCGCCCGGTGCGCACCAGCCGGGCAGCGGCGGCACCGGAGAGCCGGCAGTGCCCGCGCAGCCACGAGGCCATCGACGCCAGGCCGTCCCGCTCCGGCGCCTGGGACAGCTCCGCGGCGCGCACCGCGCGGGCGAGGCGGGCGTCGATCCGGTTGCGCTCGGCGACCAGCGCGGCGACGTCGTCGAGGACGTCACCGTTCCCCGGCTCACCCGAACACATGTACGAAGCCTAGCCGATCAGGCACCCGTCCGCGACGCGAATCCGCAGGCCAGCGGCTCGTCCACAGGTCTCCGGTAGCCGTTGACAGGGACCCCCAGACGCCTCGACCTGCCGGTCAATGGCACGGGGATGGCCGGACCGGCCCCTCGCTGAGGAGGGTGACGCGGACCACCGCCGAGCACCGGAGGACCCGTGCCGATCCACCCCGCCATCGCCGCGAACCTGCACCTGCTGGAGGGCATCGAGTCCTTCGAGCAGGGTCTCGCCGACCCGGAGCAGCGCGCCCGCCTCGACGCGTTCCTGTCGATCGAGGGCGCTCCCCCGCCGCCCGCCGTCGCCGCCCGGCCGGCGTCCGCGCCCGGTCCGCACGGCGACGTCCCGGTCCGGGTCTACGAGCCCGACGGCGGCGGCACCGACCGCCCCTGCCTCGTCTGGCTGCACGGCGGCGCGTTCCGGATGGGTGACCTGGACATGCCCGAGGCCGACTGGACCGCGCGGCAGGTCTGCGAGCCGGCCGGTGCCGTCGTGGTGAGCGTCGACTACCGGCTCTGCGCCGGCGGGGTGACCTACCCCGTGCCGCACGACGACGCCGTCGCCGCCGTCCGGTGGGTGCGCGACTCCGCCGCGGTCCTGGGCGTCGACCCCGCGCGCATCTCCGTCGGTGGCGCCAGCGCCGGCGGCAACCTGGCCACCGGGGCCGTGCTGCGGCTGCGCGACGACGACGGCTGGGTCCCCGCGGCGCTGGTCCTCGCCTACACGACCCTGCACGCCGTCGTCCCCGCGCCGTCGGCCGCGCTCGCGGCGCTCATGACCGAGGTCCCCCGGCTGCTGCGCTTCCTGCCGGAGGACCGTGCGTCGATCACCCACAACTACCTGGGCGGGCCGGAGAGCCGCGCGGACGGGTACGCGATGCCGGCGAACGCCGTCCTCGACGGGCTCTGCCCCGTGCTGCTGCTGAACTCCGAGTACGACGACCTGCGCGCCTCCGCCGAGGCGTTCACCGCGGCGCTCGCGCTGGCCGGCGTCGACGTCCGGCAGGTGCTCGTCCCCGGGATGCTGCACGGCTTCCTCAGCACGCCCGCGGCCGACGTCGAGCCGGTGGACCGGGCGCTCGCGCTGGTGGCCGAGGTCGTCGCCGGGCAGCCCGTCGCCGTCCCGGTGTCCGCGTGACCGTGCCGGTCAATGGCACGGGCGTTGGTCGGGTGACCCGGGTCACGGATGCTCGGACGGTCAGTGTCGACCCGACCCGGGAGTGCAGATGAGCTTCGAGTACCTGATCGACCCGGAGAAGGGCCCGCAGTGGCAGGGGGTGCTGCCCGGCAAGCCGGTCCCCTACGTGCTCAAGCGCGGCGAGGGCGAGCACGCGATGCTGTTCGGCGACCTGTTCAGCGTGCTGCTGTCCGGCGACGAGACCGAGAACCAGTTCGGGATCGTCGTCAGCGACTCCCCCGCCGGCGACGTCATCCCCACGCACTCGCACAACGCCACCCACGAGACGTTCTTCGTGCTCGACGGGAAGGTGCGGCTGTTCTTCGAGGACGCCGAGGGCGGCAAGCAGTCGCAGCTGCTCACCCCCGGCGACTTCGGCTTCGTGCCGGCCGGGTTCGCGCACGCGTACCAGATCGTCGAGGACGCCCGGATGATGGGCACCCTCTCCGGCGGCTTCGAGCGGTTCTTCCAGCACATGGGCCAGCCGACCGACCACCCGACCAAGGACCAGCCGCCGTTCATCCCGGACTTCCCGCGCATGCAGGCGGCGGCGCAGCAGCACGACATGCAGTTCATGCGCGACTACGAGTGGCCCGAGCAGGCCTGAGTCCCGCACCTCCCTCCCCGGGCGCGGTCCCTGACCAGGGGCCGCGCCCGGCGTCCGTTCCGAGGAGGCCCCGTGCCCACGCCCGCCCTGCCGCTGCCCCCGCCGGCGCACGCCGCTCCCCTGCCCGCGTCCGCGCCGGGCCCGGACGGCACCCGCGTCCTGTCCGGGGTCGCCTACGCGGCGCTCCCCGGCGTCCGGCCGCTGGAGCTCGACCTGTACCTCCCGCCCGGCGACGGGCCGCACCCGGTCGCGCTGTTCCTGCACGGCGGCGGGTGGCGGCTGGGCAGCCGGCACTCCGGCGGTCCCGCGTTCCCCGGCCGCACGCTGTTCGAGCGGGTCGCGGCCGCCGGGATCGCGGTGGCCAGCGCCGACTACCGGCTCTCCGGCGAGGCGGTCTGGCCGGCGCAGCTGTCCGACGCGAAGGCCGCCGTCCGCTGGCTGCGCGCGCGGGCGGACGAGCTCGGCGTCGACCCGGACCGGGTGGCCGCGTGGGGCGAGTCCGCGGGCGGCCACCTCGCCGGGCTGCTCGGCCTGGTCACCGACGCGGACCTGGAGGGCGACGTCGGCGTGACCGGCCCGTCGAGCGCCGTCGTCGCGGTCGCCGCCTGGTACGCGCCGGCCGACCTCGCCGGCTTCGCCGGGGACGCCGGCGCGGACCCGGCCGACGCCGGCACCCGGGAGGCGCAGCTGCTCGGCGCCCCGCCGGCGAGCGTGCCCGACGCCGCGACCCAGGCGAGCCCGGTCACCCACGTCCGGGCGGACGCGCCGCCGTTCCTGCTGCTGCACGGCACCGGCGACCGGTTCGTGCCGTGCGTGCAGAGCGAGCGGCTGGCGGAGGCGCTGCGGAGAGCCGGGGCCGAGGTCGAGCTGCACACCTACGACGGCGCGGACCACATGTGGCTGGGCGCCCCGGACGCGGCCGCGGACGCGCTCGACCGGACGACCGCGTTCCTGCGCGCCCGGCTGCTCGGGACGTGATCCGGAACTGTCCGGGACCGCTTGCCGGTCAATGGAATCGCCCCTCGGCAGAGTGACCCCGGCCACCCATCCTCGACGTGTCCGGGCGCGGCCCCCGAGCCCCCCGGCCCCCAGATCTCCCCGCCCCTCCCCCGCCTTCCGCGCGCGAAAGGCGACCGAGGGCGGCACCGCAGTCCGACAGGAGTCCCCGTGACCGAAGCGCACGTCCCGTCCCGGGTCCCGGTCCTCGTCGCCGGCGGCGGCCCCAGCGGGCTGGCCGCCGCGATCGAGCTGGGCCGCCGTGGCGTCGAGGTGCTCGTCGTCGAGCCGCGCACCGAGCTGGACCCGCTGCGCCCGCGCGCCAAGACCACCAGCGTCCGCACGATGGAGCACCTGCGCCGCTGGGGCCTGGCCGACCGGCTGCGCGCCGCCGCCCCGCTCCCGGTGTCCTACGCCCAGGACGTCGTCTTCTGCACCGGGTTGTTCGGGCACGAGATCACCCGCTTCCCCGAGGCGTTCGGGTTGTGGACCGAGCCCCGCCAGGTCGCCGCCGAGGCCGGCCAGCAGGCGCCCCAGTCGCAGGTCGAGCGGCTGCTGCGCGAGGCCGCCGCGGCCCTGCCCACGGTCACCCTGCTGGTCGGCTCGCGGGTCACCGCGATCACCGACGGGCCGGACGGGGTCCGCGCGACCGTCGAGGGCCCGGACGGCACGGGCACCGACGTCGTCGCCGGGTACCTGCTCGGCTGCGACGGCAGCGCCGGCATCTCGCGGCGCGCGATCGGCGCCCGGTACGAGGGCTCCTCCGGCGCGATGCCCAACCTCAGCGTCACCTTCCGCTCCCGCGCGCTGGAGGAGCGGCCGCTGTGCGCGCTCGGCGTGCACCACTGGGTGATCGGCACCGAGCGCGGCGGGCTCATGGGCCGGCTCGACCTCGACGGCACGTGGTGGGCGATCGTGCAGGGCGTCGACACGGTGGCCGAGGACGCCGACCCGGAGGCCCTGGTGCGGGCGATGGTCGGGGACGACATCGACGTCGAGGTGCTGGCCACCGACCCGTGGCAGGCCCGGATGCTGCTGGCCGACCGCTACCGCGGCGAGCGCGTGTTCCTCGTCGGCGACGCCGCGCACCTGAACCCGCCGTGGGGCGGGCACGGGTTCAACACCTGCGTCGGCGACGCCGTGAACGTCGGGTGGAAGCTCGCCGCCGTCCTGCAGGGCTGGGCGCCGGCCGCGCTGCTCGACAGCTACGAACCCGAGCGGCGCCCGGTCGCGCGGCGCACCATCGACGCCGCCGGCAGCCAGGAGGCGTTCCTCGCCCCCGCGTTCACCGGCCGCGACCTCGACGACGACGGCCCCACCGGCGTCGAGCTGCGGGCGGCGCTGGCCGAGGCGCTGCAGGTGAAGGACCCGGAGTTCCACAGCCTCGGGCTGGTGCTCGGCTACGACTACCCGGACTCCCCCGTCGTGGTCCCCGACGGCCGGCCGGTCCCCGCGCCGGCCCTGGCCACCTTCACCCCCTCGGCGCACCCCGGCGCCCGGCTGCCGCACGCCTGGCTGGGCGACGGCGACTCGCTGTTCGACCGCCTCGGCGACGGCTTCACCGTGCTGCGGCTGGACCCGGCCGCCGACGCCGGGTCGCTGGCGAGCGCCGCGGCCGCCCGCGGGGTGCCGCTGACCGACGCCGACCTGTCCGGCGTGCCGGGGCTGCGCGACCTGCTCGGCGCCGACCTCGTCCTCGTCCGCCCCGACCAGCACGTGGCCTGGCGCGGGGACGCGGTGCCCGACGCCGACACGCTGCTCGCCCGCGTCCTCGGGGCCGCCGTCCCCGCCTCCGCCCTCCGCTGACCCCCGATCCGAGGAGACCCGCCCCATGACCGCCGCCCAGTTCCCGGAGGGCTTCCTCTGGGGTGCCGCCACCGCCGCCCACCAGGTCGAGGGCGGCAACGTGAACAACGACCACTGGGAGATGGAGCACGCCGAGCACTCGCCGTTCGCCGAGCCCAGCGGCGACGCGTGCGACTCCTTCCACCGCTGGCCCGAGGACCTCGACCTCGTCGCGGGTGCCGGGCTCTCCGCCTACCGGTTCAGCCTGGAGTGGAGCCGGATCGAGCCCGAGGAGGGCGAGGTCTCGCGCGCCGCGCTCGACCACTACCGGCGGATCGTCGACGGCTGCCGCGACCGCGGGCTGGCGCCGGTGGTCACGCTCGTGCACTTCACCCAGCCCCGCTGGCTGTCCCACGACGGCGGCTGGACCGGCCCGAAGGCCGGCGACCGGATCGCCCGCTACACCGAGGCCGTGCTGCCGGTGCTGGCCGACGCCGAGTACGTGTGCACCGTCAACGAGCCCAACCTGGTGGCCGCCCAGCCGGTGATGGGCGCGATGGCGATGCGCGGCGAGCCGATCAGGGGGTTGCCCCGCCCCGACCAGGAGGTCGCCGAGGCGCTGCTCGGCCTGCACGCCCGCTCGATGGACGTGCTCCGCGGGAACGTCGCCCGCGCCGGCATGACGCTGGTCGGCCGCGAGCACCTCGCCGAGCCCGGCGGCGAGGAGCGGATGCGCGCCGAGCGCGCCGCCTTCGAGGACCAGTTCCTCGAGGCCGCCCGCGGCGACGACTTCGTCGGCCTGCAGGTGTACACCTGCGCCCGCTTCGACGCCGACGGCCTGGTCGCCCCCGCCCCGGAGCTGCAGACGCTCGCCCACGGCATGGAGCGCCGGCCGGAGGCGCTCGGTGCCGCCGTCGCGCGGGCCGCCGAGGTGCTGCCCGGCACGCCGCTGCTGGTCACCGAGAACGGCATCGCCACGGCCGACGACACCGACCGCATCGCCTTCACCCGCGACGCGCTCGCGTCCCTGGCCGCGGCGGTCGACGGCGGCGCGGACGTGCGCGGCTACGTGCACTGGTCGCTGCTGGACAACTTCGAGTGGATGCTCGGCTACCGCCCGACCTTCGGCCTGGTCGCCGTCGACCGGCAGACCTTCGCCCGCACGCCCAAGCCGAGCCTCGCCTGGCTCGGCGACGTCGCTCGCCGGAACGGGCTCGCCTGATGCGCGTCGTGGGCATCCGCCGGGACGGCGGACCGGTCGAGGCGGCGGCGCTGTCCGACGACGGCGCGACGGTGACCGTGCTGGCGCCGCTGGCGGGGTTCTGGGCCGACGCGGCCCGGTTCCTGGCCGCGGAGCCGGCCGGGGACCCCGTCCCGGTCGCCGGCGTCGAGGTGGTGCCGCCGGTGCTGCCCGGCGCCCGCGTGGTCTGCATCGGGCTCAACTACCTCAAGCACGTCGCCGAGGGCTCCTTCGCCGGCGAGGGCGTGCCGCCGCACCCGACGCTGTTCGCCCGCTGGACCCGGTCGCTGACCGTCGGCGGGGCGGAGATCCCGGTGCCCGCCGACGAGGACGGCCTCGACTGGGAGGGCGAGGTCGTCGCCTACGTCGGGTCGACGCTGGTCGACGCCACGCCGGACGAGGCGCTGGCCGCCGTCGTCGGCTACTCGACGTTCAACGACGTCACCTCGCGGCGGGCGCAGAAGCTCACCTCGCAGTGGATCCTCGGCAAGAACGGCGACCGGTCCGGACCGCTCGGGCCGATCGTCCCCGCCGCCGAGGTCGGCGACCTGCGCGACGGGCTGCGCGTGCGGACCCGGGTCAACGGCGAGACCGTCCAGGACGGGCGCACCGACGAGATGGTCTACACCGTCGGCGACACCCTCGCGCTGATCAGCCGCACCTTCACGCTGCACCCCGGGGACCTGCTGGCCACCGGCACGCCGTCCGGCGTCGGCTACGCCCGCACGCCCCCGTGGCTGATGCGGCCCGGCGACGTCGTCGAGGTCGAGGTCGAGCGGCTGGGCGTCCTGACCAACCGCATCGTCGGGAACGAGGCCCGGGAGGTGGCCGGCCGTGGCCGGTGAGTTCCGGCAGTACCTGTTCCCGCACGACCACCCGCGGCTGGCCGAGGTGCGTGGGCTCGACGCGTACGCCTACGGGGAGTTCGCGCGGAAGCCGGGCACGTTCACCGGCGGGCTGGTCGAGGGCTGGACGCCGCTGTACCTGGCGCCGTTCCGCGGGGTCACCGAGGACGGCACGCTGCGTCCGGAGGTGCACCGCTGGGAGCCCGCGCGACCCGGCGAGGAGGCGCCGGTCGCGGCGATGGTCGAGGCCGCGGAGGCGCTGCTGTCGCTGCTGTCACCGGAGGACCGGGAGCGGGTGTCGCACGCCGTCGACGCCCCGGAGTGGCAGACCTGGGCCAACCCGGAGTTCCTGCAGTTCGACACCGGCCTGCGGCTGGAGTTCCAGCCGCCCCAGGTGCGCGAGGCGGCGCTGGAGCTGGTCCGCGCGTCCCTGTCGCCCGAGGGCGCCGACCTCGTGCACGCCGCGATGCTGGTCAACGGCTTCCTCGGCGACGTCGTCGACCTGCCCGCGCTGCTCGGCGAGTGGAGCTACAACCTCGCCCTCTACGGCACCCCGGACCTGCGCGCGCCGTGGGGCTGGCAGCTCTACGGCCACCACTGCGCGGTCGACGTGCTGGTGGTCGAGGGCCGGATGGTGGTCTCGCCGGTGTTCGTGGGCGCCGAGCCCGACGAGATCGACGACGGCCCGCACGCCGGGATCTCCGGCCTGTTCGCCGACCGGATCGCCGCCGGGCTGGCCGTCATGGCGGCGCTGACGCCGGAGCAGCGGACCGCCGCGACGGTCTACGAGCGGATGGTCGACCCGGCGATGCCGCCCGGCCGGGTGCACCCCGGCGACGAGCGGCACCTGGCCGGCGCGTTCCAGGACAACCGGGTCATCCCGGTCGAGGGGGTCCGGGTCGCCGACCTGCCCCAGGACGCCCGGCAGCGGGTGCTCGACGTCGTGGCCACCTTCGTCGCGCTGCTGCCCGCCGGCCCCCGGGCCGCGCGGCTGCGCGAGGTCGAGGCGCACCTGGACGAGACCTGGTTCTCCTGGATCGGCGGGCACGAGCCCGGCGACGTCTTCTACTACCGGGTGCAGTCGCCGGTCGTCGTCGCCGAGCTCGACCACCACTGCGGTGTCTTCCTCGACTACGACACCCCGCAGCCCTTCCACGTGCACACGGTGCTGCGCACCCCGCACGGCAACGACTACGGCCGCGCCTGGGTGCGGCAGTGGCGGGAGCGCGCCGGCGGCTGAGCGGCCTCAGCCGGCCGCTTCCTCCTCGTCCTCGTCCTCCTCGTCCTCCTCGTCCTCCTCCTCGCCCTCCTCGTCCTCCTCGTCCTCGTCGTCCTGCTGGTCGGCCTGCTGGGCGTCCTGAGCCGGCCCGTCGTCCTGCTGCCCGTCGTCGTCCTGCTGCCCGTCGTCGCCCGCCTCGTCGTCGTACCCGTCCGCGCCGGCCATGACGGCGTAGAGGTCCTCGAGGACGTCGAGCGCGGTGTCGATGTCCTCCGGCGCGCGGTCGGCGAGCGCCCCGAGGGACTCCACGCGCTCCTCGGTGAGGAGGTCGGGCAGGCGCTCGAGCAGCGTGGCGACCGCCTGCGGCCCCTGGCCGGTGAGCGCCCGGCCGACGCGCAGCAGCGCCCGGACCGCGGCGGCGCCGCGCCCGTTGCCGAGCAGCTCGCCGGCCTGGTCGAGGTTCTCCTCGGCCAGCACCCGGTCCAGGCCGGCGGCCACCCGCTCCACCCGGCCGTCGTCGAGGACCTCGCCGGCACGGTCGACCACGTGCGGCAGGCGGTCGTCGGCGAGGAGCAGGTCGAGCCGGGCGAGCAGCCGGCCGAAGCGCTCGTCGGCGGGGAGGTCCAGCAGCCGGCCGATGCGCTCGTCGGCCGCGAGGTCCAGCAGCCGGCCGATGCGCTCGTCGCCGGCCAGGTCCAGCGCCTTCGCGACGCGGTCGCCGGTGACGAGCTCGAGCAGCGCGTCGAGCCGGTCGACCCGGTCCGGGGAGGCCAGGCGGTCGATCCCGGCGCCCAGGCGCTGCAGCCGGCCGGAGGAGAGCAGCCCGTCGAGCGCGTCGAGGGCCCGCGGCACGACGTCCGCCCGCGCCCGGACCGAGTCCGCCACCCGGGACATGCCCGCGATCCGGTCGGGGGTGAGGACGGCGACCAGCCGGTCTGTCAGCGCGGCCACCGCGGCCGTCCGCTCGGGGGTCAGGACGCCCGCGAGCCGCTGCACGACGCCGGTGGCCGTGTCGACCACCTCGGGCGCGACCGCGGCCGCCCGCGCCACCGCGGGGGCGACCCCGTCGAGCAGCGTGCGGGTGCTCCGGAGCACGTCGTCGGCCATCGGCAGCAGGTTCTCCGCGCGCGGCAGGGCGGCGCCGAGCGTGCGGACCGACTCGACGAGGGTCCGGGGGAGGTCGAACAGGTCCGCGGGGTCGGGCAGGCGCATTGGCGCTCCCTACCCGCTCGGTGACCTGACTCACTCGCGGGACACGCCGGCGTCCGGAGCCACCCGGTCAGGTGACCCCCCGGCGGTCGTGCTCCGCCCCGCCGTCGGGGCAGGGCACGACCGCCGGCCGGACGTCAGGAGCGGTGCACCTCGTCGTAGCCGTAGTCGCCGCCGGGGTCGTGCCCGGTCCGGTCGGCCGGCTCCGCGCCCACCGGGGGCACCGGCGCGCGCGCCGCCCCGGCAGCGGCCCCGTGGGCCATGTCGTAGCCGTAGTCGCCGTCGGAACGCTCAGCCGGCTGGGTCACGGCCCCTCCTCGACGCCCGTCGTGCACGTGCGGCCGATGGTCCGCGCCCGGCCGGGACGCGGGCAAGGGCCGCCGCCGCGGTCAGCGGGCGACGCGCGCCTCGGCGGCCGCCCAGCCGGCGTCGGACCCCGAGGGCCGGTACTCCACCAGCGCCTGCGTGGTGCGCAGCAGCCGGCGCATCTCCCCCAGCCCGCCCTCGAGGGCCCCGAGCGCCCGAGCCTGCACCAGCGCGTTGCCCAGCGCCGCGGCCTCCACCGGGCCGGCGAGCACCGGCCGCTGGCAGGCGTCGGCGGTGAGCTGGCACAGCAGCGCGTTGCGCGCTCCCCCGCCGACCAGGTGGACGACGTCGACGTCGCGGCCGGACAGCTCGACCGCCGCCCGGACCGTGCGCCGGTAGGCCAGGGCCAGGCTGTCGACGACGCAGCGCACCGTCTCGGCCTGGCTCTGCGGCGGCGTCTGCCCCGTCTCGGTGCACACCTGCGCGATGCGCGCGGGCACGTCGCCGGGCGGCAGGAACCGCGGGTCGTCGACGTCGACCACCGCCGTGAAGGCCGGCACCCGCGCGGCCGCGGCGAGCAGCTCGGGCAGGTCGGCCGGCAACCCGGCCGCCGCCCAGGTGCGCAGCGACTCCTGCAGCAGCCACAGCCCCATGACGTTGTGCAGGTACCGCACGGTGCCGTCGACGCCGAGCTCGTTGGTGAAGCCCGCCGTCCGGCCGGCCTCGGTGAGCACCGGCTTCTCCAGCTCCACCCCGACCAGCGACCACGTGCCGCAGGAGACGTAGGCGAACCGGTCGCCGCGCGCCGGGACCCCGGCCACCGCCGACGCGGTGTCGTGCGACCCGACCGCGACCACCGGCACCTCGCCCAGCCCGGTCTCGGCGCGGACCTCCGCGGTGAGCCGGCCGATCTCGTCGCCGGGCTGCACGAGGTCCGCGAGCAGGTCGCGCGGCAGCTCGAGCCGGTCGAGCAGGCCGGTCGCCCACTGCCGCGTCGTCGCGTCGAGCAGTCCGGTCGTGGAGGCGTTGGTGACCTCCGCGACCCGCGCGCCGGTCAGCCAGTACGCGAGCAGGTCCGGGACGAGCAGCGCCTGCCGGGCGGCGGCGAACCGCGCCGTCCCGCGCATCGCGGCGAGCTGGAACACCGTGTTGAACGGCAGGTGCTGCAGCCCGTTGACCCGGTACAGCTCGTCGGGCGGGACGACGGCGTGCACCGCCGGCACCGCGGTCTCGTGCCGGGCGTCGCGGTAGTGCACCGGGTTGCCCAGCAGCGCGCCGTCGGCGTCGAGCAGGCCGACGTCGACCGCCCAGCTGTCGATGCCGATGCCGTCGAGCCCGTCGGCCTCGCGGCCGGCCGCGCGCAGCCCGTCGAGCACGCCGGCGTAGAGGCCCAGGACGTCCCAGTGCAGCGTGCCCGCCGTGCGCACCGGCCGGTTGGGGAACCGGTGCAGCTCGGTGAGGTCCAGCCGTCCCGGGCCGACCCTCGCGGCCATGACCCGGCCGCTGGAGGCGCCCAGGTCGACGGCCGCGAGGGACAGCTCGCGGGTCACCGGAGGAAGGCCGCGGCGACCCCGGAGTCGACCGGGACGTGCAGGCCGGTGGTCCGGGTGAGCTCCCCGCCGGTGAGGGCGAAGACGGCGTCGGCGACGTGCTCGGGCAGCACCTCGCGCTTGAGCAGCGTGCGCTGGGCGTAGAACTGCCCGAGCTCCTCCTCCGGCACCCCGTAGACCGCGGCGCGCTTGGCGCCCCAGCCGCCGGCGAAGATGCCCGATCCGCGGACGACGCCGTCGGGGTTGATGCCGTTGACCCGGATCTGGTGCTCGCCGAGCTCGGCGGCCAGCAGCCGGACCTGGTGGGCCTGGTCGGCCTTGGTCGAGGAGTAGGCGATATTGCTCGGGCCGGCGAACACGGAGTTCTTCGAGGAGATGTAGACGACGTCGCCGCCCATCCCCTGCTCGATCATGATCCGGGCCGCCTCGCGGGAGACGAGGAAGCTGCCCTTGGCCATGACGTCGTGCTGCAGGTCCCAGTCCCGCTCGGTGGTCTCCAGCAGCGGCTTGGAGATCGACAGGCCGGCGTTGTTGACCACGAGGTCCACGCCGCCGAAGGCGAGCACCGCCTCGCGGAACGCGGCGGCCACGGCCTCGGCGTCGGACACGTCGGCGGCCACGCCGATCGCGACGTCGGGGCCGCCGATCCCGGCCGCGGCGTCGGTGGCCTTCTGCAGGTCCAGGTCGGCGACGACGACGCAGGCGCCCTCGGCGGCGAGCCGCTCGGCGATGGCCTTGCCGATGCCGCTCGCCGCGCCGGTGACCAGCGCGACCCGGGTGGCCAGCGGCTTGGGCTTCGGCATCCGCTGGAGCTTGGCCTCCTCCAGCGCCCAGTACTCGATGCGGAACTTCTCGCTCTCGTCGATCGGCGCGTAGGTGGAGACCGCCTCGGCGCCGCGCATGACGTTGATGGCGTTGACGTAGAACTCGCCGGCCACCCGCGCGGTCTGCTTGTTGGCGCCGAAGCTGAACATGCCCACGCCGGGCACCAGCACGATCGCCGGGTCGGCGCCGCGCATCGCCGGCGAGTCGGGCGTCGCGTGCCGCTCGTAGTAGGCCGCGTACTCGGTGCGGTACTCCTCGTGGAGCTCCTTCAGCCGCCGCACCACCTCGTCGGTGGTCGCGGTGGCCGGCAGGTCGACGACCATCGGCCGCACCTTGGTGCGCAGGAAGTGGTCCGGGCAGGAGGTGCCCAGCGCGGCGAGGGGCTGCAGCTTCTCCCGCGACAGGAAGTCCAGGACGACGTCGGAGTCGGTGAAGTGGCCGACCTGGGGCCGGTCGGTGCTCGCGAGCCCGCGGATGACCGGCGCCAGCGCGGCCGCCCTCGCCCGGCGCTCGTCCTCGGGCAGCGCCTCGAAGCCGGGGACGACGGCGCCGAACGGCTCGGCCTCCCCGCGCTCGGCGAGGAAGCGCTCGGCGGTCCGGATGACGTCGAGGGAGTTGGCCTCGGCCTCCGCGGCGGTGGCGCCCCACGCGGTGATGCCGTGGCCGCCGAGGACGCAGCCGATCGCCTGCGGGTTCTTCTCCTTGATCGCGGCGATGTCCAGGCCGAGCTGGAAGCCGGGACGGCGCCACGGCACCCAGACGACGCGGTCGCCGAAGCACTCGCGGGTCAGCGCCTCGCCGTCGGCCGCCGTCGCCAGGGCGATGCCGGAGTCGGGGTGCAGGTGGTCCACGTGCGCGGCGTCGACGAGCCCGTGCATCGCGGTGTCGATCGAGGGGGCGGCGCCACCGCGGCCGTGCAGGCAGAAGTCGAACGCGGCGACCATCTCGTCCTCGCGGTCGACGCCGGGGTAGACGTCGACCAGCGAGCGCAGCCGGTCCAGCCGCAGCACGGCCAGGCCGGACTCCTGCAGGGTGCCGAGGTCGCCGCCGGAGCCCTTGACCCACAGCAGCTCGACCGGCTGACCGGTCACCGGGTCGGTCTCGGTGCCCTTGGCGGAGGTGTTGCCGCCGGCGTAGTTGGTGTTGCGCGGGTCGGAGCCCAGCCGGTTGCTGCGCTCGAGCAGCTCACGGACGACGGGGTTGGTCACGAGGGGTGCTTCCTTCCGGGAGTCCGGGGACCGCCTTTCGCGCGCGAAAGGCGATGGGAGGGAGTGCCTTTCGCGCGCGAAAGGCGAAGAGCTCAGGCGCCCCAGGAGGCCTGGGTGCCGCCGATGCGCTCGCGGGCGATGCGCTCCTGGTGGCCGGAGCGGGCGTAGGCGGCGTACGGGTCGGCGGCGAGGCCCTTCGACTCGCGCAGCTCCGCCAGCAGCGGGCGGACGTCGGTGGAGAAGGCGTCGGTCAGCGCGCCGTGCGCGGCCAGCACGTCACCGGAGGACTGCGCGGCGGCCAGCGCCTCGCGGTCGACCAGCAGCGCCTTGGCCGTGGCCTCCTGCACGTTCATCACCGAGCGGATCTGGCCGGGGATCTTCGGCTCGATGTTGTGGCACTGGTCGAGCATGAAGTTGACCTGCGACTCCGGGCGCAGCGCGTCCGCGGCCACGATCTCGTTCATGATCCGGAACAGCTGGAACGGGTCGGCCGAGCCGACGATCAGGTCGTCGTCGCCGTAGTACCGGGAGTTGAAGTCGAACGCGCCGAGCCGGCCGACCCGCAGCAGCTGCATGACGATGAACTCGATGTTGGTGCCCGGCGCGTGGTGGCCGGTGTCGAGCACGACGGTGGCCCGGTCGCCCAGGGCCAGGCAGTGCAGCAGCGAGGTGCCCCAGTCGGGGATGTCCATCGCGTAGAAGTAGGGCTCGTAGAACTTGTACTCGAGCAGCAGCCGGTGGCCCGGGTCGAGCAGCGCGTAGACCTGCTGCAGGGAGTCGGCCAGCCGGTCCTGGCGGCCGCGCAGGTCGTCCTGGCCGGCGTAGTTCGTGCCGTCGGGCAGCCACAGCTTGAGGTCGGTCGACCCGGTGGCGCGCATGACGTCGACGCACTGCGCGTGGTGGGCGATCGCCTTGTCCCGGACCGCCTTGTCCGGGTGGGTCAGCGACCCGAGCCGGTAGTCGTCGTCCTGGAACAGGTTGGAGTTGATCGCGCCGATCGAGACGCCGAGGTCGGCGGCGTGCGCGGCGAGCTTGGAGAAGTCGTCGACGAGGTCCCACGGGATGTGCAGCGACACCCGCGGCGCGGCGCCGGTGTGGCGGTGCACCACCGCTGCGTCCTCGATCTTCTCGAACGGGTCGCGGGCGACGCCCGGCTGGCCGAAGACCTTGAAGCGGGTGCCGGAGTTGCCGAACGCCCACGAGGGCAGCTCGATGGTCTGCTCGGCCAGCGCGGCGAGCGCGGCGGCCCTGCGGTCAGGGGTGCCGAGGTCGGTCACGAGGGGTCTCCCGTCGGTGCGGTGGTGGTCTCCCCGAGCGCCGTCAGCTGGGCGTCGAGGTCGAAGACGAGCGGCAACTCGGCCTTGCCGGAGCCGTCGCCGGTCACGAAGAAGGGAGCCATCGAGGCCTCCCACCGGGCGCTCACCTCGGTGGCGTCCACGGCGGCCTGCGCGGCGGCCAAGCCGCCGACACCGTCGTCGGTCTCCACGATCCCGACGAGCAGGCCGTCCTCGCGCAGGTAGAGCCGGTAGTCGCGCCAGCCGGCGTCGCGCAGGGCGCGCAGCATCTCCGGCCAGACGGCGGCGTGCCGCTCGCGGTACTCGGCGAGCCGGTCCGGGCGGACCTGGAGGGTGAAGCAGGCGCGGGGCACGGGGGTCTCCTTGCGGGGGGTCCCGGTCCCGCCGCCGGGGAGCCGGCGGCGGGACCGGGCGCGACGACTCAGAAGTCGAAGTCGTCGATGTTGTCGGCGTTGAACACGGTGGGCTCGCCGAGCACGACGACGCCGTCGGCGCCGACCTCGTACTCGCCGAGGTCACCGGCCTCGAAGGTCTCGCCCTCCTCGCCGGTGATCTGGCCGGCGGCCAGCGCGGCGCCGGCGTAGGCGGCCAGGTAGCCCAGGTCCTCGGGGTTCCACAGGGCGAAGGCGGTCACCGTGCCGTCCTGCACGAACTCGCGCATCTGGTTCGGGGTACCCAGGCCCGTCAGCGCGACCCGGCCCTTGTACTCCGAGCCGGACAGGTAGCGCGCCGCCGCGGAGATGCCCACGGTGGTCGGCGAGATGATGCCCTTGAGGTCCGGGTAGGTCTGCAGCAGACCCTGGGTCTCCTGGAAGGACTTCTCGTCCTCGTCGTCGCCGTAGACCGTCGTCACGATCTCCATGTCCGGGTACTCCTGGGCGGCGTACTCGGTCATGAGCTCGATCCAGGTGTTCTGGTTCGTGGCGTTCGCCGTCGCCGACAGGATCGCCACCTGGCCGGCGCCGCCGATCTGCTCGGCCATGAGGTCGATCTGCGTCTGCGCGATGCCCTCGGCCGTGGCCTGGTTGATGAACAGGTCGCGGCACTCGGGGTTCGTGTCCGAGTCGAACGTGACGACGCTGGCGCCGCCGCTGCGGGCCTGGTCCAGGGCGCTGCAGATGGCGTTCGGGTCGTTGGCCGAGGTGAGGATGACGTCGGCGCCCTGCTGGGTCAGCGTGTTGATGTAGCTGACCTGGGAGGAGGCGCTGGCCTCCGACGGGCCGACCTGGCTGAACTCGCCCTCGACCTCGCCGACGGCGCGCTCGGCGCCGGTGGCGGCGACGTCGAAGTAGGGGTTGTTCAGCTGCTTGGGGAGGAAGGCGATCGCGAGGTCCGCGGGGATCTCGGCGTCGGGGTTCGCGGAGGCGCCGGCGGCGTCGTTGCCGCCGCTGCTCCCCTCGTCCTCGCCGCGGGTGGTCCCGCCGCAGGCGGCGGTGGTGAGCACGACGGCGGCCACCGCCACGCCGGTCAGGCCACCGCGCAGGCGGCGGCTGGTCAGGAACAGCGACATCGGGGTCCCTCTCTTCGGGTGGGTGGGGTCTGGTGGTGCGGTGGTGCGGCTGTGGGTGGGGAGCGGCGGCGGGTCAGGCGGGGGCCCGGCGTCGCCGGCCCTTGACCCGGGCGGCGACCTGCGGCGCGACGACGGCGGTGATCAGCAGGACGCCGGTGACGATGTTCAGGACGTCCGAGGGCACGTTGACCAGCTGCAGCGCGTTGCGGACCGAGGCGAGCAGCAGGGCGCCGGCCATGACGCCGAGCAGGCCGCCGCTGCCGCCGAAGATGGAGACGCCGCCGAGCAGGATCGCCGCGATGACCTGCAGCTCCAGGCCCGTGGCGTTGTCGGCGCGGGCGCTGCCGTAGCGGAGGGTCCAGTAGACGCCGCCGAGCGCGCTGACCACGCCGGTGGCGACGAACAGCCACAGCTTGGTGCGGGCGACGTCGATGCCGCTGAAGCGGGCGGCGTCCTCGCTGTTGCCCATGGCGTACAGCGAGCGGCCGACCGGGGTGGCGTGCAGGACGACCGCGGTGACCGCGACCAGCACCAGCAGCGGGAGCACGACGGTGGGGATGCCGGTCGAGCCGATCGAGCTGATCGCCCACGTCGTCCAGGCGCGCGGGAAGTCGGCCACGGCCTGGTCGCCCAGGACGACGAACGCGAGCCCGCGGTAGAGCGCCAGCGTGCCGATGGTGACCGCCAGCGAGGGCAGCCCCAGCCTGGTCACGAGGAACCCGTTGACCGCGCCGAGCACCGCGCCCAGCACGAGGACCAGCGGGATGATCGCCTCCAGCGGCAGCCCGGCCACCCACAGCTGGCCCATGACCGCGCTGGACAGGCCGACGGTGCTGGCCACCGACAGGTCGATCTCGCCGGTGACCACGACCAGCGTCAGCGGCAGCGCGATGAGCGCGATGACGACGACGTCGAGCAGCAGGAAGCCGGCGTTGCGGGTGCTGGCGAAGCCCTCGACCGAGAACGCGGCGATCACGAGGAACAGCACGAGGAACGTGGTGATGACGCTGCCGCTGGGCAGGGTCGGCCCGCGGCGGGCCGGCGCGGCGGCCGGCGCGGCCGGGGCGGGGGCGGTCTCAACGGTCACGGCGGGCGTTCCTCCCCCGGAGGCGGGCGGCCAGGCGCAGCTGCAGCGCCCGGTCCAGTGCGATGGCGGCGAGGATCAGCGCGCCGACGGCGGCGTCCCGCCAGAACGGGTCCAGGCCCAGCTGCGGGAGCGCGGTGCCGATCGTGGTGAGCAGCAGCGCGCCGAGCGCGGCGCCGTAGACCGAGCCGCTGCCGCCGAAGATGGCGACCCCGCCGACGACCGCGGCGGCGACGACGAACAGCTCCTGGCCGGTGCCGGCGGTGGTGTCCAGCGTCTGGAACCGCGCGGCGTAGAGGACGCCGGCGAGCCCGGCGAGGGCCCCGTTGACGACGAAGGCGGTGAGCACCCGCCGGCCGACCGGGATGCCCGACAGCCGCGCGGCCTCGGGCGCCGAGCCGATGCCGTACAGCTCGCGGCCGCTGCGGAAGGTCCGCAGGTAGTAGCCGACGAGCAGGACGACGGCGACGGCGATGAGGAACAGCACCGGGACGCCCAGCAGCCGGGCGCCGCCCAGGGACTTGAAGCCGGCGGGCAGGTCGGCGGCGTTGATCTGCAGCCGGTCGGCGCTGGAGGCCCACAGCGAGTCCAGCCCGCGGAAGGCGTAGAGCGTGCCGAGGGTGACCACCAGGGAGGGCACCCCGGCGGCCGCGACGATCAGGCCGTTGAGCAGGCCGCAGACCGCGCCGACGGCCGTGCCGGCCAGGATCGCGACCACCACCGGCGTGCCGGGGGCGACCACCAGCAGCGTGCCGGTGGCGTAGGCCGACAGGCCGAGCACCGAGCCGACCGACAGGTCGACGTTGCGCGTGATGACCACCATCGTCTGGCCGGCGGCCAGGACGGTGAGGATCGCCGCGGACAGCAGCAGGTCGCGGACGTTCTGCCCCGACAGGAACCGCGGGTTGGCGATCACCGTCACGACGACGAGCAGCACGAGCGCGGCGAGGATGCCGAGCTCGCGCACCACGAACAGCCGGTGGACCAGCGCCGACCCGCGGCGGCCGGTGCGCTCGGGCGCGGCCAGCTCCTCCGGCAGCGCCGCGGGGGTCTTCGTCAGGGGCGCGCTCACCGGGCGGCCCCCGCGGTCGAGGAGCCCTGGCCGGTCGCGGCCAGCATGACGCTGTCCTCGTCGGCGCGGGCGCGGGGGATGTCGTCGACGAGGCGGCCCTCGGAGACGACGAGGACGCGGTCGGCCATGCCGAGCACCTCCGGCAGTTCGCTGGACACCATGACGACGGCCAGCCCCTCGGCGGCCAGCTCCGACAACAGCCGGTGCACCTCGGACTTGGTGCCGACGTCGATGCCGCGGGTGGGCTCGTCGACGATCAGCACGCGCGGCTCGGTCGACAGCCACTTGGCGAGGACGACCTTCTGCTGGTTGCCGCCCGACAGCGTGGACACCGGGTCGGACAGCTTCCCTGCCTTGACCTGCAGGCGCTCGGACCACTCGGCGGCCTGGGCGCGCTCGGCGCGGGAGCTGAGCAGGCCCGCCCTCGCCAGCTTCCAGCGCCGGGTGAGGGTGGCGTTCCTCTCCACCGACAGCTCCATGACCAGGCCCTGCTGGCGGCGGTCCTCGGGGACGAGCGCGATGCCGGCGGCCATGGCCGCGGCCGGGTCGCCCTTCCTCAGCGCCTTGCCGGAGACCCGGACCGAGCCGGCGTCGTAGGTGTCGACGCCGAAGACCGCGCGCACGATCTCGCTGCGGCCGGCGCCGACCAGGCCGGCCAGCGCGACGATCTCGCCCGCCCGCACGTCGAAGGAGACGTCGGAGAACACGCCGCGGGTGGTCAGGCCGCGCACCTCGAGCACGACGTCGCCGGGCTCGACGTCGACCTTCGGGAACAGCGAGGAGACCTCGCGGCCGACCATCCGGCGGACCACCTGGTCGACGGTGAGGTCGCGGGTGGGGTCGGTGGAGACCCACTGCCCGTCGCGCATGACGGTGATCCGGTCGCAGAGGTCGAACACCTCGTCGAACCGGTGCGAGATGAACAGCACCGCGGCGCCGGAGTCGCGCAGCGACCGGGCGACGGCGAACAGCCGCTCGACCTCGACGCCGGACAGCGCGGCGGTGGGCTCGTCCATGACGAGCACCCGCGCGTCGAACGACAGCGCCTTGGCGATCTCGACCATCTGCTGGTCGGCGATGGACAGGCCGCGCGCCGGGCGGTCGGGGTCGAGCGCGACGCCGAGGCGGTCGAACAGCGCCCGGCAGCGGCGGCCGAGCTCGCGGCGGTCGATGCGCCGGCCCGACAGCAGCGGCTGGCGGCCCATGAAGATGTTCTCCGCGACCGACAGGTCGGGGAACAGCGTGGGCTCCTGGTAGATGACCGCGATGCCGGCGGCCCGCGCGGCGGCGGGGTCGGCGAGGGTCACCGGCCGCCCGTCGAGCAGCACGCGGCCGGTGTCCGGGCCGTGCACGCCGGCGAGGATCTTGACCAGCGTCGACTTGCCGGCACCGTTCTCGCCGACGAGCGCGTGGGCCTCCCCCGCGCGCAGCTCCAGCTGCGCGCCGCGCAGCGCCGCGACCGCGCCGAAGCTCTTGCCCACGTCCTCGAGGGCCAGGACCACGGTGCCGTCCTGTGCCCGACCGGCCGCCGGCGGCGCGGGTGGCGCCGAGGCGTGGTCCACGACGACCACCTCCGTTTGTGAAACGATTCAGGCGTGCTGTGGCGCAGACCATAGGGAGGCGTTTCGAGACGTGTCAACACCGCGTGTCCGGCCCGTGACCGGTGTTTGACACGTTTCAGTACACGGGCGACCATCGCTGCCGGACGGTGTCCCCCGTCACCCGCCCCGACCCCCTGAGGAGACGCCGTGCCGGTGAGCATCCGCGACGTCGCCGAGCAGGCCGGCGTCTCGGTCGGGACGGTGAGCAACGTGCTCAACCGCCCCGAGGTGGTGAGCGGGCCGACCCGCGAGCGGGTGCTCGACGCGATCGCCGCGCTCGGCTTCGTCCGCAACGAGTCGGCCCGCCACCTGCGCGCCGGGCACAGCCGGACCATCGGCCTGGTCGTCCTCGACATCGCCAACCCGTTCTTCACCGACGTCGCGCGCGGCGTGGACGACGTCGTCGACCCGGCCGGCCTCGCGGTGATCCTGTGCAACTCCGACGACCGCCCGGAGAAGGAGGCCGCCCACCTCGACGTGCTCGCCGAGCAGCGGGTGCAGGGCGTCCTCATCACCCCGACCGCGGAGCTGTCGCCGCACCTGGACTCGCTGCGCCGCCGCGGGGTGCCGGTGGTGCTGGTCGACCGGCGCGCGCCCGGCCCCGACCAGTGCGCGGTCGCCGTCGACGACGTCCTCGGGGGCCGGCTGGCCGCCGAGCACCTGCTCGAGCGCGGGCACCGGCGGATCGCCTTCATCGGCGGTGCCTCCGGGCTGCCGCAGGTGCAGGAGCGGCACGCCGGCGTCGTGGTCGCCGTCCGGGAGGCCACCGGGGACGACGACGCGCTGCTGGTCCTCTCCCCCGAGCACCTCACCGTCGACGGCGGCCGCGAGGCCGCCGCCCGCATCGTCGGGCTGCCCGCCGCCCGCCGGCCCACCGCCGCGGTGTGCGCCAACGACCTGCTGGCCCTCGGCGTGCTGCAGGAGATGGTCCGCCAGGGCGTGCGGGTGCCCGACGACTTCGCGATCGTCGGCTACGACGACATCGACTTCGCCGCGGCCGCCGCGGTCCCGCTGACCTCGGTGCGCAAGCCGCGGGCGGCGCTGGGGTCGCGGGCCGCCGAGCTGCTGCTGGACGAGGCGCGCGGCGAGGGGCACGTGCACGTGCAGGAGGTCTTCGAGCCGACGCTCGTGGTCCGCGAGTCGAGCATGGTCTTCCGCGACAGAGAGGGGACCCCGTGAGGGTCGCGCTGTTCGCCACCTGCCTGGTGGACACGGTGGTGCCGCAGGTCGCCCTGGCCACCGCGCGGCTGCTGGAGCGGCTGGGCCACGAGGTGGTCGTGCCGCCGACGCAGGCCTGCTGCGGGCAGATGCACGTCAACACCGGCTACCGGCGCGAGGCGGTGCCGATCGTGGCCAACCACGTGCGGGCGTTCGCCGGGGCGGAGGCGGTCGTGGCGCCGTCGGGGTCGTGCGTGGCCTCGATCCACCACCAGCAGGCCGCCGTCGCCCGCCGCGCGGGCGAGGAGGGGCTGGCCGCCGAGGCGGAGGCCCTGGCCGCGCGCACCCACGAGCTGTCGCAGTTCCTCGTCGACGTGCTCGGCGTGACCGACGTCGGCGCCTACTACCCGCACCGCGTCACCTACCACCCGACCTGCCACTCGCTGCGCCTGCTGCGGGTGGGCGACCGGCCGCTGCGGCTGCTGCGCGCCGTCCGCGGGCTGGAGCTGGTGGAGCTGCCCGGCGCGGAGTCCTGCTGCGGGTTCGGCGGCACCTTCGCGGTGAAGAACGCCGACACCTCGACGGCGATGCTCACCGACAAGATGGCGAACGTGCTGTCCACGCACGCCGAGGTGTGCACCGCCGGCGACGCCTCCTGCCTGATGCACATCGGCGGCGGGCTGTCCCGGCTGCGCTCGGGCACCCGGACGGTGCACCTGGCCGAGATCCTCGCCTCGACGGAGGAGAACGTGAGCCCCGACCAGACCACCGCCCCCGCGGTCCCGGCGTGAGCGCGACGCCGCTCGCCCCGGGCGCCCCCCGATCCGGGACGACGTTCCTCGGCCTGCCGACCGCCCCTCGCGGCGTCGGCCACCTGCGCGGCACGCAGCCGTTCCCCGACGCCGCCCGCACGGCCCTGCGCGACGGGCAGCTGCGCGCCAACCTCGGCCGGGCCACGACGACGATCCGCGGCAAGCGCGCCGCCGTCGTCTCGGAGGTGCCGCACTGGGAGTAGCTGCGCCAGGCCGGCAGGGCGCTCAAGGCCGCCACCATGGCCCGGCTCGACGAGCACCTCGAGGAGCTCGAGCGGCAGGTGACCGCGCGCGGCGGCACGGTGCACTGGGCCCGCGACGCCGCCGAGGCCAACCGCATCGTCACCGACCTGGTGCGGGCCACCGGCAGCGACGAGGTGGTCAAGGTCAAGTCGATGGCCACCCAGGAGATCGGCCTCAACGAGGCGCTGGAGACCGCGGGGATCAGCGCGGTCGAGACCGACCTGGCCGAGCTGATCGTCCAGCTGGGCGAGGACACGCCGTCGCACATCCTCGTGCCGGCGATCCACAAGAACCGCTCGGAGATCCGCGAGATCTTCAGCCGCACCATCCCCGGCGTCGACCCCGGCCTGACCGACGAGCCGCGGCAGCTGGCGATGGCCGCCCGCGCCCACCTGCGCGAGCGGTTCCTGCGCGCCCGGGTCGCCGTCAGCGGGGCCAACTTCGCCGTCGCCGAGACCGGCACGCTCGCCGTCGTCGAGAGCGAGGGCAACGGCCGGATGTGCCTGACCCTCCCGCAGACGCTGATCACCGTCATGGGCATCGAGAAGGTCGTGCCGCGGTGGGAGGACCTCGGGGTCTTCCTGCAGCTGCTCCCCCGCTCCTCCACCGGCGAGCGGATGAACCCCTACACCTCGCTGTGGGCCGGCGTGACCCCCGGCGACGGGCCGCAGGAGTTCCACCTCGTCCTGCTCGACAACGGCCGGACGGCGGTGCTCGCCGACGAGGTGGGCCGCGAGGCGCTGCACTGCATCCGCTGCTCGGCCTGCCTGAACGTGTGCCCGGTGTACGAGCGCACCGGCGGGCACGCCTACGGCTCGGTGTACCCCGGCCCGATCGGCGCGGTGCTGTCCCCGCAGCTCACCGGCGTCGAGGACAACGCCTCGCTGCCGTACGCGTCGTCGCTGTGCGGCGCCTGCTACGACGTGTGCCCGGTGGCGATCGACATCCCGTCGATCCTCGTGCACCTGCGCGCCGAGCACGTCGAGGCGGTCGCCAGGGACGGGGAGCGGCCCACCGCCGAGGCGGTCGCCTTCCGCGGGCTGTCGCGGGTGATGAGCAACCCGCGGCTGTGGCACCTCGCGCAGCGCGCGGCCGGGCTCGCACGGCTGTTCGCCCGGGGGAGGCCGACGCTGCCGGCCGCGCTGCCGCCGCCGGCGAGCGCCTGGACCCGCACCCGCGACCTGCCCACCCCGCCGGGGAGGACGTTCGTGCAGCAGTGGAACGAGGAGCACGGCCGGTGAGCGCGCGCGAGGAGGTGCTCGGCCGGATCCGGACGGCGCTCGGGACCGACCGGCCGTCGGTCGCCGTCCCGCCGGTGCCGGCGCCGCGCGAGCTGCCGGCGGCCGAGCTGCTGGACCTGCTCGCCGAACGGGTGGAGGACTACCGCGCCACGGTGCTCCGGTGCGCGCCGGCCGACGTCCCGGCGACCGTCGTCCGCGCGCTCGACACGGCACTGGGCACCGGCTGGGACCCGGCCGGTGTCGTCGTCGCCCCCGGGGTGCCGGCCGCCTGGCGGCCCTCCGGCTCGGCCGAGGACGACGGCCGGCCCGCGGTGGAGCTCGCCGCGTTCGCCGCGACGCTCACCGGCGTGGCGACGGCGGTCGCCGAGACCGGCACGCTGGTGCTCGACGGGGCGCCGCTGTCGGGACGCCGGGCGCTGTCCCTGCTGCCCGACGTCCTGGTCTGCGTGGTCGAGGCCGCGCAGGTGGTGCCCGACGTGCCCGACGCCCTGGCCCGGCTGGACCCGGTCGCCCCGCTGACGATGGTCAGCGGCCCGTCGGCGACCAGCGACATCGAGCTGCAGCGGGTCGAGGGCGTGCACGGCCCGCGCACCCTCGTGGTCGTCCTCGCCGGCTGACCGGGCGCCTGGCACGTCCCCCGAGCGGGCGGTCCGGTGTGGCACCGCCTTGCTGCGCGGAGGACCAGCGGTCATCCTCCGACGGTGCGCCGTCCCTCGACCACCTCCCCGGCCCGCGGTCCTGAGTGACCGCTCCAGTGCAGTCGATCACCCGGCGCCGCCGGTCGATCGCGACGGTCTGTCTGTCCGGACTGCTCGAGGACAAACTCGACGCGGCCGCGTCGGCGGGCTTCGACGGCGTGGAGCTGTGCGAGCCGGACCTGGTGTCCGCGGCGTGGACACCGGCGGAGGTGGCCGGCCGCTGTGCGGACCTCGGCCTGTCGATCGACCTCCTCCAGCCGTTCCGCGACCTGGACTCCACCGATCCGGACCGCTTCGCGCGCAACCTGCGCCGCGTCGAGCGCACCCTCGACGTGGTGGCCGCCCTCGGCACCGAGACGCTCCTGGTCGTCTCGTCCGTCGCGGCCGACGCGGTGCAGGACCTCGACCGGCTGGCCGCCCAGCTGGCCGAGGCGGCCGACCGGGCGCAGCGGCGTGGGCTCCGGGTCGCCTACGAGGCCCTGGCGTGGGGCACCCACGTCTCCACGTGGGAGCGCAGCTGGGAGGTGGTCCGCCGGGCCGGTCACCCGGCGCTGGGACTGTGCCTGGACAGCTTCCACGTCTTCGCGCGGGACGGGGACCTCGCCGGCATCACCGCGGTCCCCGGCGACAAGATCTTCTCCGTGCAGCTGGCCGACGCGCCCGACCTGCGGATGGACGTGCTGCAGTGGAGCCGCCACCACCGGCTCTTCCCGGGGCAGGGGGCCTTCGACCTGCCGGGGTTCCTCGGGGCCGTCCTCGCCGCCGGCTACACCGGGCCGCTGTCGCTCGAGACCTTCAACGACGTCCACCGCTCGTCCGCACCCACCTGCACGGCGGCCGACGCCATGCGCTCGCTGCGGTGGCTGGAGGAGGTGGTGGCGCGCGACCACCCGGGCAGTGGCGCGCTCCTGCCCCCTCCGGCACCGGACCTGACCGGCTGGTCGTTCGCCGGGCTGACCGCCGACGGGACCTCCGCGTCCCGGCTCTCGGAGGTCCTCACCTCGCTCGGTTTCACCCGCACCGCCCGTTCCCGGACCGAGCCCGTCGCCGTGTGGGAGCAGGGCGGGGCCCGGTTGCTCGTCGACTCCCGGCGGAGCCAGCCGTCCCGGCGGGGCGCCGTCGCCCTCACGTCCCTCGGGGTCGCGAGCACCGATCCCGTCCGGTCGGCCCACCGGGCGCGGGCGATGGGCGCCCCGGTGGCGGAGCGCGGCTCCGGCGCCGCCGGGACCGGGTCCTGGGCGGTGGCCGCACCCGACGGCACGGAGATCCGGTGCACGCCTCCCGCGTCGGAGGGCTTCGTCCCGACGGGTGAACGGCCGGGGGCCGGCAGCGGGTTGACCCGCATCGACCACGTCGGCCTCACCGTGACGCCCGACGACGTCGAGAGGACCACCCTGTTCCACCGCGCGGTCCTGGGGCTGGAGGCGCACGGCGAGGCCGACGTCCCCGGCCCGTCGGGCCTCCTGCGCACCCGCGGGATCGCCGGCCCGGACCGGGCCGTGCGGCTGGCGCTCACCGTGCCGGTCCTGCGCCGCGGTGAGTGGGCGTCCGAGGTCCCGGAACCGCAGTACGTCGCGTTCGCCACCGACGACGTCGTCGCCACGGTCCGGGCGCTGCGCGCGGCCGGTGCCCCGTTGCTGCCCCCACCGGTCAACTACGCCGACGACCTGGAGACCCGGCTCGACCCGGACCCGGACCTGCTGGCGGTCGTCCGCGAGCACGGCCTGATGTACGACGAGGACGGGGACGGCGGCTACCTGCACGTGGCCACCGAGCTGGTCGGCGACCGGGTCTTCTTCCTGGTGGTCCAGCGACTGGGACGCTACGACGGCTACGGCGCCGCGGACGCTCCCGCACGCATGGCAGGGCACCGGCGCAGGGCGGGCGGGCGGTCCCCCGTCGCCGCCGCCCCGGTGGCGGGCACGCCCTGCCCCGTCGGTCGCCGGGCCTGACCTCCGCCGCCACCGCTCGCGGGCGGCGGCGTCCGCGCTCAGTCGATCGGCTCCGGGTACAGCGCCCGGACGGCGGGCATGTCGAGCGCGCGGATCGTCTCGACCAGCAGGTCGAGGGAGTCCGCGGGGATCCACCCCGGCTCGGCGAAGACCAGCACGCCGTCGCGGTAGACCCGCAGCGTCGGCGCCGACCGCACGCCCAGCTCGGCCGCCAGCGCGGCCTCGGCCTCGGTGTCGACGGCGGTGAAGCGCAGGTCCGGGTGCCGCGCCGCGGCCTGGTCGAACACCGCGGTGAACGCGCGGCTGCTGCCCGACCGCGACGTCCGGAAGTCGACCAGCACGATGCCCGGCGCGGACACCGCCGCCGGGAAGTCGGCCGCGCCGATGGTCGCCGTCGTCATGTCCCCTCCCGTCTCCTCCCCCAGTGTGGCCCCCGGCCCCCCGCCGCACAGCCGCGGCACCCCTCGCCGGCGTCTCGGGTGCGGCGCCGGCGCGGGCTCGGCTGGTGACCGCTGCCGTACGCTCCGTACCCGGCGCCTGCGGACGGGGAGCCGGGACGGAGCCGGGGTGAGCAGCGACGACGGGACCGGTGACGTCGAGCGCTACCGCTACCTCGCCGAGGTCACCGAGTCCCTGACGCAGAGCCTGGACACCGGCACCACGGCCGACCAGCTCGCCCGCCTCGTCGTGCCGGTCCTCGCCGACTGGGCCACCGTCACCCTGCTCGCCGGGGACGGCGCCCCCGGCCGCTCCGCCCGCGCGCACCGGGACCCCCGGCGCCTCGACGACGTCGACACCTACCTCGCCGGGCGGGTCACCGCCCCGCGCGACCAGGCCGCGCTCGCCTCGGCGCTCGCGTCCGGCGAGCCCGTGCAGCTGGAGCGCATCGAGGCGGACCTCGGCCCGGAGTCCCTGCCCCAGGGTCCGGTGCGCGCGGCGTGGGAGCGGCTGGACCCCCGGTCGAGCCTGTTCGTCCCGCTGCAGGCGCGCGGCTCGGGCTTCGGCGTCCTGTCCCTCGTCCGGTGCGGCGACCGGCCGCCGGCCGGGCCCGCCGACGTCGCGCTCGCCGTCGAGGTCGCCCGCCGCGGGGCGCTGGCGCTGGACAACGCCCGGCTCTACGGCCGCCAGCTGCGGGCGGCCGAGACGCTGCAGCACAGCCTGCTCACCCCGCCGCCGCAGCCGCCCGGCCTCGAGGTCGCCGTCCGCTACCGGCCCGCGGTGTCGCAGCACCTGGTCGGCGGTGACTGGTACGACGCGTTCCCCCGTCCCGACGGGACCACGGTGCTGGTCATCGGCGACGTCGCCGGGCACGGCGTCGAGGCCGCCGCGGCGATGGCGCAGCTGCGCAGCGCGGTGCGCACGCTCGCCTACGACTCCCCCGACGGGCCGGCGCGGACCCTCGACCGCGTCGACCGGGTGCTGGCCGGCCTGCACGTCGGCACGCTGGCCACCGCGCTGGTCGCCCACCTGGCGCCCGCGCCCGGTGGTTCCGGCCGGCTGCTGCGCTGGTCGTCGGCCGGTCACCTGCCGCCGCTGGTGCTCGGTGCCGACGACGCGGTGCGGCTGCTCGAGACCCCGCCCGAGCGGCTGCTCGGCACCGACGAGCCCGGCCTGCGCCGCGACCACGAGGCGGCGATCGCACCCGGCGAGACGCTGGTGCTGGTCACCGACGGGCTGGTCGAGGTCGGCCGGCAGGGCATCGACGAGGGTCTCGCGGCCGCCGCCGAGGCGCTGTCCGGGCTGTCCGGGCTGGCCGCGGACGCCCTGTGCGACCGGCTGCTCACCCGCGCCCTGCCCGGCCGCACCGACGACGACGTCGCCGTGCTCGCCGTCCGCGTCCTGCCCGGCTGAGGCCGCTCACCGCCCACCGGGTGGTCACCTGCCGGGGTCACCGGCCTGCGGTGACCCCGGCAGGTGACCACCCGACGCGGGACGGCGTCAGCCCCAGAAGGCGCGGACCTCGTCGGCGACGCGCGCGGCCTGGGCGCGGCCGGCGCGGGCGCAGGGCTCGCGGGTGGCGGGGTCGAGCGGGTTGGTGCCGAAGGCGCGCACCGCGGCCTCGTCGGCGAGCACCAGGTGCGCCTTCCCCTCCCGCCGCAGCGTCGCCAGCTCGTCGTCCAGCGACGGACCCAGCGGGCTGCCCGCGATCCCCGCCATCGGCGCGACCACGAGCACCGTGTCGCAGCCGGCCGCGAGGTCGGCGTTGGTCGCCGAGCGCATCCCGCCGTCCATGAACCGCCGCTCCCCGATCGTGATCGGCGGGTAGACGCCCGGAACCGCGCAGGACGCGGCGACGGCGTCGAGCAGCGGGAACCCGGTGTCGCGGTCGACGGCGAGGAACTCCCCGTCCGCGGTGTCGACGGCGGTCACCACGAGCCGCTGCGCGGGCCACTCCGGTGCGCCGATCCGCGCGCCGATGACCGCGCGCCGCTCGGACTCGGGCACGGTCTGCGCGCGCAGCGCGAGTGCGCCGATCCGGGCGCGCGCGTCCTGCTCGCCGGTCGCACCGGCCAGCGCGGCGGCGAACGAGGCGAAGAAGGCCGCCCCGTCGAACTGCACCGCCCGCTCGGTCGCCGGCACCGGGCCGAGCTGCGCGGCGTGGAGCTGCTCGAGGTCGTGGCCGGTGCGCAGCAGCGTGCCGACGATCGAGCCGGCCGAGGTGCCCACCACCAGGTCGGCGTCCCGGACGTCGACCCCGGCCTCGGCCAGCCCGGACAGCAGCCCGATCTCCCAGGCGATCCCGGCGATGCCACCGCCGCCGAGGACCAGTGCGCGGCTCACCTCAGGACTCCGGGACGCCGGCGCCGACGGCCGTCCGTCGGGCAGTCACGGAGCGGGGGGAGGGAGGGGATCACGGGCGCCAGTCTGGCGTCGCCGGCGGCGCACGGTCGACCCGCCCCCCCTCCACCCGGGTCGCCCGGGTGCACGTGCGGCCCGGACACGCTACGCAGGGTCCATGAGCGCGGGGGCCGGGCAGCCAGGAGCCGAGCAGCCGGGAGCCGAACAGCTGCGGGCCGGGGCCCGGCGGGCGTGGGCGGCGCTGCGGCCGCAGCTCGCCGACGAGGCGGTCGCCGTCCTGGGCGAGGCGGAGGCGGACGCCTTCCTGGCCCGGGCCGACCTGGCGCTGCACGACGTCCACGAGCCGCTGGCCGTCCTGTACGGGGACGCCGCCGACGACCTGTTCGCCCGCGGGCTGCGCGCCGCGCTGGCCGCGGCGGCCGAGCGCCCGGAGCCGCTGCGGCGGATCGACCGGCGGCGGGAGATCGACCCGGCGTGGTTCCAGCGGGCCCGGGTGCAGGGCTACGTCTGCTACGTCGACCGGTTCTGCGGCACCCTCGCCGAGCTGCCCGGCCGGCTCGGCCACCTCGCCGAGCTGGGCACCACCTACCTGCACCTGATGCCGCTGCTGCGCCCGCGCGAGGGCGAGAACGACGGTGGCTACGCGGTGGCCGACTACCGCGCGGTCGACCCGCGGCTGGGCACCATGGCCGACCTCGAGGCGGTCGCGGCCGCGCTGCACGAGCGGGAGATGGCGCTGTGCATCGACCTCGTGCTCAACCACACCGCCCGCGAGCACCCCTGGGCGCAGGGCTGGCTGGCCGGCGACCCCGCGTACGCCGGCTTCTACACCGCCTTCCCCGACCGGGAGATGCCCGACGCCTACGACGCGACGATCCCGGAGGTCTTCCCCGACCGGGCCCCCGGCTCGTTCAGCTGGGTGCCCGAGGCGCTCGGCGGCGCCGGCGGCTGGGTGTGGACGACGTTCTGGCCGTACCAGTGGGACCTCGACTACACCAACCCCGAGGTGACGCTGGCGATGGCCGGTGAGATCGCCTGGCTGGCCAACCGCGGCGTCGACGTCTTCCGGATGGACGCCGTCCCGTTCATGTGGAAGCGGCTGGGCACCAGCTGCCAGAACCAGCCCGAGGGGCACACCCTCCTGCAGCTGCTGCACGCGCTGACCCGGCTGGCCGCTCCCGGCGTGGTGTTCAAGGCGGAGGCGATCGTCTCCCCCGACGACCTGGTGGCCTACCTCGGCGGCCACGACCGCTACCGGCCCGAGTGCGAGCTGGCCTACCACAACTCGCTCATGGTGCTGCTGTGGAGCAGCCTGGCCACCCAGGACGTCCGGCTGGCCCGGCAGGCGCTGCGCCGGATGCGGCCGATCCCGCCCACGACCACCTGGTGCACCTACGTGCGCGGCCACGACGACATCGGCTGGGCGATCACCGACGAGGACGCCGCCGCCGTGGGCCTCGACGGGTTCGCCCACCGCCGGTTCCTCAACGACTTCTACGCCGGCCGCTTCCCCGGCTCCTTCGCCCGCGGCGCGCTGTTCCAGGAGAACCCGGTCACCGGCGACGCGCGGATCTCCGGGTCGGCGGCGTCGCTGTGCGGCATCGAGGACGCCCTCGACCGCGACGACCCGGTCGCCCTCGACGCCGGGGTGCGCCGGCTGCTGCTCCTGTACTCGGTCGCCTACGCCTTCGGCGGGGTCCCGCTGCTCTACATGGGCGACGAGCTGGCGCTGCGCAACGACAGCTCCTACCTCGCCGAGCCCGAGCGGGCGCCGGACAACCGCTGGATGCACCGCCCGCCGATGGACTGGGCGGCCGCGGCCCGCCGCGGCGACCCGACCACGCTGGAGGGCCGGGTGTGGGCCGGGATCCGCCGGCTCGGGGAGGTGCGCCGGTCGCTGCTGGCGCTGCGCGGCGGGGTGGAGTCGACGGTGGTCGACGTCGGCAACGACGCGGTGCTGGTCTGGCGGCGGCAGCACCCGCGCGGCGGCACGTTCGTCGGGGTGGCCAACTTCTCGCCGCACCCGCAGCGGATCGACGCCGACACCGTCACCGGGTTCGGCACGTTCGCGCAGGTGCACGGCAGCGACGGGCCCCTGCCCGTCCGCGACGGCCTGCTGCTGGTCCCCGGCCTCGGCTCCGCCTGGTTCGCCGAGCCCTGACCGGTGCGGACCACCTCACCCGCGGAGGAAGTCCGCGACCAGCGGCGCCAGGACCTCGGGAGCGACGACGTGGCCGGAGGCGGGGAGCACCCGCAGCGCGCCCGCCGGGAGGAGGTCCGCCAGCCGCCGGGCCACCTCCTGCATGAACGGAGGGCTGTCGCCGCCGACCAGCACGAGCCCGGGCCGCGCCGCGCGGCGGGCGACGTCCTCGGGCACCGCGCCGCCGGTCCGCACCGAGTCGAGCACCGCCAGGTCGTACGCGAGGGTCGGGGCGAGGGCCAGCAGCTCCGCCCACCGCGGCGTCGCCCGCATCGCGTCGACCACCTCGCCGGGCATCCCGGTGCCGCGGCACCACCGGTCCACCGCCTCGTCCCGCTCCCCGGCGGCCAGCAGGTCCAGGATCCCGGCCGCGAAGGTGCGGCTCTCGCCCCGGAACGCGGGGTCGTCGGGGGCGAAGGGCGGGTCGTGGAGGACGAACCGGTCCACCGGCAGCCCCGCCCCGACGGCGCGCAGCACCAGGGCGGCGCCGGAGGAGTGCCCGTAGAGGGACGCGTGCCCGCCCACCGCGTCGACCAGCGCGGTGAGGTCCTCGACCTCCCGCTCGACGGCGTACGGCAGGGTGTCGCCGCTGTCGCCGCGGCCCCGCCGGTCGTAGTCGACCGTCGTGAACCGCTCGCCGAGCGCCCGGGCCGTGGGGCGCATCAGCGCGCGGTCGCACGTCGCGCCGCACACGGTGACCAGCGGCGGCCCGGACCCGCAGACCTCGTAGGCGATGCGGGTGCCGTCCGCCGAGGCGACCGTCTCGTACGTCATGCCGGGGAGACCGGCGGACGGCGCACCACTCATCGGCACCACACGGAGGAGGACACGTGGCACGGATGGACCTGAGGGTTCGGCTGCTGGGCCGGCTGCTCGCGCGGACGTCGATCACGCGGATGGACGGCGAGCGGCTGCGCAGGGCGCAGCAGCGGCGCGTCCCGCACAACCCGGTGACCGACCTGCTGCTCGGCGGCGTGGCACCGGGCGTGCGGCTCACCGACGGGACCGCACGGGGCGAGGCCGGCAAGGTGCCCGTGCGCACGTACCGGCCGGAGTGGGCCACCGGCCCCCTGCCGCTGGTCGTGAACTTCCACGGCGGCGGCTGGACGCTGGGCAACCTCGACTCCGCGGACTGGCTGTGCAGCAGCGTGTCCGCCACCGTCGGCGCCGTCGTCGTCTCGGTCGAGTACCGGCTCGCGCCCGGGCACCGCTGGCCGGCCGCGGCCGAGGACTGCTACGCCGCCCTGACCGACGTCGTGGAGCGGGCCGCCGAGTTCGGCGCCGACCCCGAGCGGGTCGCGGTGATGGGCGACAGCGCGGGCGGCAACCTGGCCGCCGTCGTCTGCCTGATGGCCCGGGAGCGCTCCGGCCCGCGGATCGCCCACCAGGGGCTGGTCTACCCGTCGGTCGACCTGACGATGAGCAGCCCGTCGATCGACGAGAACGCCCACGCGCCGATCCTCACCCGCGCCGACTGCCGCGCCTTCCGCGACCACTACCTCGGCGACGGCGACCCGCACCACCCGCACGCCTCGCCGCTGTTCGCCACCGACCACGCGGGCCTCCCGCCGGCGCTGGTCCAGGTGGCCGAGCACGACCCCATCCGCGACGACGGCGTGCGCTACGCCGCGGTGCTGCGGGACGCGGGCGTGCCCGTCCGGCTGACGGAGTACGTCGGCATGCCGCACGGGTTCCTCGCCTTCCCGCGGCTGTGCCGGTCGGCGCCGCAGGCCCTGGCGGAGCTGTGCGCGGAGCAGGCGGCGGTGTTCAGCCGCTGACCGTGTCGCCCGGCGTCGCGGGGTGCCCGGGCCCGCTCCCCGCACCCACGGCCCTGCCACCACCTGCCGCACGCCCGGGCGGCTGCTCCCGTCACCGCGCACGGTGGGCAGAGCCCATGGCCCCTGTCGGTCCACGGGCCCCGCGGGACCCTCCGGGTGGCAGACCTGGCCACGACCGCGGGACGTGCCGCCGGTCCGGTCTCCCGAGGACGCCGCCGCACCCGGCCGGCGACCGCGGGCCCGCCTCGGGCTCCCGTCCCTCAGTGGTCGCTGCAGCAGTCCCGCTGTCTCGGGGACTCGAACGGGACGACCTCGCCGTCGCCCGACGCGGCCACCGGCAGCACGAGGACGCCGTCGCGGTACTCCGGGCGCACGTGCTCGCGCGTCCGCAGGACCAGGCCCGGGTCGTCGGCGACGCCGACGAGGTCGACCGCCTGCACCGCCGACCGGGTGGTCAGCTCGGCCAGTGGCAGCCGGCCGGGGAGGTCCTCCTGGCCGGGGAAGCGGACCAGCCGGCCGGAGGCCCGCTCCCGGTGCGCGCGGCCGACTGCGACCGCGTGCTCGACGTGCCCGGGGTCCCCGGCCGACGGGGCGTCCCCGTCCCCGGAGACCACCACCGCGTCCCCGGGGCGGGCCCACGCCGCGACGGCGGCTGCGAGCTCCGCCGAGCGGGGAGCCCGCAGCGAGCCGGCGTGGTGGTTGCCGCCGGCCGACCGCACGACGTGCGTCGCCACCTCGGTGGCGCCGACCCGCCGGCCGAGGTCGAGCAGCCGGTGCTCGACCTCGGCCAGCGCGGCCGGCGAGGTGCCCGTGTCGCCGCAGACGGCGAGCCAGCAGTCGCCGGAGCGGGACTCAGCCAACGGTGACGAACACCGGGTTCGAGTAGAACCACAGGTCGGTCCAGGGGTCGCTGTTGCCGTCGGGGTCCTGCCGCGGCTCGATGCTGCCGGGCGCCGAGAAGTTGCCGTCGGTCCCGCGCAGCCGCAGGTAGAACGGGCGGTCGACCCGCCGGAACACGTGGTTGACCACGACCTGCCCGTTGCCGCGGACCTCGAAGGACTCGACGACGGCGGTCTCCGGCGCCGTCTGGGTGTCCCGGTCGGCCACCGGGCCGGTGATCGGGCCGCTGATCAGGTCGACCCGGCGCAGGACCGGCAGGTCGCCGTGGGCGTTGGGCCGGCGGCGCGGGGTGATCCGGACCTGCACGTGCACGTTCTCGCCGGGGCCCACGCGCAGCTGCTCGCCCAGGGTGGCCGGTGCGTCGCCGCCGCCGGCGCCCCGGACGCTGACCTCGAGGGCGTCGACGAGGTCGCCGTGGACGACGAACGCGCGCCCGGCCCGCAGGCCGTCCATGACGGCGCCGTAGTCGCGGCTAGCCGCCCCCACCCACGTCCGCGAGTAGTGGCCGGGGAAGAAGTCACCGCGGCCGACCTGCGGGACGCCGCCGTCCACCGGGTCGCCGTAGCGGCCGTTGGCGGTGAACCACTCGCTGGAGTCCGCACCCGCGGGACGGACGAGCTGGTCGCGGTAGACCGAGTGCGAGTCGGAGTTGGCGGTGATCCACCAGGGCCGGCCCTCCGCCAGCAGCGAGTCCCACACGCCGCCGACCTTGGCGGTCATCCAGTCGAAGCCGCCGAAGGTCCGGTAGGACTCGAGGGGGTAGCCGGGGAAGCTGTCGGGCCGGGGGCTGTTGCCGTAGTAGCCGCGCGCCTCGCCCGGGCCCTCCGGCGCCGGGATGCCGGCGGCCTGGTGCCCGGGCGCGCCCTCCATGCCGATCGCGACCCGCGGGTCGGCGTCGCGCCACGCGCGGAGCTCGTGCGGCGAGTCGATGCCGTTGCGGGCGGGGTGGTTGGCGAGGAAGAGCGCGTTGGGGGTGCGGCGGTTCGTCATCTGCTGGCCGAGCCACCGGATGCCGGCCACCGCGCGGTCCTCGGTCGTGTTGCCGAGGGAGCCGTCGAACTGCTGCTCGAACTCCCGCAGGACGGCGACCTCCTCGCTGCTGGGGACGACGAAGACGGTGCCGTGCTCGGCGGCCGGGATGTTCCACTCCAGCCCCTGGAACACCAGCACGTCCCGGTGGGCCGTCCGGGCGGCGCGGATGTCGGGGTTGACCAGGTCGACGCCCAGGCGCGCGTGCGTGGCCGAGCCGTGGTCGGTGACGACCATCCAGTCGACGCCGTTGCGCCGGGCCTGCTCCACCTGCTGGCGGACGGTGTAGAGGCCGTCGGAGCTGTACTGCGTGTGGACGTGGTGGTCCCCGTTGAGCCAGGTGTAGGAGGCGGCGCCGCCGCTGCCCCCCGCGCGGGGCGGCCTGGGCGGTCCGGGGCGCGCCGGCCACCGTCGCGCCGACCGCCAGACCGAGGACCCCGGCCGCCTGCAGGAACCGCCGGCGGGAGAGGTCGCCGGGCGAGAGGTCCCGGTCGGGGACCGAGACGTCGCCGTAGGGCGTCCAGGCGGCGGGCCCGTGCCCGTGGTCGTGCCCGTGGTCGTGGTCGTGGCCGTGGTGGTGGTCGTGGTGGTGGTGGACCGGACACGTCTCTCCTCGGGGAGCGGCGACAGGAGGGCCGGCCGCGGGGAGCGGTCCGGCCCCGACCCATCCTCAGGACCGAGGTGACCGACGGGTGGCTCGTCGATGACACACCGTGGTGCCCGGCGTGACGTCTGCGCGACGGGCGTGGGGATGCCAGGGTGGACGGGTGACCGACGTCCAGCACCGCGACGGCCGCCGCACGGCCGCCGTCCGCACCTACCAGGGGCACGGCATCCACGCGGCCCCCGGCGTGCACGAGTACGCCGCGAGCCTGGTCCGGACGCTGCTCCCCGACGGCGGGCGGGTGCTCGAGGTCGGCTCCGGCTGCGGCGCGCTGGCGCTGCGGCTGCGCGACGCCGGGGTCGACGTCGTCCCCACCGACCTCGACCCGCCGCACGAGTGGATCGCCCGGCTCGACCTCGACGACCCGGACTGGACCGACGAGACCCGCGGCCCGTTCGACCTGGTGGTGTGCGTGGAGACGCTGGAGCACGTGGAGAACCCGCGGCAGGTGCTGCGCTCGATCCGGGCCCTGCTGCGCCCCGGCGGCCGGCTGCTGGTGAGCACCCCCAACGTCACGCACCCCCACTCGCGGCTGCTGACCCTGCTGCGCGGGGCGCCCTACATCTTCGGCCCGAGCCACTACCACTCCCCCGGCCACATCACGCTGCTGCCGGACTGGATGCTCACCGAGCACGTGCGGCTGGCCGGGTTCGACCGGATCGAGGTCACCACCGCCGGCGACACCCTCTACACCGGGCCCATGCGGCTGGCCTACCGCGTGGAGATGGCGGTGCTGCGGCTGCTCGGCATCCGGCAGCGGGCCACCTCCGGCGACGGCGTCTGCACGTTCGTCACCGCCACGGCGGTCTAGCGGCCGGGAGCGTGTGCGCCGACGCCGCGTCCCGGCGCACGGAACGCGGCGTCAGCGCACCCCGTCCCGGTCCCCGACACCTGCGTTCGGGAGGTCTCCCCATGTCCCTGGTGACGGTGCTCGCGACCGGCGGCACGATCGCGACCCGCGCCGACGCGAGCGGGGTGTCGACGGCGCAGGACGGCGGGGCCGACCTCGTCGCCCGGCTGGCCGGGGACCTCGGCGTCCGCCTGAGGGTCCGGGACGTGCTGCGGGTCGGTAGCTACCTGATGACGCTCGAGCGCGTGCACGCCGTCGCGTCCGCGGTGGCCGGCGAGCTGGCCGACCCGGAGGTCGACGGGGTCGTCGTCACGCACGGCACGGACACCACCGAGGAGACCGCCTTCCTCCTCGACCTCGTCCACGGCGATCCCCGGCCGGTCGTGCTCACCGGCGCCCAGCGGCCGGCGGACGCCCCCGACAGCGACGGGCCGCGCAACCTCGCCGACGCGGCCACCGTCGCCGCGAGCCCGGCCGCCCGGGACCAGGGCGTCCTGATCGCCTTCGGCGGGCACGTGTTCCCGGCACGGGGCACGCGCAAGGGCCACACGCTGGCGGCCGACACCTTCACCGCGCCGGACGCGGGTCCGCTGGGCTGGGTCCGGGACGGCGCCCTCCTCCTCGAGCGCTCGGCCCGCCGCTCCGCTCCCCTCGACCTCGCCCGCGTCGACCTGTCCGGTGTCCGCGTCGACGTCGTCGCCTGCCACCCCGACGCCGACGCCACCGCGCTGCACGCGTTCGCGGCGGCCGGCGCCCGCGGGATCGTCCTGGAGGCGACGGGCGCCGGCAACGCCAACCCCGTCGTCTGCCGGGCCGTCCGGGAGCTCACCGACGCCGGCGTCGTCGTCGTCACCTCGACGCGGGTGGCGGCCGGCCCGGTCGCCGCCCTCTACGGGAACGGTGGCGGCACCGACCTGCTCGCCGCCGGCGCCCTCCCCGCCGGCCTGCTGCGGCCCTCCCAGGCGCGGGTGCTGCTGGCCGTCCTGCTGGGGCTGGACCGGGACCCGGATGCCGTCCGCGCCGGGTGGCGGGCCCGGACCGCCGGCTGACCGGCACCGGCCGGCAGGAACGACCCCGGCTGCAGGTCGCGGTCCGGGGAACCCGAGAGGAGAGGTGCATGCCCAAGGAGATCCTCTGCGCCTTCGGCGTCGACGTCGACGCGGTGGGCGGCTGGCTGGGGTCCTACGGCGGAGAGGACTCGCCGGACGACATCTCGCGCGGCATCTTCGCCGGAGAGGTCGGCGTCCCTCGCATGCTCGAGCTCTTCCGTCGCAACGGGATGCCGAGCACGTGGTTCTGGCCGGGCCACTCCATCGAGACGTTCCCGGAGCAGTTCGACGCCTGCGTGGCGGCCGGGCACGAGATCGGCGTCCACGGCTACAGCCACGAGAACCCCATCGCCATGAGCCGCGAGCAGGAGTCCGCGGTGCTCGACCGCTGCATCGAGCTGATCGAGGAGCGCGCCGGCCGCCGTCCCACCGGCTACGTCGCCCCGTGGTGGGAGTTCTCCCCCGTCACCAACGAGCTGCTGCTCGAGCGCGGCATCAAGTACGACCACTCGCTCATGCACCGGGACTTCGAGCCCTACTACGTCCGGGTCGGCGACAGCTGGACGAAGATCGACTACTCCCGGCCGGCCGACACCTGGATGAAGCCGCTGGTCCGGGGCCGGGAGACCGACCTGATCGAGATCCCGGCGAACTGGTACCTCGACGACCTGCCGCCGATGATGTTCATCAAGGCCAGCCCCAACAGCCACGGCTTCGTCAGCCCCCGCCACCTCGGCGAGATGTGGCAGGACCAGTTCGACTGGGTCCACCGGGAGATGGACTACGCGGTGGTCACCTTCACCGTGCACCCCGACGTGTCCGGCCGGCCGCAGGTGCTCCTCATGCTCGAGCGGCTCATCGAGCACGTCAACGCCCACGAGGGCGTCCGCTGGACGACCTTCGACCAGATCGCCGACGACTTCGCGGCGCGCCGTCCCCGCCGGGACTGACGGCCGGCTCCCCCCAGCTGCCGCCGGCGGGCGCCGAGCGCCCGCCGGCCGAACGGAGGTCCCCAGGTGTGCGGTGCATGCGGCCCCGGCCCGGCCGAGGACTGGGCCTCCCCCGTCCTCGGCTCCCCCGCGGCGCGGTCGGCGGCGGCCGCGGTGGTCGGGGCCGCCGCTCCCCGCGGCGTCCGCGTGCGGGCGGTGCCCGGCGGGTGGACGGTCGCCCGTCCCACCGGCGGGACCACCGTGGCCGGCACGCTCACCCGGCTGGTCGAGGCCGCCGCGGCCGATCCGGGCGCCGAGGTCGACCTGCCGCCCGCGGCCGGTGCCCACGTGCCGGTGGGCGGGCGCCGTCCGGTGACGCTGGTGCACGGCGACGCGGTCCCCGGCGCGGTGGACACCCGCGACGTGGCCTGGCCGCACCGGGTGACCGGGGCCCGCGCACCCGTCGTGCTGACCGCCCGGGAGCGGCCGGAGGAGGTGCTGGACCTGCTCCTGGCCGACCCCCTCCGCCGCTCCGTCCGGGTCGCCGGCCTCGAGAGCGCCACGCTCGCGGGGTGGCGAGGCCCGGCCGCGCGGCTCCCCGGGGTCCCCGCCGCGGTCCCCCGCGACCGGGTGCCCGCGCTCGCCGCCCTGCTCGCCCTGCGGCTGGCCGGTCGCGGACCGCACGAGCGGACCCGCACCCGGGTGGCGGTCGACGGGACGCCCCTGACGCTCGACGCCCTCGGCCGTCGGGTGCTGGCCCTGCACGCGGGCGAGGGGTGACCCGGGCGACCGGCCCGGGCTCCCCCGCCGCCGTCAGATGGGGAACTCCACCCCCTGCGCGAGCGGCAGCTCACCGGAGAAGTTGATCGTGTTGGTGGCCCGGCGCATGTAGCCCTTCCACGCGTCCGAGCCGGACTCGCGGCCGCCGCCGGTGTGCTTCTCCCCGCCGAACGCGCCGCCGATCTCCGCCCCCGAGGTGCCGATGTTGACGTTGGCGATGCCGCAGTCGGAGCCGTCGGCGGCGAGGAAGCGCTCGGCCTCGGCCTGGTCGGAGGTGAAGATGCTCGACGACAGCCCCTGCGGGACGTCGTTGTTGAGCGCCACCGCCTCCTCCAGCGTGCGGTAGGGCAGCACGTAGAGGATCGGCGCGAACGTCTCCTGCCGGACGATGTCGGTCTGCCCGGGCATCCGGACCAGCGCGGGCTCGGCGTAGTAGGCGTCCGGCGCCTCGTCGGCCAGGCGCCGTCCCCCGCCGGCCAGCACCTCCCCGCCCTGCTGGCGGGCGGCCTCGAGCGCGTCCTGCATGGCCTTGAACGCGGCGTCGTGGATCAGCGGCCCGACCAGCGTGCCCGGCTCCAGCGGCGAGCCGATCGGCAGCCGGCGGTAGGCGGCCGCGACCCGCTCGGTGAGGGCGTCGACGACGTCGACGTGCGCGATGAGCCGGCGCATCGTGGTGCAGCGCTGCCCGGCGGTGCCGGCGGCGGAGAAGACGATCCCGCGGGTGGCGAGGTCGAGGTCGGCCGACGGCGTGACGATCGCGGCGTTGTTGCCGCCGAGCTCGAGCAGCGACCGGCCGAAGCGGTCGGCCACCCGCGGCCCCACGAGCCGGCCCATCCGCGTCGACCCGGTCGCCGACAGCAGCGCCACCCCGGGCGACTCGACCAGCGCCTCGCCGACGTCGGCGCCGCCGAGCACGACCTGGCTCAGCCCCTCCGGCGCGCCGGTCTCCGCGATCGCCCGGTCCAGCAGGGCGGCGGAGGCGAGCGCGGACAGCGGCGCGAGCTCCGAGGGCTTCCAGACGACGGGGTCGCCGCAGACCAGTGCGAGCGCGGTGTTCCACGACCAGACGGCGACGGGGAAGTTGAACGCGCTGATGACGCCGACGACGCCGAGCGGGTGCCAGGTCTCCATGAGCCGGTGGCCGGGGCGCTCGGAGCTGATCGTGCGGCCGTAGAGCTGCCGCGAGAGGCCGACGGCGAACTCGCAGATGTCGATCATCTCCTGGACCTCACCGGCCGCCTCGGAGGTGATCTTCCCGACCTCGACGCTGACCAGCGTGGCGAGGTCGGCCTTGTGCTCGCGCAGCAGCTCGCCGAACCGGCGGACCAGCGCGCCGCGCACCGGCGCCGGGACCGTCCGCCAGGTGCGGAACGCCTCGTCCGCGCGCTCGACGGCGGTCGCGACGTCGGCGGCGGTGTCCCGGCGCAGCGAGGCGACCCGCTGCCCGTTCACCGGGGAGGTCACCGGGAAGTCGCCCGCGATCGCATCGAGGTCGACGCCGCAGCGGCCCGCGGCGTCGGCCGCCAGGCGCGCGAGGTCCTCGGCGGTGGGCAGGGTGGTCACAGGGCACTCCTCAGGGTGGGTGTGGTCGCCATCGTGCAGTCTCCCGCCGGCGGCCCCGTCCAGAGGCTCGCCGCGAGCTTGCGAGCGGTGAGGGGGACGGGGTCCTTCATCGAGCGGTGGGGGCAGAGGGGTCCTCACACGATGTTCAGTTCCGGGCGGACGCCGGCGCCGGCGAACCGGCGGACGTCCAGCCCGGAGACGTCGACGAACGGCTGCGCGCCGACGTACAGGTCACGCACCACCTCCCCGACCGCCGGTCCCATGAGGAACCCGTGGCCGGAGAAGCCGGTGGCGTACAGGAACCCCTCGACGTCGGCGGCGCGGCCGATGAGGGCGTTGTGGTCCGGCGTCATCTCGTACAGGCCCGCCCACCCGCCGGCGACGCCGACGCCGGCCAGCGCGGGCGCCCGCCGCTCGATCGCCGCGCCCAGCCGGGGCAACCAGGCGTCGGAGCGGGTGAGCCGGAAGCCGGGGGTCTCGTCGGGATCGGACATGCCCAGGAGCAGGCCCTCGCCCTCCCGGTGGAAGTAGAACGAGGTGCCGAAGTCGATGGTGAACGGCGTGTGCGGGTCCAGGCCGGGCACCGGCTCGGTGACCAGGATCTGCCGGCGCAGCGGGCTCACCGGCAGGTCGACGCCGGCCCACGCGCCGACCTGCGCCGACCACGGGCCGGCCGCGCAGACCACGGCCCCGGTCCCGATCGCGCCCGCCGCGGTCTCGACGGCGGCGACGCGCCCGTCGCGGACGTCGATGCCGGTCGCCGGGCAGTGCGGCAGCACGGTGACCCCGGCCCGCCGCGCGGCGGAGGCGTAGCCGAGCACGACCGACTCGGGCGTGCAGTGCCCGTCGGTGGGCGACCACGCGGCGGCCAGCAGCCCGTCCGGGTCGACCATCGGGGACAGCCGCACCGCCTCGGCGACGTCGACCATCCGGCTGGGCACACCGAGGTCGTTCTGCAGCGCCACCGCCGCCTCGAAGTCCGCGACGGCCGCGGCGTCGTCGAGGAGGAACAGGTAGCCGACCGGGGCGAAGTCGATCTCCTGCCCGAAGCGGGCCGGGAAGTCGCGGAAGGTCTCCAGGCTGCGGGCGCCGAGGGCGACGTTCACCGGATCGGAGAACATCGCCCGGACTCCCCCGGCGGCCCGGCACGTCGAGCCCGACCCGAGGGCGTCCCGCTCGAGCAGGACGACGTCCTGGACCCCGGCCAGGGCGAGCTCGTACGCCGTGGCCAGCCCGACGACCCCGCCGCCGATGACGACGACCGAGGCCGAGCGGGGCAGCTGCCGGGTCATGGGACCTCCTGCTCAGGACGGGACGGAGCCCCATCCTGGGCCCTGGCGGCCCCCCGCACCACGACCCGGCCGCCGCGGAACCCGATCAGGCGGGCCGGACCCCGAACGTCTCGGCCAGCCGCTGGATCTTGCGCGCCCGGCCGAGCCGGGGCAGGTCGCTGCCGTCGCGGATGACCTGGCCGCGGGCCTCGAAGTCGGCGAGGAAGTCCAGCGCCCACGCGACGTCCGACGGCGCGGGGCTGATCACCTCGTTGATCACCGGTGCCTGCTCGGGGTCCAGGCACAGCTTGCCGGTGAGGCCGAGGGTCACGGTGACCGCCGACTGCTCGCGCAGCACCGGGTGGCTGGTGCTCACCGTGGGGCCGTCGATCGGGCCGGGCAGGCCGCCGATCCGGCTGGCCACGACCAGCCGGGAACGCGGGTAGGCCATCGCCAGCTCGTCGGCGCTGGTGCCGGTGTCGCGGCGATAGTCGCCGCTGCCGAAGGCGAGCCGGAAGGCGCCGCGGGCGCGGGCGATGGTCACCGCCTCCTCGATGCCCAGCGCCGACTCCACCAGCGCGAGCACCGGCGTCGAGCCGCCCAGCCGGTCGAAGGTCTCGGTGACGTGCTCGCCGGCCTCGGTCTTGGCCAGCATCACGCCGGCGAGCCCGGGCAGGCCGGCCAGGGCGGCGACGTCGTCCTCCCAGAACGGCGTCGAGTGGTCGTTGATCCGCACCCAGGTCGACCGGTCGCCGTCCCGCAGCCAGTCCACGACGCCGGCGCGGGCCTCGTCCTTGCGGGCCGGGTCGACGGCGTCCTCGATGTCGAGCACCACCTGGTCCGCGCGCGAGGCGTACCGCTCCGCGAACAGTTCCGGGCGGGCGCCGTTGACGAGGAGCCACGAGCGCGCGTCCGCCGGGCCGACCCTCCTGCGTGTCGTCATGACGTCATCCTCGCCCGGCGCGCGCGGAGACCCGGGAGCGACTCCCGCCCAGCGGGATGCTGTGAGCGACCCCACGCCGACCGGATCGGGCGGTCACCCGACCGGATCGGTCGGTCGGCCGTAGCCTGGGACCGTGGCCCGCCCGTTCCGGCAGCAGATCGACGAGGGGATCCTCGACCGCGCCGCCGCCCTCTTCGCCCGGCGTGGCTACGCCAAGACGTCGGTCCAGGACGTCGCCGACGCCGTGGGCCTGTCCAAGGCCGGGCTGCTGCACCACTACCCCAGCAAGGACGCGTTGCACGAGGCCGTGCTCGCGCAGGCGGAGACGCTCGGCAAGCGGGTGCTCGACCAGGTGGCACACCTGCCGCTGGGCCCGGCGCGGGACCGCCGCGCCGTCGAGGTGCTCGTCGACGTCGCCCTGGCCCACCCCGGCGTCGTCGCGCTGCTCCTGGCGCCGGCCACGCAGGGCGAGCCCGGCGCCGAGGGGGCCCTCACCGAGGGGGCCGGCGCGATGGCGCTGGCCGCCTTCGGCGTCGACCCGGAGACCGCCGAGCCCGAGCGGTGCGTCCGGGTCGTCGGTGCCCTCGGCGCGCTCGCCGTCCTCACCCTGGCCGCCCGCCAGGCGGACCTGACCCCGGCGTGGCGGCCGTACGTCGTCGCGACCTGCTTCGACGCGCTCGGCCACCGCCGTCCGCGCGCGACCCCTTCCCACCCCACCCAGGCGGAGGCCTGATCGTCCATGGCAGTCCTGTTGTCCCGTCTCGGGACCTCCTCCGCGCGGCACCGGTTCGCCGTCCTCGCCGTGTGGCTGCTGGTCCTCGTGGCCGGCGGCGTCGGCGCGGTCACCCTCTCCGGGCCGACGTCGACCAGCTTCTCCATCCCCGGCCAGGAGTCCACGACCGCGCTGGAGCGGATCGGCGAGGAGTTCGGCGCGGGGGCCGGCGGCGTGTCCGCGCGGGTCGTCGTCGCCGCGCCCGAGGGCGCCACGCTGACCACGCCGGAGAACGCCGCCGCGGTCACCGGGCTGGCCGGCACGCTGGGGCAGCTGCCCGGCGTCGTGTCCGCGACCGATCCCCTGGACCCGGCCGCGCCGTCGGTCAACCCGCAGCAGACGGTCGGCTACAGCACCGTCACGTACGACGCCGAGGCCGGTGGGGTCACCCCCGAGGAGCAGGACGCGCTGCGCGACGCCGTCGCCGACGCCCGCGACACCGGGCTGACCGTCGAGGTCACCGGCCAGGCGCTGGAGGAGGTGCCGGCCGTCGGCGGCCCGGCCGAGGTCCTCGGCGTCGTCGTCGCGCTGGTCGTCCTGGCCGTCACCTACGGCGCGCTCGCCGTGGCCGGCATGAACCTGCTGACGGCGCTCGTCGGCGTGGGCGTCGGCGTCCTGGGCATCACCATCGCCACCGGCTTCGTCGACCTGTCCTCGACCACGCCGATCCTCGCCGCGATGCTCGGCCTGGCCGTCGGCATCGACTACACGCTGTTCATCGTCACCCGGCACCGGCAGGAGCTGCTGCGGGGCGCCGACGTCCACCGGTCCATCGGGCTGGCCGTCGGCACCGCCGGCTCCGCGGTGGTCACCGCCGGGCTCACCGTCGTCATCGCGCTGGCCGGGCTGTTCGTCGCCGGCATCCCGTTCCTGACCCAGATGGGTCTGGCCGCGGCCGCGACGATCGTCGTCGCCGTGCTGGTGGCGCTCACGCTGGTGCCGGCGGTGCTCGCCCTGCTCGGGCACCGGGTGCTGCCGCGCAGGAGCCGCGCCGCGGCGACCGCCGGGACCGCCGTGCCGGCCCGCGGGCGGGGCTTCCTCGGCGGCTGGGTCGGCACCGTCACCCGGTTCCGCACGGCCTCGCTGCTGCTCGCGATCGTGGGCCTCGGCGTGATCGCGATCCCGGTCGCGTCCATGCAGACCACGCTCATCCAGACGCCGGCCGAGGGGACCTCCGCCGCCCGCGCCGACGCGCTGCTGGCCGAGGGCTTCGGCGAGGGCTTCAACGGCCCGATCACCGTCCTGTTCGAGGGCGACCGGGCCGCGGAGGCCGCCGGGCAGGCCGCGGGCGCGGTCAGCGGCCTCGACGACGTCGCGCTGGTCGCGCCGCCGGTGCCCAACGCCGACGACACCGCCGCGCTGCTCACCGTGGTCCCAGAGTCGGGCCCGACCACGCAGGCCACCGAGCAGCTCGTCGCCGACCTGCGCGCGCAGCTGGCCGACCTCGACGGCGTCGACGCCCACGTCACCGGCGCGACGGCGGTCAGCGTCGACGTCGCGCAGAGCCTGGACGAGGCGCTGCCGAAGTACCTGCTGCTCGTCGTCGGGCTGGCGCTGGTGCTGCTCGTGCTGGTCTTCCGGTCGCTGCTGGTGCCGCTGGTCGGCGTCCTGGGCTTCCTGCTGACCATCGGCGCCTCGCTCGGCGCGACCGTGGCGGTGTTCCAGTGGGGCTGGCTGGCCGACGTGGTCAACCTGGACACCACCGGCCCGCTGCTGAGCCTCACGCCGATCCTGGTGATCGGCATCCTGTTCGGCCTGGCGATGGACTACCAGGTGTTCCTGGTGTCGCGGATGCACGAGGCGCACAGCCACGGCACCCCGCCGCTGGAGGCGATCCGCACCGGGTTCCGGCAGGCCGCGCCGGTCGTCGTCGCCGCGGCGCTGATCATGTTCAGCGTGTTCGCCGGGTTCGTCCCGGCCGGCGAGGCGACGATCAAGTCGATCGCCTTCGCGCTGGCCATCGGGATCCTGGTCGACGCGTTCGTCGTCCGGATGGTGCTGGTGCCCGCCGCACTGGCGCTGCTCGGGAAGGCCGCCTGGTGGCTGCCCCGCTGGCTGCGCTGGCTGCCGGTGCTCGACGTCGAGGGCGCCGCGCTGGAGCGGCACCCCGAACCCGCGCGCGAGCCGGCGCTGGCCGGCGACCCGCGCTGATCCACGACGTCCACGGCCCGTCTCCCCTCCCGGGGAGGCGGGCCGTGCGGTGTCATGGCGGGGTGGTGGACACGAGCCCGGTGAACCGTCCCGACGTCCTGCGGTACGTCGCGTTCAGCGACGACCCGTCCGGCGGCAACCCCGCCGGGGTCGTGCTGGACGCGACCGGCCTGACCGACGACGAGATGCTGGCGATCGCCGCCGACGTCGGGTTCTCCGAGACGGCGTTCCTGCTCCCCCACGCCGACGGCCTGGACGCCCGGTACTTCAGCCCGCTCGCCGAGGTGAGCTTCTGCGGCCACGCCACGATCGCCACCGCCGTCGCGCACGCCGAGCGCGCCGGCGCGGGGACGCTGCACCTGCGCACCGCGGCCGGCGAGGTGCCGGTGCGGACCGGGCGCGGCGCCGACGGCGCCTGGACGGCGACGCTCACCAGCGTCCCGCCGCGGACCGCGCCGCTGACCGACGGCGACCTGCGCGACCTGCTGGCGCTGCTGCGGCTGACCCCGGGCGACCTCGACCCCGCGCTGCCGCCGCGGGTGGCCTACGCCGGCGCGTGGCACCCGGTGCTGGCCCTCGCCTCCCGCGAGCGGCTGGCCGTCCTCGACTACGACGTGCCCGGGCTCGGCCGGCTGATGGCCGACCGCGGCTGGACGACGGTCGCGCTGGTGTGGCGCCAGGACGCGACCACCTTCTCCGCGCGCAACCCGTTCCCGCCCGGCGGCGTCGTCGAGGACCCGGCCACCGGCGCGGCCGCGGCGGCGCTCGGCGGGTACCTCCGGGAGGGCGGGCACGTGGCGGTGCCCGCCCGGCTCACCGTGCTGCAGGGCGCGGACATGGGGCGGCCGAGCACGCTGTCGGTGCACGTGCCGGCCGGGAGCGGCGGCATCGAGGTCAGCGGCACCGCCGTCCCGATCCCGGGGTGACCCGCGTCAGGCCCGGCCGTCCTCCTGGTCGATGCACAGGACGTTGCCCTCGCTGTCCTTGAACCAGGCGGCGCGGCCCATGCCGGGGATCGAGGCGATCTCCCCGCTCCACTCGACGCCGGGCATGTCCTCGTACGTCTCGAAGGCGACCCCGCGGGACTTGAGCTCCTTCACCTGGGCCTCGACGTCGTCGACGTGGAACTGGGCGATGGTGTGGCCGGCCTGCCCGGCGTAGTCGGTCCGGTAGACGCCGAAGCGGGTCCCCCCGGCGGTCTCGTACTCCAGGACCTCACCCATGAGCTCGCGCACCGGGGTGAGGCCCAGCTTGTCGGCGTAGAAGGCGCGCGCCCGGTCGATGTCGCTCGCCGGGATGTTCGCCGCGACGCGGCTGTCGTCCAGCATGACCGGCTCCCGAGGGGTGGGACGGGTCCCCCGTGCTGACGTCCGCGGACGCTAGACCCGGCCGGCACCGGGGGGCAACGGAGACCGGGCCGTCACCCTCCCGCGCCGCCTCAGACCAGGCCGTGCGCGTGGACGGCCTCGGCCACCTGCAGGAAGCCGGCCACGTTCGCGCCGAGGACCAGGTCGCCCGGGGAGCCGTACTCCTCGGCGGTGGCGTGGCACCGCTCGTGGATGCCGCGCATGATCTCCTCCAGCCGGGCCTCGGTGTGCTCGAAGGTCCAGCGGTCTCGCGAGGCGTTCTGCTGCATCTCCAGCGCGGAGGTGGCCACTCCCCCGGCGTTGGCGGCCTTGCCGGGCGCGAACGCGACCCCGGCCTCGCGGAACACCCGGACCGCGTCGGGCGTGGCCGGCATGTTGGCCCCCTCGACGACGTAGCGGCAGCCGCTGCGGGCGAGGACGGCGGCGGCGTCGCCGTCGAGCTCGTTCTGCGTCGCGCTGGGGATCGCGACGTCGCAGGGCACGTCCCAGACGCTGCCGCCGGCCACGAACGACGCCGAGCCGACCCGCTCGGCGTACTCGCCGATCCGGGCCCGCTCGACCTCCTTGACCTGCTTGAGGACCTCGAGGTCGATGCCCTTCTCGTCGACGACGTAGCCGCTGGAGTCCGAGCAGGCGACGACGGTGCCGCCGAGCTGGTGCACCTTCTCGATCGCGTAGACGGCGACGTTGCCCGACCCGCTGACGGTGACGCGCCGGCCGTCGAACGACTCCCCGGCCGTCTCCATCATCGCCTCGGCGAAGAAGGCCGCCCCGTAGCCGGTGGCCTCGGTGCGGACCAGCGCGCCGCCCCAGCCCAGGCCCTTGCCGGTGATGACCCCGGACTCGTAGCGGTTGGTTATCCGCTTGTACTGGCCGAACAGGTAGCCGATCTCCCGGGAGCCCACGCCGATGTCCCCGGCGGGCACGTCGGTGTACTCGCCGAGGTGCCGGTAGAGCTCCGTCATGAACGACTGGCAGAAGCGCATGACCTCTGCGTCCGACCGGCCCTTGGGGTCGAAGTCCGAGCCGCCCTTGCCGCCGCCGATGGGCATGCCGGTGAGCGCGTTCTTGAACACCTGCTCGAAGCCCAGGAACTTGACGATCCCGAGGTTGACCGACGGGTGGAAGCGCAGCCCGCCCTTGTAGGGACCCAGGGCCGAGTTGAACTCGACGCGGAACCCCCGGTTGATCTGGACCTCGCCCGAGTCGTCCTGCCAGGGCACCCGGAAGATGACCTGCCGCTCGGGCTCGCAGATGCGCTCGACGGTCTTCATCTCGGTGTACTCGCCGTGCCGGCTGAGCACCACGGCGAGCGACTCGAGCACCTCGCGGACCGCCTGGTGGAACTCCGGCTCCGCGGGGTTGCGGCGCAGCACCTCCTCGTGGATGCGCTCGACCACCGGCGGGAGGCTGTCGGCCACGGGGATCCCTCCACTCCTCGGCCGGACCCGTTCCGGATCCGCGGTGCGGTCATGATGCCCGGTCCGGGTCCGGGTCCGCCTCGCACGTACCCACCTCGCCGGGCGGTACCCGGGACCTACCCGGCGGCCTCCAGCGCGGCGGCGAGGTCGGCCCACAGGTCCTCGACGTGCTCGATCCCGACGCTGAGGCGCACCAGCCCGGCCGGCACGTGCTCCTGCCCGGGCAGCTTCGCCCGCCGCTCGACGGTGGACTCCACCCCGCCGAGGCTGGTGGCGGACGCGACGACCCGCACGTGCGCGCACACCGCGTCCGCGGTGGTGGCGTCGGCCACCTCGAAGGCGAGCACCGGGCCCGGCCCGCGCATCTGCCGGGCGGCGAGGGCGGCGTGCGGGTCGCCGGGCAGGCCCGGGTAGCGCACCCGCTCCACCGCGGGGTGGGCGGCCAGCCGGCGGGCGAGCTCGCCCGCGGACTCCTGCGCCTGGCGCAGCCGGACGGCGAGGGTGCGGGCACCGCGCAGCGCGAGGAACGCCTCCAGCGCGCCCGGCGTGGCCCCGGCGACCTCGCGCCGGCGGGCCAGCCGCGCCCGGTCCTCCGGGCGGCGGCACACCACCGCGCCGAGCAGCAGGTCGGAGTGCCCGCCGATCGCCTTGGTCGCGCTGTGGACGGCGAAGTCGGCGCCGAGCCGCAGCGGGTTCTGCAGCAGCGGGGTGGCGAAGGTGTTGTCCACGGCGACGAGCGCCCCGCTCGCGGCGGCGACCGCGGCGACGTCGACGACCTGGAGCAGCGGGTTGCTCGGCGTCTCCAGCCAGACGAGGTCCGCGTCGCCGGCCGCGGCGGCGAGCGCGCCGGGGTCGGTCGCGTCGACCGTGCGCACCGCCCAGCGCCCGCCGGCCGCCGCGCCGTCCGCGAGCAGCGCGCGCAGGCCGGTGTAGCTGTCCCGCGGCACCACCACCCGCGCCCCCACCGGCAGCAGCTCGAGGACCGCGGCGATCGCCGCCATCCCGGAGGAGAAGGCCACCGCGGAGCCGCCCTCGAGGTCGCCGATCAGCTCCTCGAACGCCTCCCAGCCGGGCGTGCCGTCGTCGCGGGAGTACTCCCGCCCCGCCGTCCCGGCCGGGGCGGCGCGGAAGTTCGACGCCGGCACGATCGGGACGTTGAGCGGCTGCCCCGGCGCCCCGCTCCCCCGGCCCAGGACCGCCAGCCGGGTCTCCGCCCGCAGCTCCACGGACACCGCCTCCTCTGATGCAGTATGTTGCACTATCGAGAGCAGCGTACGAGGAGTGAGCGGGTATGACGCAAGCGCCCGGGGTCAACGAGCTGATCGGGCAGCGTGTCCGGCAGCACCGCACCGCCCGCGGCTGGACCCTCGACGAGCTGGCCGACCGCTCCGGCGTCAGCCGCCGGATGGTGATCACCATCGAGCACGGCGAGGGCAACCCGAGCATCGCCACCCTGCTGCGGATCAGCGACGCCCTCGGCGTCGGCCTGCCCGTGCTGGTCGACGTCGAGCGCCCCCGCGCGCTGACTGTCACCGCGGCCGGGCAGGCACCGGTGCTGTGGCGCGGCGCGCGCGGCGGGCGGGCGCTGCTGGTCGCCGGCACCGAGCCGCCCGACGTCGTCGAGCTGTGGGACTGGACCCTGCACCCGGGCGAGGAGCACACCAGCGAGCCGCACAGCGCCGGCACCCGCGAGCTGCTGCTGGTGCTCGACGGCGGGGTCGACCTCCGCGTCGGGGACCGCACCGAGCGGCTGGGGAGCGGGGACTCCGCGGCCTTCGCCGGCGACGTCCCCCACGGCTACGCCGCCCCCGCCGACGCGACCGGCCCCGCCCGCTTCACCCTGACCGTGTTCCAGCCCGACGTCACCGGAGGACGCAGATGACCGACCCGCAGGAGTGGCTGGCCGCTGCCGCCGTCGACGACGCCGTGCTCGCCCTGCGCCCGGACTACCGGGCGCTGCTGCTGACCGCCGACGGGCTGCAGGGCGGCCCCAGCGACGCGGTGAGCGAGCGCGTCCTCGCCGCCGCCGAGGCCACCGCGCGGGAGCGGCTGGACGGGCGCAGGCCCGAGGAGCTGCCGCACCCGGCCGCCTGGCGCGAGGCGTACCGGGCCTTCGGCGCCAAGCCGCAGCGCACCCGACCCAGCGTCGAGGCGCTGCTGCGCCGCCTCAACGCCGACGGTCTGCCCCGGGTCGACCGGATCACCGACGTCTACAACGCCGTCTCCGTCGCCCACCTGCTGCCGCTCGGCGGGGAGGACCGCACCGCCTACGCCGGCCCGCCGCGGCTGGTGCGCGCCGACGGCAGCGAGCCGTTCGACACCACCGCGGGCGGGGAGACGGTGGTCGAGCACCCGGAGCCGGGCGAGGTCGTGTGGCGCGACGACGCCGGGGTCACCTGCCGCCGCTGGAACTGGCGGCAGGGCGTGCGCACCCGGATCACGACCGGCACCACCAGCGCGCTGTTCATCCTGGACGTCCTGGACCCGATGACCGACGACGACGCGCACGCCGCGGCCGACGCGCTCACCGACGCCCTGCTCGCGCTGGGCCCCGGCGCCGTCGTCCACCGGCGGCTGCTCGGCGCTCAGGCGTCGACGGGGGCGTAGAGCCCGGCCGAGGCGCTCGCGCCGCTGACGACCAGGTCCGCCACCACGCGGGAGGCGACCCACGCCTGCACGTGGCCGGTGCCGTTGTAGCCACCCAGCGCGAGCACCCGCCCGCCGGTGCCGGGCACCGGCCCGCACCGGGGCAGGGGGTCCGCGGCGAAGCCCACGACGCCGGCCCACCGGTGCGTCACCGGCGCGCCGACCCGGAGCTCCTCGCGCAGCCACCGGTCCAGCCGCGCCTGCACCGGCCCGGAGACCTCGGCGCGGTCGGTCCAGCTGGCGTCCCCGTCGAGGTCGGAGAAGCCGCCGAGGGCGATCCGGCCGTCCGCGGTCTGGTGCACGTACTCGTGGCCGTAGCGGGCGTACACGGGGAACGGGAGGACCGTCTCCCCGAGCGGTGCGGTGGCGAGCATGTTGAGCCGCCGCGGGCGCACGGCCGCCGCCGTGGGCACCAGCGCCGCGAGGTCGCCGTCGACGGCCACGACCGCCCGGTCGCAGCGCACCGTCCCGGCCGCCGTCCGCACGACGACGCCGTCCCCGTCGGCGGCCGGCGGCGCGACCACCGCCGAGCGCTCGAAGACCCGCGCGCCGCGCGCCTCCAGGGCGGCGGCCAGCGCCCGCAGCCAGCGGACCGGGTGCACCGACCCGTCGTGCGGGAAGAGCAGCCCGGCGCGCTCCGGCCGGGCGAGCGGGCCGGGGAGGTCGTCGCCCGCCACGACCTGCCCGGGGAAGCCGTCCTCGGCGAGCGCCGCGGCGTTGGCCCGGACGTCGTCGGCCTCGGCCGCGTCGACGGCGAGCCGGAGCAGCCCGTCGACGCGGAAGTGCGCGCGGGCGCCGACGGCCTCGGCCACCTCGAGCACCTCCCGCTGGGCGGCCAGCGTCGCCGCGTGGACGGCGACCGCCCGCTCGCGCCCCCAGAGCTCACGGGTCTCGTGGTACATCGGCGCGGCGCCGGCGATGAAGAAGCCGCCGTTGCGGCCGCTGGCGCCCGACGCCACCTCGTGCCGGTCGAGCACGACCACCGAGAGGCCGGCGTCGAGCAGCCGCCGGGCGGTCGCCAGCCCGCCGACGCCCGCGCCGACCACGCACACGTCCGCCCGCGCCTCCCCCTGCAGCGGGGACCGCGGGCGGTACGGCTCGTCCTGCCACAGCGGCACCGGGGCGCTGGTCACGGGTGTCCTCCTCCGGGGGTGACGGTGCCGCGACTCTGCCGGACCGGGTGCGGGGAGTGCCACGCCCCCGGCGAGCCGACGACGGCGAGGGGGTCCCGCGGCTCCGCGGTCAGCCCTTGAGCAGGCGCATCGTCTGGTGGGAGACGGCGCGGGCGACGGCCGGGAGGCCGATCAACTTGTTCATCTGGAACGCCTCGAACGCCTCGGCGTCGGCGACGGCGACGAGGAGGAAGTAGTCGGGGACACCGAACAGCCGCCGCACCTCGACCACCTCCTCGAAGGCCAGGACGGCGTCCTCGAACTCCTCGACGGTGCGCCGGTCGTTGGCCCGGATCTCCACCGCGACGACGACCTGGAAGGCCCGTCCGGCCGCCCGCGGGTCGACCACCGCCCGGTACCCGGTGATGACCCCCTCGGCCTCGAGCCGCTTGACCCGGCGCAGGCACGGCGGCGGGGCGAGGCCGACCTCCTCCCGGCCGCTGCCGCAGTCCCCGCCGGGTCGGCGCGCCGAGGTCCGTGCCGGGGTCCGCCTGGCGGCACCGGTGGCGCTGGGGATGATCCCGCTCGGCGTCGCGTTCGGCCTGCTCGTGCTCCACTCCGGCCTGGCGTGGTGGTGGGCGACGGTCTTCAGCGCCGTCGTCTTCGCCGGGTCGCTGGAGTTCCTGCTGGTCGGGATGGTGGCCGCGGCGGCGCCCCTGGCGCAGGTGGCGGTGACGGCGGCCGTGGTCAACTGCCGGCACGTGTTCTACGCGCTGTCCTTCCCGCTGCACCGGTTGCGCGGACCGGTCGCCCGCACCTACGGCACGTCCGCGCTCACCGACGAGGCCCACGCGTTCACCACCGGCCCCGACGCGCAGCGGTGGTCGAGCACCCGGATCGTCAGCCTGCAGGTCGTCCTGCACGCCTCCTGGGTCACCGGCGCGACCCTCGGCGGCCTGCTCGGCGACGTCCTGCCGCTGGACTCCCTGCACGGCCTGGACTTCGCGCTGTCCGCCCTGTTCACCGTGCTGGCCGTCGACGCCTACCGGGCGCAGCCGGACCTGCGCACCGCGGTGGTGGCGCTGGCCTGCGCCCTGGGCGCAATGGTCCTGCTGCCCGGGCAGGCGCTGCCGGCCGCCTACGCCGGCTTCACCGCACTGCTGCTCCTGCGCCACGGCGCCGGCCGCCGGCGCGCGCGCCGCCCGACCGGCCGCCGACCCGGGAGCGGGGCCCGCCGTGCCTGAGCCCGGCTACGTCGCCGTCGTCGTCGGCCTGTCCGCCGCGGTGACCTGGACGCTGCGCGCCGCACCGTTCGCCGTGCTGGCACCCGTGCACGACAGCGCCGTCGTCGCCACCCTGCGCCGGCACGTGCCGCTGGGCGTCCTGTGCATCCTCGCCGCCCACACGCTGCGGGACGTCCCGACCGGCTCGGTGGTCGCCGCGCCGCCGTTCGTCGTCGCCGTCGCGGTCACCGTCGGGCTGCACCTGTGGCGGGGGCACGTGCTGCTCAGCATCGCCGTCGGCACCGCCGTGCACGTCACCCTCGCCACCCTGCTCGCCGGCGCCTGAGGCCGTCCGCCGCAGCCCCCGCCGGCCGGTCCGGCGCCCGCCGTCCTGCCGACCCGGTCGGACGCCCCCCCGGGGCACGGCCGGGCCCCGACCGTCGACGGGCACCGCCGCCCCGTCCGGACACCCGTCGGCGACGTCCCGGCGATGCGTTGACCATAAAAACGACAGCGCTATAGGTTCACTGCCCCACCCAACGCTCGCCCGGAGGTCACCCATGCCCACCGCCCGCCGTTCCGCCCGCGCGGCCGTGCTCGCCGCCGTCCTGGTCCCGACCGTCTGCGCCTCCTCAGCCGCGGCGGCGGCACCGGGCAACAGGCCGGGGGACCAGCCGACCGGCCCCGTCCGCGAGGTCGTGTCGTTCGGGGACAGCTGGTCGGACGCCGGCACGTTCGGCTACGTCTTCGGGACGACGCCGGGTGAGGCCTGGCCGCAGCTGCTCGCCGCCGAGTACGGGGCCGACCAGGAGGTCAACCGCCTCGTGACGCAGGGCGAGGACGGCGCGGTCCTCTCCGAGGAGACCGTCGGCGGCCTGAACTACGCCGAGGGCGGGGCCTTCGTCGCGCCGATCACCGACGACCCGGACGGCACGCCCCGCCCCATGACCGCCCAGCTGGAGGCGTTCCTGGACGAGCACGGCTCCTTCGACAGCCACCAGCTCGTCACCGTCTGGGCGGGCGGCAACGACATCCTCACCTACCTGGCCGGTGACGAGGAGCAGGCCGCACGCTTCGTCGTCGGGGACCTCACCGGCGAGGAGATCGAGCAGGCGACCGACGAGGTTGTGGCGGTGGCCCGGCGCGAGGCGGACCTGGTCGCGGACGTCCTGGCCGCCGGGGCCAAGCGGGTGGCGGTGCTCAACATGATCGACCTCGGGATCACCGCCGAGGGGCCCGGCATCCAGGCGGGGGGCAACGCACTGGCCGGGGCGCTCACCACCACCTTCAACCTGGCGCTGGCCGAGGCGCTCCCCGAGGACCGCCGGGTCCGGCTGGTGGACGTGGCCGGCCTGTTCGCCGACGTCGAGGCCTCCCCCGCCGAGTACGGCTTCGAGGTCGTGGACGGCGACGCGTGCACGAACGCCGGGTTCTCCTGCGGGCCGGACGCCTGGGTCACCCCGGACGCGGACCGGACGTACGCCTTCGCCGGCTACGGCCACTTCACGGCCGCCACCCGGGAGCTCATCGCCGGCTTCGTGCACGACGAGGCGGCCGCCGCCTGGCACGTCTGAGCACCCCCGGGGAGGCCCGGCCCCATCCGGGCGCCGGGCCTCCCTGCCTGCGGGAACCGAAGGAAGCGGTCGCGTCCTCGTGTCCCGAGACGGCCGTACAGGACGCCCCGAGCTCGGACACCCGCTCGAGCACGAGGGAAGGTCCCGCGATCGAGGTCGCGGGCCCTTCCCTCGTTCTGGGAGAGCCTCGCTCGACCCGCGGACGCGATGGCTGCCACCCCGGTCGCTGACGGGCACGGGGGGTCCGACCGGCCCGGGACGGGCCGGACGTGCGGTCCGGTCAGTGCTGCAGCCGACCCCTGAGCGGTGCCCGGGCCCATGGTTCTCGGACCCCCGCTGGGTCAGGACTGCGCGCGCAGTCGGGCAGGCGAGCGCCTCAGCCGATCCGTGACACGTGGACGGGTGGGAGCCGGTGCCGCCAGGGAGCCGCTCGCTCCAGATCCGCCGCCAACTGCAGCACGGTGTCGTCGCGCCCATGGGGAGCAGCGAGGTGGATGCCGATCGGCAGGCCCTCCACCGAGACCTCGAGCGGGATGGAGATCGCCGGTTGCCCCGAGCAGTTGAAGACCATGGTCGTCACCTCCAGCTGCCCGACGGGGCTGCCGTAGTACCACTCCGCCGGGACGTCGAGATCCGGGTCGTAGGTGCCGAGTGGTGGGGGCAGTACGGGCAGGGTCGAGCTGACGTAGGCGTCGAATCCGGCCATGAAGCGGTTCATCCGCCGGCGGACGTCGTCGAGGACGTCGAGCGCCCGCCCAAGACGCAACGGCGTGAGCCGTCTTCCGTGCTCCGCCCAGGCGAGGGTCAGGCCCTCGAGATGCTCGTCGTCCGCCGGCCGACCGCTGGCCAGCGCGGCCTCGTCTACTGCGATGGCCGTCTCGAGACCCCAGACGGCGAGGGTGGCCTCGACATAGCTCTCATACGGCAGCTCCGGACGGCACTCGACCATCTCGTGACCGAGGGCCGCGCACAGCTCGACCGCGCGTTCCACACCGGCCCGCACCTCCGGGTCGGTGGGGCGGCCGTCCATGCGCTCGAGCGTGTACCCGATGCGCAACGGCTCCGACGGTCGTTCCAGGCAACCGGCGTAACCGGCCTCGGGTGTGGGGAGGCCGTGGGTGACGTCCGGGTCCGGGCCGGCCAGGACGTCGAGCATGCGTGCGGAATCACGCACGGACCTGGTCAGGACGAACTCGTAGACCAGGTCACCGACGGGTCGTCGCCACGGCGCGGACGACACCCGGCCGCGACTGGGCTTCATACCCACGACTCCGCAGCAGGCGGCGGGCATGCGGATGGATCCGCCGCCGTCGTTGCCGTGGGCCACGGGGACGATCCCCGCGGCGACGGCGGCCGCGGCCCCACCGCTGGATCCCCCGGCGATGCGGCTGCCGTCCCACGGGTTGCGGGTGATCCCGTACGCGCGGGTCTCGACCGTCGCCATGATCGCGAACTCGGAGGCGGTGGTCCGCCCCACGCTGGTGACGCCCGCGGCACGGAGCCGCCGCATGAGCTCGCTGTCCTCCGCGGCCATCACGCCCTCGAGCAGTGCACTGCCGCAGGTGGCCGACCGCCCGCGCTCGTGGAAGCCGACGTCCTTCATCATGATCGGCACCCCGGCGAACGGGAGCCCGGCGTCGACCTCGGTCACCTGCTCCAGCCGGTCGGTGTAGAACTCCGCGACCGCACCGACGGTGCCGGCAGTCCCGTTCGCCGCTCGGTGCGCCGTCTCGACCAGTTCGCCCGCTGACACCGATCCGGCGCGAACGGCCTCGGCGAGTCCGGTGCCGTCGAGTGCGGCGTAGGCAGCGAGATCCATCAGGCCGACTCCTGCACGGGGAGGGTGGTGGGCAGCGCTTCCCCGCGCTCCTCCCGCGTCGACGCACGGACGGCGTAGATGCCACCGACGAGCGCGAGGCCGGCGCCTACCACCGGAGTCCACGTGAACGGCGCGACCGGTGGCGCCGGCACGAAGTAGGTGACGAGCGCCAGCCCCATGACCGTGACGCAGAGGATCGGCGCGACGTAGGTGAAGAGGAGCCCCTTGCCGTGGCGCCGTCCGTACACGAAGCCGGCGACTCCCACCATGAGGTACGCGAGGATCTCACCGAAGACCCCGGCGAGCGACAGCCAGGTGAACGAGTTGAAGGCACCCGCGGCCGATCCACCCTGCCACGCGAAGAAGAACACGACGGCGACGGCGACGGCGACGGCGACCACCGCGGTCGCGACGTGCGGGGTGCGATGGGTCGGGTGGCTGCGCGCCAGGGACCGAGGCAGCAGGCCCTTCTGAGCCCAGCTGTAGAGCAACCGCACCGTGCTGTTGGCGTTGGCGATCGCGACCGAGAAACCCGACAGGGCGACCATGGCGAGGAGGAACTGCCCGTAGCCGGGGAAGAGGTAGATGTCCGAGAGCTCGAGGAGGACGCCGCTGACCTTGGTGCCCCACTCCTCGCCCACTCGCTCGGTCCCGTAGCCGCTGACGACTGCCAGGGCGGTCAGGATGAAGAAGCCGCTGGCGATCCCGCCGGAGATGAGGACGGCTCTGGGCACCGTGCGGGTCGGTGCCTCGGCCTCCTCTGCGAGGTAGACCGAGCCCTCGAGGCCGCCGAAGGTGTAAACGGCCAGGCCGAGCGCAGCGAACAGCGCTGTGGCACCGATCCCACCCAGGTTCCACGGCAGGAGCGAACCCCAGGCGATGCCCTCGAGGCCACCCTGCAACAGGATCGCCAGGTCGAACACCAGCAGGGCTGTCAGACCGAGGAAGGTCATGGCCAGCAGGAGCGTGACCGAGACCGTGACGCCGCGGAAGACGACGAAGAGCCCAACCGTCGTCAGGACGACCGCCCACCAGATCCACTGACCGCTCAACGCCGTCATGCCGGGGGTCACGGCGGCGAAGAAAGCCTGGGTCAGGAAGGCCGCGGCGATGAAGAGCGACGGCACGATGAGCACCAGGCCGTACACCATGAACCAGCCGGTCACCGCGCCCGCCCGCCGCCCCAGCCCCTCGGTCGCGATGGTGTAGAGACCACCCGCATCGCCCACGACGGCGGAGAACTTCGCCACGAGGTAGAGGAAGCCGGCGATCCCGATCGCGGCGATGAGCAGGGCGGCGGGGGTCGCTCCCCCGGCGAACAGTGCGACGGACGCGACCACGACGACCGCGGACAGCTGCGGCTCGTCAGCCCCCAGTGACTGTGCGATCAAGCCTGGCGTGCGCACGGAGTTGGCCCTCAGGCCCGTCGGTTCGTGCTTCGTGCTCATGGGTTCTCAATCCGTAGTGAGGAGGCGGCGGATGACCCGCCGTCGAGTGGTGGAGGTCACGCGGCCTGGACGCGGCTGTAATACCTACAGTGCTGTCGGTTTTGTTGGCAAGGGTGCGACTCGGCGAGTTGTCACACCCGCGCCTCGACCAGCCCCGCGCCGAACGCCGGAGGTCACCGTCGCTTCCCAGGAGCAGGGATCCCGTGGCTGCCGCTCCGGTCCCGTCCCACTCATGACGTCCGCGACGACACCAGCGATGGTCGTGCCCCCGCCCGACCCTCCGGTGACGAGCGGGACCCGCAGCCGGCGACCGCCGCGCTTCCCGTGACGCGTCGGGGACTCCAGGCCAGGGACGACTCTGGAGCAGCGAGACCGATGACTCCGGCGGTCAGAGACGGACGACGGCCCAGCCAAACTGCGCGATCCCGGCGCGCGCCGCGACCGGGCCCACCTCCGTGGCGGCCAACCTCGAGCCGGTCTCCAGCTGCGGGTGGATCGCGGTGATGACCCGGTCCTCCTCGTCGAGCAGGGCGGTGGCACCCGCCGCCACGAGCAGTCGCTCGACGGCGTCGAGGAAGGCGCGGACGTCGAGGTCGGCGGCCACCACGCCCAGCGTCTCGCCGCCCACGGTGAGCGGCACGGCCGCGGTCATCGTGACGTCGTCGGTGCCCCAGCTGTCGACGTACGGGGAGAGCAGCGTGGGCGCCCCGCTGGCGTAGGGCACGCGGAACCAGCGGGCCCGGGGGACGTCGTAGAAGGAGTCGGACCTGGGGTTGAGGACGTGTTGCTTGACGCGGACCTCGCCGTCCCGGATGACCCACCAGGCCATCGAGGGCACCCCGGCCCCCGACTCGGTCGGCGGGCGGACCGCCAGGCCGGCCCCGGTGACCAGCGCCCGGTTCCGGAGCATCGCGCCCACGTCGGGCTCGAGGGCGTCCCAGGCCCGCGGTTCACCGAAGACCGGGTGCCGGGTGAGGTCGAGCCGCCGGGCGGCCGTCTCCCCGAGCCCGGTCAGGTCGCCGAAGACCGGGGCGGTCAGCTCGACGACACCGGCGGCGGCGTCCCGCAGCGCACCGTCGGCGGACGCCGGCGCCGTGCCGGCCATCAGACGGCCCACCCGCGGGTCCGCAGCTCCGCGACCCGCCCGGCCACGTGGTCGACCGCCCGGACCACGCACCCGCGGGCCACGTCGGGCTCCGCGTCGCGGACGGCGCGGACGGTGGCCTCGAACAACTGCGACACGGTCGACCTCACACCTGTGTCCACGTACGCGAGGGTCAGCAACGGCGCGTACTCCACCTGCAGACCGATCATGCTCGTGCTCAGCCGCACCGACTGCGCCGCCGCCGCCAGCTCGATGAGGAAGCGGCTGTCGGCCCGGCGTGCCTCCACCTCGTCGCCGGCGGTGGACAGCCGATCGCTGCCCCGCTCGAGCAGGGCGACGTTCTCGGCGGAGGCCCGGCGGGCGGCGAGCGCCGCGGACTCCGCCGCGACGGCGCGCCGCCAGTCGGCCAGGTCGCGCAGGTCCAGACCGGACAGCGGTCGGGCCTGCTCCGCCGCCGCACGGAGCTGGTCCGGCCGCCCGGCGGTGACGACGGTGCCGCCCCCGCGGCCGCGCTTGGTGGTGACCAGCCCCTGGTCCCGCAGCTGGGTGAGGGCCTCCCGGAGGGTCACCGGGGAGATGTTGAACTGCGCCGCGAGGTCGGCCTCGGCCGGCAGCTGCTCGCCCTCGGCGAGCACCCCGAGGGTGATGGCGGTGCGCAGCCGGACCGCCACGACGTCCGCCCGGCCCTGGTCGGCCAGCGGCGCGAACAGCACCCGCCGCGTCAGCGTCGACAGCAGATCGGTGCGCACGTCACCTCCGGTCCCGTGGCGTCGCGGACGCCGATCCCGGCGGCCACCCTAGTCGGCCCGGCCGGGCCGGACCGGTCGTCGGACGCGGGACTAGACGGCCCGGAAGACACCGTCGTCCTCACGCACCCGTCCCGCCCGCCGCAGGCGTTCGAGGTGCAGCTCGGCCGTCCGGCGCTCGACGGCGGCCACGAAGGGCAGCTGGACATGGGGGCGGTACACCAGCCGCCGGGCGACGACGTCGGCCACCGTCAGCGGCTCGGCCAGCATCGCGAGGAGCGCCTCGTCGCGGCGGCCGATCACCGCGGCGAACTCGTCGAGCCGGGCGAGGAACTCCGTCCGGCCCTCGACGACCCCGCGCTGGTGCGCGGTGCCGTACCAGCGGGCCTCGACGTCCCGGAGCCGCGCCAGGGAGGCCTCGAAGGCGTCCAGGTCGCTGCCGACGTCGCCGTAGTACGGACCGAAGGACGTCAGGTCGATGTCGCCGGTGAAGAGGAAGCCGTCCGGCTCGACGAGGAAGCCGCAGTGGCCCGCGGTGTGCCCGGGGAGGTGGACGACGGTCAGCGACCGGCCGCCGAGGTCGATCACCTCACCGTCCGCGACGGGCCGGACGTCCGCGTGGCCGACGAGGGAGAAGGTGTCGCGCAGGGTCGCGCGGAACTCCGCCGCCTCCGGGCCGGCCATCCCGAAGCCCGAGAGGAGGACCTCCGGGTCCCGGACCGCCGGGGCGTCGGCCGGGTGCACCAGGGCGGGCACCTCGGGGAAGACGTGCAGCCCGGAGACGTGGTCCTCGTGGCCGTGGCTCACCGCCACCAGGTCGACCGCCCCCGTGGCCCGCCCGCGGCGCGAGACCTCGAGGGAGGGGTCGACGAGGACGGTGGCCTCGGACCCGGAGACCAGCAGCGAGTTGCCGCAGGGATAGCGGCCGCCCTCCGGGGACGCGAGGACGGTCACGCCCCCGTACCGGACGTCGTGATCAGCACCTGGACCCATGCGTGCAGTGCACCCCCTCGCGGCGTCGGGCACCGGTCGGACCCCCGCAGAACACGATCCGGTAACCGCCCGGCCGACGACCGTTGACTCAAACCGACAGGGCTATATGTTTACCCGCACGCCGAGGTGGACCTCCGGCCGACGACCCGGTCCGACGTCCACCCGCAGCGACAGCAGGCCGGACACCCACGCGGCCGCTGGACGAGGTTCCCCCGCTGAGGCCCTGCTGACTCCGAGGAGTTCGACGTGAGTGATGTCCGTGTCGCGGTGATCGGCGCCGGGGTCTGCGGGCTGTCCACCGCCACGGAGCTGCAGGACCTCGGCGTCGGGGACGTGGTCGTCCTCGACGCCGGCCACCCCGGCGACGGGTCGTCCGGGCTGTCCGTCGGCATGGTCGAGACCCAGTACGTCGAGGCCGCCGACATCGCGGTCCGGGCGCACGGCCGTCGCCACTACGACCGCCTGGAACGCGACCACGGGCTGACCTTCGTCCGCGGCGGCTACCTGCGCACCGCCCGCAGCGCGGCGGACCTCGACGCCTACGGGCGCAGCATCGAGCGGCAGCGCGCCGCCGGCGTGCCCGACGCCGAGGTCCTGACCCCGGCCGAGATCGCCCGGCGGTGGCCGCACCTGGTGGTCGACGACCTCGTCGGCGGGCTCTTCGGCCCCTCGGACGGGCACATCGACGGCTACGAGTACTGCACGCTGGCCGCCCGGCTCGTCCGGGAGCGGGGCGGGCGGGTCCTGACGAACGAGCGGCTGGTCGGCGCCGAGGCGTCGTCGGGCGGGTGGACGCTGCGGACCCCCCGCCGGACGGTCGAGGCCGACGTCGTGGTCAACGCCGCGGGCCCGTGGGCGGGCGCGGTCGGCGACCTGCTCGGGGCGCCGGTGCCGCTGGTCCCGCAGCTGCACGGCGCGGTGACCATCGAGCTGACCGAGCCGCTCACCCCGCTGCTGCCCTTCGTCATGGACTACGTGCCCGGGTCCGGACGGGCCGGCGTCTACTTCCGCTCCGAGCGCGCCGACCAGCTCATCGCGGGGCTGCACGTGGAGGAGGCGGTCGCCGACGCCGTCTCGCCCGACGTGCCCCTCGGCCGGGTCGACGACGCCTTCCTGGAGGAGCTCGTCGAGCGGCTGACCGAGCGACTCGCCGACACCGACGGCGCGGCGATCGGGCGCAGCTGGACCGGTCTCTACCCGATGACGCCCGACCACCGGCCGATCGTCGGGCGCCACCCCTCCCGCGCCGACGTCGTCTGCGCCGTCGGCGGCGGCGGCAACGGCATCCAGCTCGCCCCCGCCATCGGCCGGGTCGCCGCCGAGGCGCTCGTCGGCGTCCCCGAGCCGACCTTCGCCGCCACCGACCCGGGCTGGGACCCGGCCCGTCTGGCGCCGGCGGCGCCGGCCGCCACCCAGGCCCCCTGACCGCCCCGTCCGATCCCCCGCACGCAAGGAGAGTCCCGGTGACCACCAAGCTCGACTACGGATCGACCGACCTCGGCGACGCCGACCTCGACGCCCGCTTCGAGGCCGCCCTCGCCGAGGCCCGCAAGGGCAGCGAGGTGCTCGCCCACGTCATCGCCGGGCGGCCCGACGAGCGCGGCGCGACGTTCACCCGCGAGGACCCCTGCGCGCCCGGGACCGTGGTCGCCACCGCGCGCACCGCCGACAGCGCCGTGGTCGCCGACGCCGTGGCCGCCGCCCGCGCCGCGACCCGGGGCTGGCGGACGACGCCCGCCGCGGACCGCATCGCGGCGCTGCGGCAGGCGAAGGCCGGGTTCGCCGACCGCGCCGCCGAGATCGCCGGCGTCGTCTCGGCCGAGACCGGCAAGACCCGGCTCGAGGCGCTGGCCGAGGCCCAGGAGGCCGTCGACCTCGTCGAGCACTACTGCGCCGAGATGGAGCGCAACGACGGCTTCGTCACCCCCCTGCGGTCGGCACCGGGCGAGCGCAACACCGACGTCCTGCGCCCCTTCGGCGTCTTCGCCGTCATCGCGCCCTTCAACTTCCCCGTCGCCCTGGCCGTCAACATGGCCGCGGCCGCGCTGGTCACCGGCAACACCGTCGTCGCCAAGCCGTCGGACAAGACGCCGCGCTCCACGGCGCTGGCGTGGGAGATCCTGGGCGCGGCGCTGCCCGCCGGCGTGCTGAACGTCGTGCACGGCGGCGCGGACACCGGCCGCGAGCTGGCCGGCGCCGCCGTCGACGGGATCGCCTTCACCGGCTCGGCCGCCGTCGGCTGGCAGCTGGTCCGCGAGCTGGGTCAGGGCGCGTACGCCCGGCCGGTGCTCGCCGAGATGGGCGGCAGCAACCCCGCGATCGTCACCGCCACCGCCGACCTCGACGACGCCGCGCACGGCATCGCCCGCTCCGCGTTCGGCCTGTCGGGCCAGAAGTGCAGCGCCTGCCGCCGCGTGGTCGTCGACCGCCGCGTCGCCGACGAGCTCGTCGCCAAGCTCGCCGCGGCGGCCGAGGCGATCGTCGTCGGCGACCCGGCCGACCCGCGCACCGGCATGGGCCCGGTCGCCGACGACGCCGTCAGCCGCCGCATCGACGACGCCCTCGCCGCGGCGGCGCGCGACGGCCGGGTGGTCACCGGCGGCCGCGCCGAGGAGCGCAGCGGCAACTTCTACCGCCCGGTCGTCGTCGCCGACCTGCCGCTGGGCCACCCGCTGACCCGCGAGGAGCTGTTCGCGCCGTTCGTCACCGTCACCGCGGTGGACGGGTTCGACGAGGCGATCGCGGAGGCCAACGCCGTCGACTACGGCCTGTCGGCCGGCGTCTTCACCGGCGACCAGGACGAGGTCGACCGCTTCCTCGACGAGATCGAGGCCGGCGTCGTCTACGTCAACCGGCGTGCGGGCGCGACCACCGGCGCCTGGCCCGGCATCCAGTCCTTCTGCGGCTGGAAGGCCAGCGGCTCGTCCGGCAAGGGCGGCCTGGGCCCCTGGTACCTGCCCGGCTTCATGCGCGAGCAGTCGCGCACCGTCGCCGGCTGACCGACCCGACCCCACCGACCGAGGAGGCACCGTGACGGTCGCCGAGCTCCGGGACCGCGCCCGCCGCGTCATGCCGGGCGGCAACACCCGCAGCACGCTCTTCGTGCCGCCGCACCCGCCGTACGCGGTGTCCGGCAGCGGCTGCGTCGTCACCGACGCCACCGGGCACCAGGTCGTCGACTGCAACAACAACTACACGGCGCTGATCCACGGCCACGCCCACCCCGAGCTGGTCGCGGTGGCCACCGAGGCAGTGGCCGCCGGGTCCGCCTTCGGGTTGCCGACGGAGTCCGAGGTGGTCTGCGCCGAGCTGCTGCGGGAGCGGGTGGGCCTGCCGAGCTGGCGGTTCTGCAACTCCGGCACCGAGGCCGTGATGATGGCGCTGCGCGGCGCCCGCGCGGCCACCGGCCGCGACCTGGTGGTCCGCTTCGCCGGCAGCTACCACGGCACCTACGACGCCGTCGTCGACCCCACCGCCCCGGGCGTCCCCGGCAGCGTGGCCGAGGCCGTGGTGACCCTCCCGCAGGGCGACGCGGGGGCCTTCGCCGACCTGATGCGGGCCCGGGGCGGCGAGGTGGCCGCCGTCCTCGTCGACCTCATGCCCAACCGGGCCGGGCTGCGGCCGGCGGACCCGTCGTTCGTCGAGCTGGTGGCCGCGCTGACCCGCGGGGCGGGCGCGCTGCTGGTCGTCGACGAGGTCATCACCCTGCGGCTGGAGGTCGGTGGCCTGCACAGCCGCTACGGCGTCGAACCCGACCTGGTCACCGTCGGCAAGGTCGTCGGCGGCGGGTTCCCGGTGGGCGGCGTCGGCGGGCGCCGCGAGGTCCTCGACGCCTTCAGCCCGCTCGCCGACGGCGCGGTCAGCTGGGGCGGCACCTTCAGCGCCAACCCGGTGACCATGCGCACCGGCACGGCGGCCCTGCGGCTCTTCGGCGCCGACGAGGTGGCCGCCCTCAACGCCCGCGGCGACCGGCTGCGGGAGGAGCTCGCCGCCCGCGGTGTCGCGGTCAGCGGCTCGGGCTCGCTGGTCCGGCTCCTGCTGCCCGACCCGGGCGCCACCTGGTGGCGCCTCTACGAGCGGGGGGTGCTGGCCGGCACCAACGGCCTGCTCGCCCTCTCGACCCCGATGACCGACGACGACGTGGACACCGTCCGCGACGCCGTCCTCGCCGCTGTGGAGGTGGCCGCGTGAGCGCCGTGGCGCAGGAACCCGTCGTCGTCCTCGACCGGATCCACAAGCAGTTCGGCGACCTCGTGGTCGTCAAGGACGTCTCGCTGTCGGTCGCCCGCGGCGAGGTCGTGGCGATCATCGGCCCCAGCGGGTCGGGCAAGAGCACGCTGCTGCGCTGCATCAACCTGCTCGAGCGGGCCGACTCCGGCCGCGTCGAGGTGGTCGGCCGGGCGGTCGAGCCCGGCGCCGGCGTCTCCCACCGCGACCTCGCCGCCCTGCGCCGCAACGTCGGCATGGTCTTCCAGTCGTTCAACCTGTTCCCGCACATGACCGTGCTGCGCAACGTCTCCCTCCCGCAGGAGCGGGTGCTCGGCCGCAGCCGCGCCGAGGCCGACGAGCGCTCCCGGCAGCTGCTCGAGCGGGTGGGCCTCGGCGCCAAGGCCGACACCTACCCCTCCCGCTGCTCCGGCGGTCAGCAGCAGCGGGTCGCGATCGCCCGCGCCCTGGCCCTCGACCCGGAGGTCATGCTCTTCGACGAGCCGACGTCCGCGCTGGACCCGGAGCTGGGCCTGGAGGTCCTCGCCGTCATGCGCGAGCTGGCCGCCGACGGCATGACCATGGTCGTCGTCACCCACGAGATCCACTTCGCGGCCGACGTCGCCGACCGCGTCGTGGTCATGGCCGACGGCGCGATCCTCGAGGAGGGCAGCCCCGAGCAGGTGCTGCGCACGCCGGCCACCGACCGTGCCCGGCGCTTCCTCAGCGCGGTGGTCGACCGCTGATGGACGTCCTCGAGGCTGTGCTGCTCGGGGTGCCGGTCACCCTGCTGGTCACGGTCCTGGCGTTCGCGCTGGGCGCCGTGCTGGCGGTGCCCCTGGCGGCGGCCCGGCGGTCGCGGGTGACGCCGGTCCGCTGGCTGGGCCGCGTCGTCATCGACGTCGTCCGCGGGATCCCGCCGGTGGTCTGGCTGTTCCTCATCTTCTTCGGCCTGGGCAGGGACCTGATCCGGCTCGAGCCGATCGAGGCCGGGGTGATCGGGCTCGGGATCATCTCCGCCGGCTACCTGGCCGAGATCTACCGCGGTGGGCTGTCCGCCGTGCACCGCGGGCAGTGGGAGGCCGCCTCGGCGCTGGGGATGGGCGGCAGCGACACGCTGGTCCGCATCGTGGCGCCGCAGGCGTTCCGGGTCTCGCTGCCCGCCGCGACCACCTACGCGATCAGCCTGCTCAAGGACTCCACGATCGTCTCGGCGATCGGCGTCACCGAGATCCTTTTCCGGGCCACGCAGAGCGCCCGGTCGATGGGGGCGGGACTCACCCCGTTCTTCGTCGCCGCGGCGGTCTACATCCTGCTCAGCGCGCCGCTGGCCTGGCTGTCCCGCGGCCTCGACGCACGACTCCGGGCGCGGGTGGCGCGATGACCGGCCTGCTGACCTCGTGGGGCGACTGGCTGCCCCGGCTGCTGGAGGGCCTGCTCACCAGCCTGCAGCTCACCGTGGTGAGCCTGCTGATCGGGGTGCCGCTCGGCCTGGCGCTCGCCCTGCTCAGCTCGGCGCGCAACCGGGCGGTGCGGTGGACGGCCATCGGCCTGGTGGAGATCGGCCGCGGCACGCCGGCGCTGGTCATGCTGCAGTTCGTCTACTACGGGCTGCCCTCGGCCGGGCTGTCCCTGACCGCCTTCGTCTCCGCCATCGCGGCGCTGTCGCTCACCACGGCCGGCTACACCAGCGAGATCCTCCGCGGCGGCCTGCAGGCCGTGCCGGCCGGGGAGACCGAGGCGGCCGGTGCCCTGGGCATGTCGCGCCGGGACACGCTCCGCTACGTCATCGTCCCGCAGGGGGTCCGGATCGCCCTGCCGTCGCTCATGGGCTTCGCGATCCTGATCTTCCAGGCCACGTCGCTGACCTTCACGATCTCGGTCGTCGAGCTGCTCAGCCAGGCCTACTCCATCGGCGCGGCGACCTTCCGCTACCTCGACGTCCTCGTGCTGGCCGGGCTGCTCTACCTGGCCGTGACGATCCCCGCCGGCTGGCTGACCAACGGCACAGAACGGCGGCTGTCCCGCCACCTCTGACGGCACCACCCGCTCCACCCACCGCACCGCAGCGCGACGGCGATCCCGCCGTCGGGCCCGTTCGTCCTGAGGAGATCACCGTGAAGACGCACCGCCTGAGCGCCGCCGTCCTCGCCCTCGGTTCCGCCGTGGCCCTCGTGGGCTGCGGATCGGACCCGGCCGGCGAGGTGGCGGCCGACTGCGAGCCCGCCCACCAGTTCGAGACGGTCGAGGAGGGCGTGCTCACCGTCGCCCTGACCAACACCCCGCCCTACTCCTTCGAGGAGGGCGGCCAGGCCGAGGGCATCGACAGCGACATCCTCAAGGAGATCGCCGCCGACGAGTGCCTGACGATCGAGTACGAGGCCTACACCTACGCCACCGCGGTCCCGGCCGTGGAGACCGGCCGGGTCGACGTCGCGGTCGGCGGCTTCTACCGGACCGCCGCGCGCGGCGACGTGGTCACCCTGAGCGCCCCCGTGTACCTCGACGAGCTCACCGTGATGTCGGCCGACGGCGTCTCGACCGTCGACGACCTCATCGGCAAGCAGGTGGGCACCGTGGAGGGCTACCTCTGGGTCGACGCGCTGCGCGAGCTGCTCGGCGACAGCCTGCGGACCTACCCCGACTCGCTCAGCCTCGCCCAGGACCTGACCGCCGGGCGCCTGGACATCGGCCTGGACGGCTACGGCGCCGCGGCGCAGTCCACCGAGGGCACCGACTTCCGGATCGAGGTCCTCGAGACCGACCCGCGGGTCCCCGCGACCGAGGAGCCCTCGCAGACGAGCCTGCTGCTCGACCCGAGCAACGACGCCCTGGCCACGGCGATCGACGAGCACGTCACGCAGATGCGCGCGGACGGCTCGCTGGTCGAGATCCTCGAGGCCAACGGGCTGCCGGCGTCGGCCGCCGAGGTGGGCGACCCCCGGCTGATCTGACGGTCCGCCTGCAGGTCAGGGGCCCGTGGTCGCGCTCACCCGTGGCCACGGGCCCTCCCCGTCTGCCGGTGGGGTGCCGTGCCGGTCCCCGTCCACGGCGGTGCCGGTCCCCGTGAGCACACGGGGTCGGCCAACCACTCCGCCGGCCGGGCGCCATCCCGGATCGGGCTCACGCGGCGGTGACGCACGCCCACACGTGCTTGCGACCGTCGTCGACCGTCCAGCCGTGCGTGCGGCACAGCCGGGCCACGAGGTGCAGGCCCAGGCCCCCGTCGACCGGGTCACGGTCGACGGCCGGCACCGGAGGACTCTCGACCGCGGCATCGGTGACGTCGACGAGCCAACCGCCGCTGGCGGCCACGACGCAGACGGCGACCGGCGACCGGCCGTGGCGCATGCCGTTGGAGGCCAGCTCCTCGTAGACCAGGAGCAGCTCGTCGACGTCCACCGGCGCGCGGTCTCGCAGCTCCGCCGTGCGCACCGTCGCCTGGAGCTGGTTCCGGCTCACCGTGAGGTCGACGGGCGTGCACAGCTCCCGTCGCCAGACCGCACGGGCGACGTCGGGCACGGTCGGGAGCGGTCGCTGAGTCCACATCACCTGGTCCATCGGCCACCCTCTGCTCGGGGAGGAGCGAGGCCCCGGACCGATCGGCACGTGTCCGCTCCAGGCTCCGGCGGTCGGGCAGGGCACAGGGACCCTGCTCCTTGCGGCCGCTGCTGTTCTGTAATCCGAGCGTAGGCCTGCGGGGGTCGGGGCCGCCCGGCCGAGCGCGTGCTCCACCGGCGAGGGGTGACCCGACACGCTCGGCCCTGTCGCTGCAGTCACGGGGTGCACCAGGAGATGGCGCGTCAGGTGACCGGGTCGGACGGGCTGAGGGGCTGGGCCCCTCGCACTGCGGGGGTGGGCCGACGCGGAGCCGGGGGCCAGGGTGCCGAGGGGGGTCCGGAGGACGGTGGAACCGGCCCTACGAGGAGTCGCTGAGCGGGGCTCGAGCTCCTGGTCGGCGCTGGGGAGGTGGCGGCGTCACCAGGTCGCCGGACACCGCCGGCAGCACCCGGTCGACGTAGTCCCGCACCGCGGCCTGCATCCCGACGTCCCGGCCGGCCGCCTCGGACAGGAACCACCGGTGCTCGAGGACCTCGTGGAAGATCTCAGCGGCGTCCAGCCGGCTGCGCAGGTGCGCGGGGACGGCGGCGATCGTCGGCTGGTAGCTCTCGTTCAGCCAGCGGATGGCGGCCGCGGTCTCGGAGACCGGGCCTCCCGCCACCTGTTCGAGCGCGGCCCGGTAGCTCACGATGTCGGCGAGGAGGCGGCGGGCCTGCTTCTCCTGGACGTCCAGCCCCGTCCGGCTGAACAGCGCCCGCCGGCAGTCGCCGGGCTCCGCGACGCGGGTGGTGAGGCGCAGCCGGCTCCCGCCGGCCGGGTCCTCGACGAGCTCCACCTCACCGACGTCGAACCCCAGGTCCTGGAGCCTGCGGATCCGCCCGGCGACGCGGAGCTGCTGCTCCTCGCGCGACACCACCTCCTCGCTGGTCAGCTGGGCCCACAGCTGCTCGTACCGCGCCACCAGGTCGGCCGCCGCCAGTGCCGGGTCGACGTCCTCGGCCAGGGAGCCGCTCTCCCGCAGGGCCGTCAGTTCGCTGACGACCCGGGCGTAGGCGACGTCCGTGTCGTGGTCCCGCTGGCTCTGGGTGAGCCGCTCGTGCACCTCCCCCGTCTCGGCGTCCACGAGGTAGGCGGCCAGCGTCCCGGCGTCGAAGCGGAACAGGGTGTTGGCCAGGGAGCAGTCGCCCCACACGATCCCGGCCAGGTGCAGGCGGACCAGCAGCTCCACCTGCGCGTTCATCACCCGGTCGATCAGGTGCGCGCCCCGCGGGTTGGCGAACAGCGCGAGGAACGACGACGAGTAGTCCAGGAAGCGGGTGACGAGCACCGCCTGCTGGTCGCCGGGCCGGTCGACGACGGCGCCGACGACCTCGACCGCCGGGATGCCGAGCTCGTGCAGTCGGCGCAGCACCTCGTACTCGCGGCGAGCGGGTCGCTCGGGCAGCTCCTTGAGCGCGAACACGCGTCCGGCCTCCGCCACGAACCGGACGACGTGACGGGAGCGCCCGTGCTGCGGGATCTCGACGAGCCGGTCGTCGGTCCACTGCGCGAGCGGGACGTCCCAGGGCAGGGTGAGCAGATCGGCCGCCGCCTCGGCGGGAGGACTGAACACGAAGCGCATCCCGGACCTCCGGTTCCCGGACCCGGTTCTGATGCGAGGTTAGCGCGCGCCTCCTCGGATGCCGCACGATCGGCCGCAGGCCGGCGCGCCGCCGGGGCCGGCGCCGTGAGGGCGAGCGGGGGCGTGCCGACGGCCGCCCACGGTCGGCTGCGGCACCGCGTGTCCCCGGTGTCCGTCCGGGTCGTCAGCCCGGCCAGGGTCCACACCCACCGGTCGGCGGCCACAGCGAGGTGGTCGGGGACGAGCTCAGCGGCACACCGGGCCTCCGAGCCGTCGGCGGCAGACCCGTCCCGGGTGGGGACCTCGAACACGGCTGAGGTGGTCGTGCACCCTGCGGATGACGACCTCCCCGCCCCGACCGCGGAGACCACCCGCTCCACCGACCCGTGCCGGACGTCGCCGACGGCGAACACCAGGGCACGCTGGTCTCGAACTCGTGGACCCCATCCCGGCGGAGCCGCCGCGTCGATCTCCCGGATCGGGTGGTCGGACATGGTCGCGCCGACCGCCTGGATACGGCCGACGATGACCGCGGCGCCCGGCCGGTCTGCCCGCTCCCCTGGGTGGCTGGCGCGAGCCCTCCAACACCCAGGCCGACCTGCGCGACGCCTTCGCCGCCGCCGTCCTCGAGGCCCTCGACACGTGAGCCACCCCTGCTTCTGCGGACGGGGCGAAGCCGTCAAGACGCCGAGACGTGCGAGACGTGTCCGCCGCGGCGGAAGGAGGGGCGTCTTCGCAGGCGGAGGGGACACGGGACCGCAGCGGACCAAGGCGGACAACGGAGCGCGAGGAGGAATCGTGGCGAGACACGGTGGTGGGGAACGGCTCCTCGGATCCGCGCTGACGCCGCCGTCGGCCCGCCGGCGAGTCGGCTCCGGCGTCTGAGGTGACTCACGGGGTCGTGCTCCGCTACAGATCCGGTTCAGACGGGTCGGGCGAGCGCGACGAGAACCCGTGTCCGTGAGCCGTCCCGGCGGGGGCGGATGCCGGGTGGATCCTGCTCCTCCTCTTCCCCGTACGGACGTCGCGACCAGCAGCCGGCAACCGCGGCGGTTCCGTGGTGATCGGGCTGCATCCTGCTGTCGGCCGGGACGGATGCCGCTCCGCCCTGCTCGACGAGCTCGTCCGGCCAGTGCGGCAGCCGCGCCTGTGGTGCTGTCCCTCAGGTCAGCAACTGCCGCTCCATGAGGACCTTGACCAGCTCGGCTCGCCGTCTCACGCCGAAGCGCTTCAACATCTGGGCGATGTTCAGCTTGATCGTGTGCACGCTGAACTGCAGTGCCTCGGCGATCTGGTGGTTGTCCGCCCCGTCTGCGACGAGTCGCAGGATGGCGAGTTCACGATCAGTGAGCGGGGAATGGTCCTTGCCTCGCCTCGACCCGATGAGGGAGGCGTTGACCACGCGCGGATCGAAGTAGGCCCCTTCCGCCTTCGCCGTCCGGAGCGCGTGCGGGAGGGCGCTCGTGGACGTGTCCTTGAGCAGGTAGCCCACCGCGCCCGCGTGGATGGCGCCCTGCAGCAGGTCCTCGTTGGCGAAGGCCGTGAACATGAGGACGGCCGTCCCGGGCACCCGTTCGGACAGCTCCTCACACAAGGGGAAGCTGTTCCGGGTCCCGAGTCGGAGGTCGAGCAGGACGAGGTCGGGCTCCGTCTCCTGGATCAGGGCCAGGGCACGACGGGCGTCGGTCGCTCCACCGCAGTACTCGAGGTCCGGTTCCTTGGCCGCCATGGCCTCGACCGCGAACAGGATGATGTCGTGGTCGTCGATCGCGCAGAAGCGCACCACGTCGTCCACCGCGTCACCACGTGCGGGGCACGTCGAGGCAGACCCTGGTGCCCTCGTCGGCGCTCGAGTCGATCGTCAGGGACGCTCCGATCCTGGCCGCGCGCCGGCGCATGGACGTCACCCCGAGGTGCCCCATGCTGGACAGCTGGGCCGGGTCCAGGTTCACGATGGGAGACCCCCGGCCGTCGTCCGTGACGCGCAGCGTCACGCCGGTCGCCGAGCTGTCGATGCTGATGGTCTGCATGGTGCAAGCGGAGTGCTTGAGCGAGTTCGTCAGGGCCTCGGCGCCGACCTGGACGACTGCCTCGGCCACGTGGGACGGCAGTGGGGCCTCCGTCATCGGGCCGATGACGAGGACGGTCCGCGAGACGCCCGGCCGAGCCCTGACGGAGGTGATGCTGTCGAGGACCTGACTGACGCTCATCTGCGCAGGGCCCCGCGGCACCAGCTCGCTCAGTTCGGCGCGCAGGGTCTGCAGTGCGTCGGCAGCCGACTGGCGGATGGCCTCGACCGACGCCGCGGCCGCCCCGTCCTCGGCGGATGCCGCGGCCTGCTCGGCGGTGAACCCGATCTCGACCAGACGACGCACCACCGAGTCGTGGATGGCGTGCGCGAAGTCCTCGCGTAGTCGGCCCAGTCGAGCGCTCTGCGCGGACTCCTTGAACTCCGAGGTGTTCATGAGCAAGGACACGTACTCGGCGTACTCGCTGAGCAGACGCTCGTCGGTCTCGCTGTACGGCCGTGGGGTCCGGTTGCCCACGTACAGGACGCCGTGGACCTCGCTCCCGCTCCGGGTCAACGGGGCCGCGACGGCGGAGAGGATCCCCTCGTCGAGGGTCTCGCTCACTGGCGCCTCGAGCAGTCGCTCGTCACGTGCGTAGTCGATGGAGGTGACGACCCTGCCCGTCCTGCGGGCCAGACCCCCCAGGCCCTGGCCGAACTCCATCCGCAGGTGTCGGAAGTCCGGGGTGTAGACCTTGGAGAACGACGCGAAGTAGTAGTGCGTGCCGCTCGGCTCCTGCTCGGGCAGCGCCAGGTAGGCGGCGTCCGAGCGGAGGAGCACCCGTGCGGTGTCGACCAGGGAGCGCAGTCGCCCCATGGGCCCCGCACCGCTGGTGTCGGCAGCCAGCACCGACCGGAGGGCAGAGCTGAGCTGACGCTGGATGTGCAGGGTGCCGCTCAGGCGCGACTCCCCCAGCGTTCGCGTGAGCCGGGGCAGGTCGGCGACCCCCCTGAGCCGCTGGAGTGACTGACACTCTCCACCGTCGACCTCGATGCCGACGAGGACCACTCCGCGACCGAAGGGGTCGCGCCACGGCATGGCCAGGGCCGACGCCAGGTGGAGGCCGAAGGGGCGCAGCCTGGACCGGGCCGCCACTCCGGACACGCTCACCGGCGCCAGCGTGTCCAGCGACTGGTTCAGGCGCAGCGGCTCGTTCGCGATCGCCGGCTCGAGACCTGTGGAGCAACTGTCGGAGAGGACGAAGAAGTCACTCCCCCCGGTGCCGGTCGGCTGGTAGAGGGCGATGGCCCGCTCGCTGAGGACCGCCTCGCGCAACTCGACGAGGATCTCCCGGAGCGAGTCGAACACCGCCCGGGAACCACCTCCGTCGGCCCAGTAGACCTGCGCTGCCTCCGGGATCACGCCGGGGGCCTGCCGCGCTCGGCCGGGGAGCGACCGGGCTCCAGCGGCACGGGTGTCGGGTGTGCCAGGGGACGGCCCTCCTGTGGCTGGGGCGATCGGCTCCCCCCGAGCCTAGGGGCGGCTCGGGGGGAGCGTCACGCTACTGCCGCGCGAAGCTGGAGTCGGCGGGCGCCGGCTCCACTCCGCGGACGTCGGGCAGCGCCATCTTGCGGCGGTCCTCGTCGTCGGGCACCCAGCACCGGGCGATCTCGTCCATCGTGGCGAACCAGACGCCGTCCTTCTCCGCGAGGTGCTGGATGAGCCGCTCGTACCACATGATGTGGTGCGCCTGCCCGATGATCTGGGGGTGCACGCACGTCGCGTACACGGCGTTCTCGACGTTCTGGTAGGCGTAGTCGAAGATGTCCCGCCACCGCCGGAAGATCGTGTCGGTGTCCTGCATGCCCGTCGACGTGCCGGTGTAGGCCAGCGGCGGGAAGTCGTCGAGATACCAGTTCACCGGGATCTCCAGCACCTCGCTCGCCCGGCCGGCGACGTTGCCCTTCTCCCAGTTCACCTGCCACCGCTGGGGGTGGTACGGCACGAGGTCGCGGGCCATGAGGCTCGTGTCGTAGGTGAAGCCGGACTCCTCGATGATGTCGAGGGTGTTGTCGCTGTAGTCCCAGTAGGGCGAGCGGTAGCCGGTGGGGCGGATGCCCAGCTGGTTCTTGAAGCTGTCGAAGGCGAGGTCGACCAGGCGCCGCTCGGTGTCACGGCTGATGCCCGGCGGGATCTCGTGGTAGTAGCCGTGGTGACCGAACTCGTGCCCGTCCTCGAGGATCTTCCGGCACCACTGGGGGAACGTGTCCACGGAGTGGCCGGGGGTGAACCAGGTCGACTTGATGTCGTAGCGCTTGTACAGCTCGAGCAGCCGCGGCACTCCGACCTCGGCACCGAACTCGCCGCGTGACATGAAGGCCGGGCTCGGCCGGTTGAACGCCCCCAGCCAGAGCGCCTGGGCGTCGAAGTCCGTGCCCAGGTTGACGGCGATCCTCTTGCCCTCGGGCAGCTGCAGGTGTCCCACGTGCGTGACCTTCTCTCTGTTGTGGAGGGGATCCGGTGGCCGTGGCCGTCAGTCGTCCGACGGCAGGAGGTCGATGACCTGCACGGCTGCTTCCTCGATGCGGTCGCGGCTGTACAGGAGCGGGAAGGCGTCGTTGCGCACCCACGGCTCGAACAGGTCGGTGTAGTGCGGGCTGTCGTGGTTCCCGGACTGTCCGGGCGCGTTCATGGCCGTCGAGGAGTCCCACTCCCCCACGTCGATGGCGATGCGGAACGTCGATCCGGCGGTCTGGACGAAGTTCGGCCCGTAGGCGGTGTTGCCCACCGTGTCGCCGCTCCCCCCGCGCGGGAGGGGTCCCACCGACAGCCTGTCCTCCGGGACACCGGTCAGCAGGGCCCGGAGCGGGTGGGTGGCCCGGGCGACGTGCAGCCGGCCCCAGGCCCACTCGCTGCGGTCCGGTCCCAGCAGCTCCCCGAGGTCGGCGAGCGCCGTCGCCAACGTCTGCGGCACGGCGGCGGCCAGGAAGCCGGCCGGGTCGGGCCCGAGCCGGTGCCCCGGGGACTCCAGGAGCTCGATGTCGATCCGGGCGTCGGCGAGCAGGTCCTCCTTGTTGGCGATGGCGGCGAGGACGTCGGCGTTGTCGTCGCGGGCGGTGACCTCGGCGACTGCCCGGGCGAGCAGGGCCGGCCGCAGGTGCCGTCGGTACCAGACCTCGAACAGGGCTGCGGCAGGTGAGTGGGGGCGCAGGTCACCGTCCCAGTCGAGGAGGAGGTCGAGCCCGTCGATCTGGTCGCGGTCCGGGAGGTCCAGCCCGCGGACGGCGGCCAGGATCCGCTGCGCCGGGATGCTGACGTAGTCCCCCTGCAGGTCCACCATGTCCTGGACGGTGGCCGCGGTCAGGCCGCCGAGGACGTCGTCGATGCGGTGCCGGCGGTACGGGGCGTACCAGTCGTAGGTGATGTGCCGATCCGGGGGGAAGTCCTCCGGCAGGTTCATCTCGTTCGCCGTGGCCAGCCACCCCCGCTCGGGGTTGAGCGCACCGGGCAGTTCGTCCATGTCGTAGAAGCCGGCCCACTCGTACCTGCCGTCGCCGGGCACCGGGAGCGTGCCGTCCCAGTTGGGCCGGATGGGGGTGAGGCCGCCGGTCTTCCAGCCGATGTTGCCGCGGGTGTCGGCGTAGACCTGGTTCTCCGGGGGCGCGCCCCACCGGTTCATCGCGCCCAGGAACTCGTCCCAGTTGCGCGCCCGCATGTAGTCCATGCTGCCGAGGTAGGGGGCCATGCCGGGCTCGAGCCAGGCGGCCCGCACGGCGAACGCGGTGTTCGTGGAGGGGTCGCTGCGGATGACGGGGCCGTGCCGGGTGAAGGCGAGCTCCACCTCGACCTGCCCGCCGCCGGCCACCTCGATCGTGTCCCGCTCGACCCGCATCGGTTCCCACCGGCCCTGGTACCGGTACTCCAGCGGGTCGTCGGGGTTGAGGTCGTAGACGTACAGGTCCTCCTGGTCGATCGCGAAGATCGTCAACCCGAAGGCGATCTGGCCGTTGTGGCCGATGCTGATGCCCGGCAGACCCGGTTCACCCCCGCCGATGACGTCGAAGCCGGGAGCGCTCAGGTGAGCCAGGTAGCGCAGGCCGGGGAGCGCGGCCGCAGCCCGGTGCGGGTCGTTGGCGAGCAGCGGGCGCCCGGTGGCGGTCCGGTCACCGGAGAGGACCCAGTTGTTGCTGCCCTCGGGCAGGACGGAGCCCTGCGCCTCGCCGGGCTGGCGCGCGGTGAACACCGGTGGCGTGGTGGCCAGGTCGTACACCGCCAGGACGTCGTCAGGGATCCTGGCCAGGTCGAGCCCCTCCGGGACGACGAGCTCCCGGTGCGGCTCCCGCCGTCGCCGCAGCTCCTCGACGGCGACCCCGTGATCGCGGATCGTCAGAGCCCGCGCCACCTCCTCGCGGAGGTTGTAGAACAACCCGTGGCTGCGGATCCGGGTGACGTCCGCGGGGTCCCAGAACGACGGGGTGTAGCCGAGCTCCCGGAACTCGACGGGCAACAGCTCCGGGTCCTCGCGCGTGAGCTGGACGAAGGCGTTGATGCCCTCCACGAAAGCGGTGCTGGCGCGCTTGGTGTCCGACCCGTAGGACAACCAGTCGGCGTGGGCGTCCCCGCGGAACAGGAACAGGCGCGCGGCCCGGTCGCGCTCGACGTGCTCCGCGCCGAACACTTCCGACAACCGCCCCAGGCCCCGACGCCGCCAGAAGTCGATCTGCCAGAGCCGATCACGCGCTGCGTTGAAGCCCTGCGCCCTGAACGCGTCGTAGGTCGTGGCCGCGTACACGTGGGGAACGCCCCACCTGTCGACGATGATCTGCGCCGGCTCCGTCAGGCCCGGCACGACGAAGGTGCGCTTGTCGAGGTCGTGATCCCGAAGAGAAATGATCGCTCAACTCCCTCGTAGAGGTTCGGTCGCCGAGGTCCTGGCGTGCCGCGCGCCGCTGGCCGACTGCCGTCGCGGCGATCGCCCAGGTGCACTGAAGCCGGAACCGGTGGAGCCGCGCGGGCAGCATTCCCTCGTTCGAACGGCGAGCCGGGACTAGCCAGGCGGCTAGTGGACGCAGGCGGCGGTGGCCCGTTCCTGACCGGAGCGCCCTGGGGAGCAGGACGAGCCGGGGGGTCGACCGCGTGCGGTCCTCCGCCACGAGGAGCGGGGCCGACATCGCCTGTGGGAAGCAGCCGCCACGGCGTCGGTGGGCGGGAACGGGTACCGAATGAGCGGAGATGCTGCACTCGAGGGTGGCATTGCTGGTCCCTCGACGACGGCCGCGAGGCACCCTGCTGTGCCACCCGTCGGTGGCTCAGGGGTCTGCTCAGGATGGAGCAGTCCCAGGCGCGGGGCCGCACTCGTCACCGGGACGCATCGCGACGCCGGCTCAGCCAGTGGCTGATCTCGATGCCGGCGAGCGCGGGCGCTGCTCGACCGGCTGCGGATGTTGGCGAGGCCTCCACCAGCCGGGGCGCCGCGCTGCGCGAGCAGCTCGCCTCGCCGACCACCTGCCCCGCAGCGGCTGTCGCAGGGTGTTCCCTCAAGCAGCGAGGCCGGGTGGGACGAGCACCAGCTTTCCGATGTGCCCCTTCGTCAGGGAACGCCTCCTGCGCGAGGGCGATCTCCGCCAGGGGGTACGTGCGCGAGACGACCGGTCGGACCTCGGCGCGTTCGACGTACTCGATCGGGTTCTCGAAGACCTCGTCCTCCTGGAACGTGCAGCCGAGCAGCGAGAGGTCCTTGAGGTACAGCGTGCGCAGGTCGATCTCCGCGATCGGCCCTCCGATGGCCCCCGCGATGGCGTAGCGACCGCCGGGCCGCAGGAGGTCGAGCCACTGCGGGAACTGGGCCCCGCCGACGAGATCCATCACCACGTCGACGCTCGCCCTGCCGAGGGTGCGGACCAGGTCCTCGCCGCGATCGACGATCCGATCGGCACCCTGAGCCAGCACGTCGGCGGCCTTCGCGGCCGAACACACCGCGGTGACCGTCGCGCCCCGGCGCTTGGCGAGCTGCTCCGCGGCGCGTCCCACGCCCCTGGGAGGCGCCGGTCACGAGCACCCGTTCCGCCTCCACCGCGGCCCGGTGCAGCATGTTCTCCGCCGTGGAGTAGGCGCAGGGCACAGCCGCGAGTTCCTCGTCGCTCCAGTCGCTCCGCACGGCATACGCCTCGCGAGCGGGAGCGACCGTGAACTGCGCGAATCCGCCGTCACTGTGATGAAGCCGACCCAGCGTGCCGCGCCTACCGTTGGGCGACTGCCCCAGGCACAACGCCACGAGGGGGCTGTGGCACGCCGGCACGGCCAGGGCTCCCCACGGGCATCCGGACCGCGACGACACGGCGCAGACGGGAAAGACTGGGGCTCAGTGGGGCGCCGCGGATCTCCCCAGATCACCACGGGCCGTTGAGCTGAAGCTTTGCTCCCCCGATTGGACTCGAACCAATAACCCTGCGATTAACAGTCGCATGCTCTGCCAATTGAGCTACGGGGGATGGGCGGGTGCGACCCGCGCGCCTCACGAATGTACCCCACGCCCTCCGGCGCTCTGCGCAGGCCCTCCGGATCGCGGACGATCGCGTCGCGCCGTAGCGTGATCACGAAGCAGTCCGCCCCGCGACCCCGGAGGTCCCCGTGGCCAAGTTCTCCTTCCTCCTCGGCTTCGGCGCCGGATACGTGCTCGGCGCCCGGGCCGGCCGCGAGCGCTACGAGCAGATCCGCGGGCTGTGGTCCGACGCCAAGGACAACCCGCAGCTGCAGGGCCTGGCCGGGATGGCGCAGGCCCGCGCCGACGACGTCGTCAGTTCGGTGAAGGCCAAGATGGGCCGCGACACCGGCTCCAACGGCGCACCCCCGCGCAGCACCGGCACCACGACGACGCCGCCCACCACGGCCACCGAGTCCCCCGACCTGACCGCGCTGCCGGTCGACCCGCCGCCGGTCGGCTGACCCTGCCACGAGCAGCCGACCTCAGCCCGGCTGCTCCGCGGCCAGCGCCTCCTCGAGCTTGCGGCGGGCCACCTCGCGCGCCTCCGGGTCGCTGCGGTCGGCGTCGTCGTCGAACACGACGGTCCACTCCCGCGCCGCCTGACCCGGCACCCGGCGCGCCACGAGCACCACCCCGCCGCCGTTCGGCAGCGGCGAGCGGCGGCTGGCGACCACCGTCTGGTCCACCCGGCGGCGCACCACGGCCGGCAGGTCGCCGGCGTCGCTGAGCGCGTGCCGCTTTGCGGGCTCGCGCGCCTGGACGCCGGGCTCCACCTCGGTCAGCGCGCTGACGGTGAAGCTGCCGCCGCCGTCGTCGTCGGTGGCCGCCCAGCGCGCCGAGCCGACCTCGTGCCAGCGCAGCACCCCCACGTCGCCGGCCGCGTCCAGCGGGAGGTCCGCGGGGACGACGCGCAGCCCGCGGCTGGTGGCCACCAGCCAGCCCTGCCCCCGGACCAGCGTGCCCCAGGCCAGCACCCGCTCCTCGGGGTCGGCCGACGCCTGCACGACGGCGCGCACCGGCTCCGGCGGGCGGGTGAGCCGGCGGCGCAGGGCCGACGCGAGCCTCACGTGAGCCCGCCGATCGCCCGCTGCCGCAGCGAGATGGCCTCCTGCTCCAGCGCCATGAGCTTCGAGAAGGCGCGCATGTACGCGTCGCCCTCCTCGACCGGGTTCATCCGCTGCAGCCTGGCCTTGAGCGCGGTGACCTGCCGGACGATGGCCATCTCCTGCAGCCGGGCCAGCACCGCCGAGACGTAGCCGGCGTCGCCCTCCCCCACCGACCGCAGCGGCTCCACCGCCAGCGCGGTGAGCTGGGCGCGGGCGGTCTCGCGCTCGCAGTGCGCGGCCACCAGGTCCAGCCACTCCGGCCCGGTGACCCGCGCGGCCGCCGCTCCCCCGGCCTGTGCCACGGCCGCGGCGACGGCGGCGTAGTCCGGGTCGGTGTAGGCCTCGGGCGGGACGGCGTCGAAGGAGGGCCCGGCGATCTCGGGCACCTGCAGCGCGGCCTTGACCGCCTCCCGCTCGACCGCCAGCGCGGCGTCGTCCGGGGTGCGCTTGGGGACCCGCGGCCGCGACCGCGAGGACGCCACCTCCCCGCCGGTGATCCGGCGCACCCGCTCGAGCACCTCGCCCTCGTCGGTGTCGCCGATCAGCCCGGCCAGCCGGCGGGCGTAGGCCGGGCGCAGCGCGTGGTCCTTGACCTGGGCGATCAGCGGCGCCGTCCGGTCCAGCGCGGCGACCCGCCCCTCGACGGTGTCCAGGTCGTACTCGGCCAGCGTGGTCCGCAGGACGAACTCGATCAGCGGGGTCCGCCGCGCCACGAGGTCCCGGACGGCGGCGTCACCGTGCGCCTGGCGCAGCTCGCAGGGGTCGCGCCCGTCCGGCTCGACGGCCACGAAGGTCTGCGCGACGAAGCGCTGGTCCTCCTTGAACGTCTTGAGCGCGGCGGCCTGACCCGCGGCGTCGCCGTCGAAGGTGTAGACGACCTCCCCGCGGAACTCGTCCTGATCCATGAGCAGCCGGCGCAGCACGCCGATGTGCTCGGCGCCGAACGCGGTGCCGCAGGACGCGACCGCCGTCGTCACCCCGGCCAGGTGGCAGGCCATGACGTCGGTGTAGCCCTCGACGACGACGGCCTGGTGCTTCTTCGCGATGTCCCGCTTGGCCCGCTCGATGCCGTAGAGGACGCTGCTCTTCTTGTACAGCGGCGTCTCGGGGGTGTTGAGGTACTTGGGGCCCGGGTCGTCGTCCATGAGCTTGCGGGCGCCGAAGCCGATGACGTCGCCGGTGATGTCGCGGATCGGCCACACCAGCCGGCGGTGGAACCGGTCGATGAGCGTGCCGCGCGAGGACTCCTTGGCCAGGCCCGCGGTCACCAGCTCCTGCTGGCTGTAGCCCCTCGCGCGCAGGTGCCGGGTCAGCGCGTCCCACCCGCCGGGGGCGTACCCGCAGCCGAAGTCGACGGCGACCTGCCGGTCGAAGGCGCGGTCGGCGAGGAACTGGCGCGCGGGCGCGGCCTCGGGGCTGCGCAGCTGCTCGGCGTAGAAGGCCGCCGCCTCGGTGTTCGCGGCGACCAGCCGCGCGCGCTGCCCGGCCTGCGCCCGGTCCGGCGCCCCGGTGGGCCGGCCGCCGTCGTCCTCGTAGGTCAGGTCGATGTTCGCGCGGGCGGCCAGCCGCTCGACCGCCTCGGTGAAGCTCAGGTGGTCGATCTGCTGGACGAAGCTGATGACGTCACCGCCGGCCCCGCAGCCGAAGCAGTTCCCCGTGAGGATGTTGTCCTCGAGCGTGAACGCGTGGGTGCCGGGCACCTCGGCGCAGTAGACCTCCTCGATCCGATCGCTCCACTCCACCGACCGGACCACCCAGCGCTTGCGTTCGTACTTCTTGCGGTTGGCGGCGATGCGCCCGCGGTGGTGCTGCAGCAGGAAGAAGGAGTCGGGCAGCCCCTTGGTCATGAAGCGGACGTTGTAGACGTCGCTCATGACGCCGTCGATGCCGAGGCGGGTCTGCTTGGCCACCCCGTAGGTCCCGATGCCCAGCCGGGTGCACAGCGTCCGCACGTACTCGAGGTCGTCGACGCGGGCCGAGTTGAGGACGGCGTCCCCGTCGTCGGCCACACACCCGTCGGCGGCGAAGTAGCCGGCGAGCCAGCCGAGCAGGTATGAGGCGTCCTCGTCGAGGGCCGGTCGCTCGTCCTTGAAGTAGGCCGGGAGACCGTAGTACTTGGTGACCCCCTCGCCCTCCCAGCTACGGCAGCCGTCGAAGTACCGGGAGAGCTGCGCGTCCTTCTCGCCGAAGAGGTTGGCGATCGAACCGGAGCCCGCCCGCGTCCCGTCGCCGTAGACCAGTCCACGGGCGATGCCGAACGGGGACGGTCGCGTGGCCGGGTGCAGCACCCGGCTCATCGGGAACGACGGGGAGAGCTGGTCCCCCGGGCGCAGGTCCCTGGTCAGTTTCTCCCGGCGGTCCTGCCGCAGCTTCCCCGCCGGGACGAACCAGCGGTGCTCGTCGGTGGCGAAGAGCTCCTTCTCCCGGCCGTTGCGGGAGACGACGACGCGCATGAGCCGCTGCACGCCGTACGAGCGGAACGGCGCCTCGACCCAGCCGCCGTCCCCGTTCAGCACCCGGACCGTCCGCCCGGCAAGCTCCGCGATGGGCACGACGCCGTCCTCGGTGAGGACGCCGGTCTCGCCCGCGAGGCAGTGGTAGAGGTTCCGCGAGGGCGTGACGTGGAACGACGGCGACTTCTCGTCGTGGAACGGGCACAGGCCCTTGAGGCTGCCGCCCCCGGCGCGCTTGAGCTGCAGGTGCTCGCCGACCACCTCGTCGATCCGGCTGCGCTCGCGCACCAGCGCGATGTCCGCTGCTCGGATGCGTCCCCGGCCGGCCATGGGCCTCCTCCGTCGTGCTGCTGCCGGGACGCCCGTGCGCGTCCCGCACCGATCATCCCCCGTCGCGAGGACGGCCAGGGGCGGCCCTCGTCCGCCGTGGGCTCAGCTGCCGCCCGCGGCCGCGGCTCCGCCGGCGGCGACGGCGACCGCCGTGCCGTAGGTGCGCCGCTGCAGCACCAGGACCAGCCACAGCAGGAGGACCTGGACGTCGAGCGGCAGGTCGTCGTCCGCGGTCAGCGTCGGGCGGGGTGACCAGCCGCCGGTGGAGCCGCTCTCGGCCACCGCCCGCTCCCCCGCCGTGAACCGGTAGGTGCCCTTCCACCAGGACGCCGGGACGACGTCGACCGCGGTGCCGTCGACCTCGACCCGCCAGGTGCCCCGCCACGCCGACACCTGCCGCGCGGTGAACCGGGCGGCGTCCTCGGGCTCGGTCGCCCACCGCCCGGCCAGCACCCCACCCTTCCGCCGTCCGAGCACCCACTCGCGGTCCTCGACGACGGCGACCGACGCCTCCCGCCAGAAGTCGGTGGAGCGCAGGCGGCCGACCGGCTCCCCGTCCCGCAGGACCGGCACCTCGCGCCTGGCCGCCCCGCGCTCCCCCGCCCTCCCCAGCTCCAGCACGCGCCCTCCTCAGCCGATGCCGGGCGCGCCGGCGACGCTCTCCCCGGTCACGCGGTACAGCAGGTACGCGGCGGTCTCCCGGAGGATGTACCGGAACTGGGTGTTGCGGGTCTGCACGGCCGGGCCCTGCCGGGTGGGCGAGCTCTCGGCGCTGATGCCGGCGTCCTCGGCCATCCGCTCGGCGCGCATGGCGTGCCAGGGGTCGGTGACCAGGACGGCGCTGGTCCACCCGCGCTCGCCGAACGCGGTCCCGACCGCCCGCATGCTCTCCAGCGTGTCCACGCCCTCGGGGACCGCGAGCAGCGACTCCCCGGGGACGCCGGCGCTCATCAGGTAGTCGCGCCCGGCCTCGGCCTCGGTGAACTGGTCGCCGGCCGCCTTGCCGCCGACGGTGACGACCACCGGCGCGACGCCGTCCTCCCACAGCGACAGCGCGTGCTCCAGCCGGGCCTCGAAGATCGACGACGGGACGCCGTTGTACTGCGCCGAGCCGAGCACGACGATCGCGTCCGAGGCCGGCCGCGCGTCGTGCCGCGCGGTCCACCAGATGGCGGCCGCGGTCGAGGCGACCAGCAGCAGGGCGGCGAGCACGACGGCGCCGAAGACCCGTGTCACCAGTGCCCCGGCCCGCGTCACCGGTCGAGGATGACACGGGCCGTGCGCCGGGTGTGGTTGGTGCGACGGGCGTGCCGCGCGGCCGTCAGGACCCGGCGCGCTCCCCGCCGAGCGCCGCCCGGCCGGCCTCCAGCCGGGCGACCGGCACCCGGAACGGCGAGCAGGACACGTAGTCCAGGCCCACCTCGTGGAAGAAGTGCACCGAGTCGGGGTCGCCGCCGTGCTCGCCGCAGACGCCGAGCTTGAGGTCCGGCCGCGCCGCGCGGCCGCCCTGCACGCCGACCTCCACCAGCCGGCCGACGCCCGGCCGGTCCAGCGACTCGAACGGGGAGACGCCGAAGATGCCCTTGTCCAGGTAGGCGTGGAAGAACGCCGCCTCGACGTCGTCGCGGGAGAAGCCCCAGGTCATCTGGGTGAGGTCGTTGGTGCCGAAGGAGAAGAACTCCGCCGACCGGGCGATCTCCTCCGCGGTCAGCGCCGCGCGGGGCACCTCGATCATCGTGCCGATGAGGACGTCGAGCTCGACGCCGCACTCCTCGAACACCGCCGCGAGCACCTGCTCGGACTCCTCGCGGATCGCCTCGAGCTCCTGCACCGCGCCGACCAGCGGGATCATGATCTCCGGCCGCGGGTCGCCGCCGGCCGACCGGCGCTCGCACGCGGCCTCGGCGATGGCCCGCACCTGCATGGCGAACAGGCCGGGCACCACCAGGCCCAGCCGGACGCCGCGCAGCCCCAGCATCGGGTTCTGCTCGTGCAGCCGGCGGACGGCGGCCAGCAGCCGCAGGTTCGCCTCATCGGGGTGCCCCTGCGCCTCGGCGACGGCGACGCGCACCGACAGGTCGGTGAGGTCGGGCAGGAACTCGTGCAGCGGCGGGTCGAGCAGCCGCACGGTCACCGGCAGCCCGTCCATCGCCTCGAAGATCTCGACGAAGTCCTGCTTCTGCAGCGGCGCCAGCGCGTCCAGGGCCGCCTGCTTGTCCTCGTCGGTCTCGGCGAGGATCAGCTTCTCCACCAGCTGCCGGCGGTCGCCGAGGAACATGTGCTCGGTCCGGCACAGGCCGATGCCGCGGGCGCCGAAGCGGCGGGCGCGGGCGGAGTCCTCGGGGGTGTCGGCGTTGGTGCGGACGTCCAGCCGCCGCACCTCGTCGGCGTGGGTGAGGATCCGGTGCACGCTGCGCACGAGGTCGTCGGCCTCGGGCGAGTCCGGGCCGATCTCGCCCTCGAAGTACCGCACGACGGCGGAGTCCTCGACCGGCACCTCCCCGAGCCACACGAGGCCGGTGGAGCCGTCGATGGAGATGACGTCGCCCTCCTCGACGGTGACGCCGCCGGGCGCGGTGAACCGCCGGTTCGTCGTGTCGACCTGCAGCTCCTCGGCGCCGCACACGCAGGTCTTGCCCATCCCGCGGGCGACGACGGCGGCGTGCGAGGTCTTGCCGCCGCGGCTGGTGAGCACTCCCTCGGCGGCGATCATCCCGGCGAGGTCGTCGGGGTTGGTCTCGCGGCGGACGAGGACCACCTTCTCGCCCCGGTCGGCCCACTGGACGGCGGTCTCGGAGGAGAACACCGCCTTCCCCACCGCGGCACCCGGCGAGGCGTTCATGCCCTGGGTCAGCCGGGTGGCGTCCCCGCCGGAGACGAACCGCGGGAACATCAGCTGGGCGAGCTGGTCGCCGGTGACCCGGCGGACCGCCTCGTCCGTGTCGATGAGGCCCTCGTCGACCAGCTGGGTGGCGATGCGGAAGGCCGCGGCCGCCGTCCGCTTGCCCACGCGGGTCTGCAGCATCCACAGCTTGCCGCGCTCGACGGTGAACTCGATGTCGCACAGGTCGCGGTAGTGCGACTCGAGGGTGCTCATGATCCGCAGGAGCTCGTCGTAGGCGCCGCGGTCGATCCGCTCGAGCTCGGTGAGCGGCACGGTGTTCCGGATGCCGGCGACGACGTCCTCGCCCTGCGCGTTCTGCAGGTAGTCGCCGTACACGCCCTGCTCGCCGCTGCCCGGGTCGCGGGTGAACGCGACGCCGGTGCCGGAGTCGGCGCCGAGGTTGCCGAACACCATCGAGCAGACGTTGACCGCCGTGCCCGCGTCGCCGGGGATGCGCTCGCGGCGGCGGTAGAGGATGGCGCGCGGGCTGTTCCACGAGTCGAAGACGGCGTTGATCGCCAGGTCCATCTGCTCGCGCGGGTCCTGCGGGAAGTCCCGGCCGGTGTGCTCGCGGACGATGGCCTTGAACCGGCCGACGACGTCGCGCAGGTGCTCGGCGTCGAGGTCGAGGTCCAGGTCGGTGCCCTGCTCGCGCTTGGCCTCGTCGAGGGCGTGCTCGAACGCCTCGCCGTCGATGCCGAGCACCGTCCTGCCGAACATCTGGATCAGCCGGCGGTAGGAGTCCCAGGCGAAGCGCTCGCTGCCGGACTGCGCGGCCAGCCCCTGCACCGACTCGTCGTTGAGGCCGACGTTGAGGACGGTCTCCATCATCCCGGGCATCGAGGCCGCGGCCCCGGACCGGACCGAGACCAGCAGCGGGTCCGCGGGGTCGCCGAGGGTCTTGCCCATCGCCTTCTCCAGCGCCGTCAGGTGCTCGGTCACCTGGCCGGCGAGGTCGGGCGGGGTGCTGCCGTGCTCGAGGTAGTGGCGGCAGGCGTCGGTGGTGATCGTGAAGCCGGGCGGCACGGGCAGCCCGAGGTTGGTCATCTCGGCGAGGTTCGCGCCCTTGCCGCCGAGGAGGTCCTTCTGGTCCTTGTTGCCCTCACTGAAGTCGTAGACCCAGGTGGTCGTGCTCGTGACGCTGCCCACCGTGCACCTCCGCGCTCGTCCCGCCGGCCGCCCGTCCGCCGGTGCGGCGTCGCGGGGTCCCCGTCGGCCGCTCCGGCGAGCGCGGCCCCGGGTTCCCGGTCGGGGGTAGACGTCTCATACGTCCACCCGGAGCCAGGCAGCGATCGTGACCCACCGGACGGTGGACACGCCAGCCCGTCAGCCGTCCGGGGACACGGAGGTGAGCGCGCTTCCGCAGCGGACGGCCGGCCCGGCGGGAGAGCGGGCCGGGCCGGCCGGGGGGATCAGGCGACGAGCGTGAAGCCGAGGACCGCGAACAGCAGCGTCAGCACGACGACGAGGATGCCGACGTACAGGCCGGTGCGGTTGACCGGGGACGGCGGCGGCGGGACGTAGCGCGGGAAGCCGCTGGCCGGCGCGCCGCGCTGCACCTGCGCGGCCTGCTGCGGGGTGGGCGCGAACTGCGGCTGCGGCGGCAGCTGGACCTGGCCGGGGAAGGCCACCTGCGTGGGCGCGGCCGGCTGCGGGACGGGCGCGGCGGCCGGCGCGACACCGGCGGGCGCGAAGGGCGCAGCGTGCGCGTACGGCCCGGGCGGGGCGTACGGCGCGGCGGGGGCGACGGGCGGGTGGGGCGGCTGCGTCAACGCGGTTCCTCTCGGGCTGGCCCGGTGGACCTCCAGCCGGGCGGCGCACATGGTGACAGCCCGGTGGCACTCCGAGAAGGGATCCGCTCGCGGCGCCGGCGCGGTCAGCCGGAGGTGCCGCAGACGCGCGGGCCGTCCTCGAGGACCACGGCCAGCGTGGCCTCCGCGCCGTCGTCCCAGCGGACCCGGACCTCCTGGCTGTCCTGGTCCCCGAGCCGGCCCTCCGCGACGCCGACCACCTCGGCGTCGCCGGGGTGCTCGTACCCGGCGAGGACGTCACCGACCTCGCCGCGGTCGCGCTCGGCCTGGCACAGCAGGTCGCCGGCGGTCTCGGTGTCGCCGGCCTCGAGCGCGGCCAGGAAGACGCCGACCGCCTCGCGGGCCTGCTCCTCCCCCGAGCCCTTCACCAGCGGCAGGGCCACGACCATGGCGACGGCGAGCGCCACCGTGCCGCCGAAGATCCCCAGCAGCAGCCCGTTGCGGCGCCGCGGGGTGCCGGTGTGCAGCGCCTCGGGGCCCTCGTCGTACAGGTACGGGCCGCTCATCCGCCGCTCGTCTCCAGCTCCGCGCCGGCCGGCGGGCGCGGGTCGTCGCGGTCGTCGAGCCAGCCCTCGGGCAGCGCCACCGGCCGGGGACTGCTCGTGCGCCCGCGCGGGCCGCCGAGGACGGCCGTGGGGTAGGGCTGGTCGGGGATGCGGTCGAGCAGGCCGGCCAGCTCGTCCAGCGAGCTGACCATCGCCAGGGCGCGACGGACGTCGGAGCCCACCGAGAAGCCCTTGAGGTACCAGGCCACGTGCTTGCGGAAGTCGGTGCAGCCGTGCAGCTCGCCCTGCCCCTCCGACAGCAGCCGCGCGTGCCGGACCATCACCGCGGCCACCTCGCGCAGCGTCGGCAGCGCCCGGCGGGACTCCCCGGCGAAGGCGGCGGCGAGGTCCCCGAACAGCCAGGGCCGGCCCAGGCAGCCGCGGCCGATGACGACGCCGGCGCACCCCGTCTCGCGCACCAGGCGCAGCGCGTCGTCGGCCTCCCAGACGTCGCCGTTGCCGAGCACCGGGATGTCGACGGTCTCCACCAGCCGGGCGATCGGGCCCCAGTCGGCGGTGCCGCTGTAGAGCTGGTCGGCGGTGCGCCCGTGCAGGGTGATCGCGGCCGCGCCCTCGTCCTGCGCGATCCGGCCGGCGTCGAGGTAGGTGACGTGGTCGGCGTCGATGCCGATGCGGGTCTTGACCGTCACCGGCACGTCGCGGGCGGCGCGGACGGCGGCCCGCACGATGTCGCGGAAGAGCACCCGCCGCCACGGCAGCGCCGAGCCGCCGCCCTTGCGGGTCACCTTGGGCACCGGGCAGCCGAAGTTCAGGTCGACGTGCGCCGGGCGGGTGCCGGCGACCTCCTCGTCGACGAGCATCTCCACCGCGCGCCCGACGGTGGCCGGGTCCACGCCGTAGAGCTGCACGGAGAAGCCCGCGGCGGCCTCCTCGGGGGTGGCCCGGATCATCCGCAGCGTCTTCTCGTTGCGCTCCACCAGCGCCCGCGTGGTGATCATCTCGCAGACGTACAGGCCGGCCCCGAACTCGCGGCACAGCGTGCGGAACGCGGGGTTGGTGATGCCGGCCATCGGCGCGAGCACCACGGCGGGGTCCACGGTGAGCGGCCCCAGCCGCAGCGGGGCGACCGCCGGCGCCAGGGTGCTCGTCACGCGGTCCAGGGTAGGTGGCCGCGCCCGGTGGCCGGGGTCACCCGCGGGGAGGCGCCCCCGCATGGACCGGCGCCGGCCTGGGCAGAGGGAGGCTCCCGCCCGCCGAGCCCAGGAGGACGCGCGTGCCCCGGTCGTCTGCCGCCGCGCTGACCGCGACCGGAGCCCCGGTGCCCGACGTCGGGCGCATCGCGGTGCTGCGGGCGAACCTGCTCGGCGACCTGGTGCTGACCCTGCCGGCGCTGGCCGCGCTGCGGGCGGCGTACCCCGGTGCGGAGGTCACCCTCCTCGGCCGGCCGTGGCACGCCGACCTGCTCGAGGGGCGGCCGGGGCCGTGGGACCGGGTCGTCGTCGTGCCGCCGTGGCCCGGCGTGCGCGACGCCCCGGGCGCCGCGCGGGACGGCGCCGAGGTGCGCCGCTTCCTCGCCGCGCAGCGCGGGGAGGGGTACGACCTGGCACTCCAGCTGCACGGCGGGGGCGGCAACTCCAACCCGCTCGTGGCGGCCCTCGGCGCCCGGGTCACGGCCGGCGCGCGCGACGCCGGCGCGCCGGCGCTGGACCGCTGGCTGCCCTACACGAGCGACCAGCACGAGGTGCTGCGCTGCCTCGAGCTCACCGGCCTGGTCGGGGCGGTGCCGGTGACCCTCGAGCCGCGGCTGGCGGTCACCCCGGCCGACGCCGCGGCTGCCGACCGGGTCCTGCCCGCCGGTCCCGCGCCCCTGGTCGCCCTCCACCCCGGCGCGAGCGACCCGCGGCGCCGCTGGCCCGCGGAGCGCTTCGCCGAGGTCGCCGGCGCGCTGGCCGCCGAGGGGGCGACCGTGGTGCTGGTGGGCTCCGGCGGCGACGACCGGCGCGCCGCCGACGCGATCCGCGCGGCGACGGCGGCGCCGCTGCTCGACCTGGTCGGCCGGCTGTCGCTGTCCGCGCTGGCCGGGGTGCTGGCCCGCTGCCGGCTGCTGGTCGGCAACGACTCGGGGCCGCGGCACCTCGCCGAGGCGGTCGGGACGGCGACGGTCGGCGTCTTCCTCGAGCACAACCTGCTCAACGCCGGCCCGCTGACCCGGCGGCGGCACCGGGTGGCCGTCTCCACGCGCACCGCGTGCCCGGCCTGCGGCCTGGACCAGAGCCGGGCACGCTGCGCTCACGACCGCTCCCTGGTCGCGGAGGTGTCCCCGGAGACGGTGCGGGCCGCCGCCCTCGACCTGCTCGAGGACGGCGGCCCGGTGGTGCACCCGGCCGCACCCGTCGTGCACCTCCGCGGAGGTGCCCCGGGCACGTCCGCGGAGGTGCGCGGTCAGCAGCCGGGGAGGCGGGCGGCCAGGTAGGACTCCACCTGGTCCAGGCCGATGCGCTCCTGGCTCATCGAGTCCCGCTCGCGCACGGTCACCGCGTCGTCGGTGAGGGTGTCGAAGTCGACGGTGAGGCAGAACGGGGTCCCGATCTCGTCCTGCCGGCGGTAGCGGCGGCCGATCGCGCCGGCGTCGTCGAAGTCGACGTTCCAGTTCCGGCGCAGCGCGGCCGCGAGGTCGCGCGCCTTGGGCGAGAGGTCGGCGTTGCGCGACAGCGGCAGGACGGCGGCCTTGACCGGCGCCAGCCGCGGGTCCAGCCGCAGCACGGTGCGGGTGTCGACGCCGCCCTTGGCGTTGGGCGCCTCGTCCTCGGTGTAGGCCTCGACCAGGAAGGCCATCAGCGAGCGGGTGAGCCCGGCCGCCGGCTCGATGACGTACGGCGTCCAGCGGGTGTTGGTGGCCTGGTCGAAGTAGGACAGGTCCACGCCCGAGTGCTCGGTGTGGGTGGACAGGTCGAAGTCGGTGCGGTTGGCGATGCCCTCGAGCTCGCCCCACTCCGAGCCCTGGAAGCCGAAGCGGTACTCGATGTCGACGGTGCGCTTCGAGTAGTGGGAGAGCTTCTCCTTCGGGTGCTCGAAGTGCCGCAGGTTGTCCGGGGAGATGCCCAGGTCGGTGTACCAGCGGGTGCGCTCGTCGATCCAGTACTGGTGCCACTCCTCGTCGCTGCCCGGCTCGACGAAGAACTCCATCTCCATCTGCTCGAACTCGCGGGTGCGGAAGATGAAGTTGCCCGGGGTGATCTCGTTGCGGAAGGACTTGCCGATCTGGCCGATGCCGAACGGCGGCTTCTTCCGCGCCGCGCCCATGACGTTGGCGAAGTTGACGAAGATGCCCTGCGCGGTCTCCGGGCGCAGGTAGTGCAGCCCCGACTCGTCCTCGACCGGGCCGAGGTAGGTCTTGAGCATCATGTTGAAGTCGCGCGGCTCGGTCCACTGGCCGGTCACGCCGCAGTTGGGGCAGGTGACCTCGGTGAGGCCGTTCTCCGGGAGCCGCCCCTTCTTCGCCTCGAAGGCCTCCTCGAGGTGGTCGGCCCGGAAGCGCTTGTGGCAGTTCTGGCACTCGGTCAGCGGGTCGGTGAAGACGCCGACGTGGCCGGAGGCGACCCAGGTCTGCCGCGGCAGGATCACCGAGGAGTCCAGGCCGACGATGTCGTCCCGGCTCTGGACGACGGTGCGCCACCACTGCCGCTTGATGTTCTCCTTGAGCTCGACGCCCAGCGGCCCGTAGTCCCAGGCGGAGCGGGTGCCGCCGTAGATCTCACCCGACGGGAAGACGAACCCCCGGCGCTTGCAGAGGTTGACCACCTTGTCGAGGCGGGCGGGGTCGTGCGTGGTGTTGCTGGCGCTCACGAGCTCGGTGCTCCATCCGGCTGGCGGTCGGCGGTTGACCTGCCCACGGTAGTCGGCCGCGGCGCGTCGCCCCTCCGCGGGACGGGCACGGTCCACGGGAGGACGACGTCCCGGACCGGACGGACCGTGGCGTCGCCGCCCGTCCCCGGGCAGAGTGACCTGCCACACAGCGACGAGGCGGCGCCGCCGGTTCCCGGCCGCGCCCGGGAGGAGGTCCGATGGCCAGGTCAGACCGCGCCGGAGCCGTCGGGGGCACGCCGGTGGAGGACGTCGCCGCCGCGTTCCCCACGCGTCACCACCCACGCCCCGAGGTCCGGGCCATGCCGGAGGAGCCGCGCCGGCAGCTGCGGCTGATCGGTCCGGGCATCATCGCCGCCGGCGTCGGGCTGGCCTCCGGGGAGTTCATCCTCTACCCCTACATCGCCTCCCAGGTGGGGCTCGTCTTCGTCTGGGCGGCACTGCTCGGGCTGCTCACCCAGTACTTCCTCAACATGGAGATCGAGCGGTACACGCTGGCCACCGGCGAGACCGCGCTCACCGGTTTCAGCCGGTTCTGGCGGCACTGGGGCCTGTTCTTCGCGGTGCTCACCTACTTCGCCAACCTGTGGCCCGGGTGGTCGACCAGCTCGGCGACCCTGGTCACCTACCTGTTCGGCGGAGGGGATCCGCGCTGGATCGCGATCGGCATGCTGGTGGCGATCGGGCTCGTCCTCACGCTCGCCCCCGTCGTGTACGTCGCCCTCGAGCGGGCGCAGATGCTCAAGGTCGCCGCGGTGCTGGTCCTCTTCGCCGTGGCCGCGGTCGTGGCGGTGGGCGCGGCCGCGTGGTCCGACGTGCCGCAGGTGGTCACCCGGCCGCGGATCCCGGTCGAGGAGCTGGGCTTCGCCCTGCTGCTCGGCGCGCTGGCCTTCGCCGGCGGCGGCGGCGGGCAGAACCTGGTGCAGTCCAACTGGATCCGCGACAAGGGCTTCGGCATGGGCGCCTACGTGCCCCGGCTGGTCAGCCCGGTGACCGGCGAGCCGGAGGCCGTGCCGAGCACCGGGTACGTGTTCGAGCCGACCCCCGACAACCTGCGCCGGTGGCGCGGCTGGTGGCGCTTCGCGAACGTCGAGCAGCTCGCCACGTTCGTCGCGATCACCTTCGTCACCATCCTGTTCACCTCCCTGCTGGCGTACGCGACGGTGTTCGGCCGCGACGACGTCGCCAACGACATCGGCTTCATCGAGATCGAGGGGCAGGTGCTCGGCGAGCGGGTCGGGACCTGGTTCCAGTACTTCTTCTGGGCGATCGGCGCCTTCGCGCTGTTCGCCGCCGCCCTGGGGATCGTCGACTACACCAGCCGGCTCGCCGCCGACGTCATCAAGACCTCGTACGCCCGGAACGCCAACGAGAGCAAGGTCTACGCGGGCCTGGTGTGGGGCCTGATCGCCATCGGCATCGTCGTGCTGCTCGCCGGCCTCGACCAGCCCTTGGTGCTGCTGGTCATCTCCGCCGTCGTCGGCGGGTTCATGATGTTCGTCTACGCGGGCCTGCTGATCCTGGTCAACCGGAAGCTCCTGCCCGCGCCGATCCGCGTGCGGGGCGTGCGGCTGGGCGCCCTGGTGTGGGCGATCCTGCTGTTCGGCACGCTGTCGGTGCTGACCTTCCGCACCCAGCTGGAGACCCTCTTCGGCGGCTGACGACGCCGGGTCAGGGCTCGGTGTACCCGCAGACGGCCGGGCCGCCCTCGTCCACCACGGTGACGACGAAGGTGGCCGGCCGCCCGCTGTCGAGGGTCACCTCGAAGGTGACCTCGTCGACGTCGCCGGCCGCTGCCGCGCCGGTGGCCGAGCCCTCGGTGATCCGGCCGCCGAGGAAGGCGTCGAAGTCGGCGAGCACCGCCTGCCCGTCGGGGAACTGGCCCCGTCCGTCGGCGCACAGGCCGTCGTAGGCCGCGGCCGCGTCGCGGTCGACGACCGACTGCACCCACGAGGCGGCGAAGTCCGGGCTGCCGGGGACGTTGAGGTCCCCGCCCGCTCCCCCGCCTCCGCCCCCGGTCGGGGTGCCGGCGCCGCCGCCGAAGCCGCCCCCACCGGACGACTCCGGCGAGGAGGACGGGGGCGACGACGAGGTGGACGCCGACGTGCCGGCCGACGTCGCCGTCGCGGCCGGGCCGCCGCCGCCGTCGTCGTCCCGGGAGAGGAGGACCGCGGCGAGCACGCCGCCGCCGACCAGGAGGACGGCGAGCGTGGCGAGCAGGGCGACCAGCGGGCCGCGGTTCCGGCGCGGCGGCTGCGGCGGGGCGCCGTACCCGGGCGGCGGCCCGTAGCCCGGCGGTCCGTAGCCCGGCGGTCCGTAGCCCGGCGGTCCGTAGCCCGGCGGGCCGTACCCCGGCGCGGCGGCGGGCGGCTGCCCGTACGGGGGCTGCTGACCGAGGCCGGGCTGCGCCTGACCGAACGGGGCCTGCCCGTACGGTGCCTGCCCGTGGGCAGGCTGCCCGTACCCGGGCGGGGCGTACGGCGGCCCGCCGTACCGGGGCTGCTGGGGTCCGGGCTGCTGCCCGGGGGCGCCCATCCGCAGGGTGGGGTCGCGTTGCTCGGGACCGCCGGGCAGCCGGTCGGTGGGCTCGTCGGGCAGCGGACGCGGGGGCGGCGGTGGGAGGCGCACCTCGCGGGTGCGCTCGGGCGGCGTCCCCTCGTCCTGCGGCGGCTGGCTCATCGCGCCTCTCCCGGGCCGGTGTGTGCTCTCGCGGGCAGGCTACGCACCCGGGGCCTGCGCGACCGGGCGCGCGCCGGGCTCGTCGACGGGGAGGTAGGCGCCGGGCTCGTCGAGGGCGTGCACCCACACCGGCGCGCCGGCGACCTTGACCTCCGCGGCCGACAGCGCGCGGCGGTAGGCGCCCACGCCGTCCCAGCGGGTGACCAGCGCCCACAGCGTCGGGTCGTCGGCGCAGCGGCCGGCCTCCCCGCCGTGGCAGCCGGGCCGGGCGGTCAGCGCCGCGAGCAGCCCGTCGACGGCGTCGGCGAGGCGGGCCGCCTCGGTCTCAGGCACGCGCAGCCGGGTCACCGCGAACACCGGCCCATCGTGCCGCAGTCCGGCGGTGGAGACGCCGACGGCCGGCCCCCGCGCGCTGCGGGGACCGGCCGTCGGAGGGGTGCGTCAGCCGAAGTTGCAGACCGTGAGGTCCTGGCCGACCCAGACCTGCACGCTCTGGGTGGTGCCGTCGCCGAGGGTCAGCTCGAACGTCGCGACGTCGACGGCGTTGGCCGGGTCGTACTCGATGCTGACCAGGCCGCCCTCGGCGATGGTCTGGCCGCCCAGGACCTGGCTGTAGAAGTACAGCGTCAGGTACTCCTCGGGGCCGTACTCGGTGCCGGCCGAGCCCTGCTGCGCCGCGGCCTGCAGCTCGGCGCAGGACAGCCCGTAGGCGGTCGCGAAGTCGAAGTCGTAGACCGCCTGCACCCACGCGAGCGCGAGGTCGGAGGAGCCGGGGATCTGGCCGGCGGCGGCGCCGCCGGTGTCGTTCCCCATGGGGGTGCCGGTGCTGCCGCCCCCGCCGTTGCCCGGGGTGCCGGCGCCCGGCGGCACCCCGACCGGGCCGCCCATGTCCATGCCCATGCCCGAGCCGGTGCCGGTGTCGGAGCCGGTGCCGGACCCGGTGTCGGGACCCTCGTCGCCGCCCTCCTCGCCGCCGTCGTCGGAGGCGTCGGCCGAGGTCGAGGACTCCTGCGCCGCCGGGGCCGGGGTGTCGTCGCCGCGGAGGAGGAAGAACAGGAGCACGCCGACGCCGGCCAGCACCACGACCAGCCCGGTGATCACCCAGGGCAGGACGCTCTTCCTCTGCGGCGGCTGCCCGTAGCCGCCGGGGCCGAAGCCGGGGCCGCCGCCCGGGCCGAAGCCGCCGGGCGCGCCGTAGCCGCCGGGGGCGCCGTACTGACCGGGCGCGCCGTACTGACCGGGCTGCGCGTACTGACTCGGCGCGCCGTACTGGCCGGGGGGCTGACTCATCTGCTTCTTCCGTTCGTGGGGACGGGCGCTGGGGGCCCGAGAGCGAGAGGAAGATAGGGAGACCCCGCCGTCCCGACCACTGGTTCGCGCGCGCCAGTTCCGCCGCCGGGTCACGGCCCGGTCACGGTCCGCCGCCCGGTGGCCGCCCCGTCCCGCCGGCCACCGAGCCGCGGCCGAGACGCTGGTCGGGCCGGGGACCCGTCCCTAGACTCCGCCGTCGACCCGCACCCGGCGCCGGCTCCGACGAGCGCCCGGAGCTGCGGCACACGGAGGATCACCGGTGGAGTTGCAACAGTTCGGCCCCTACCGCATCGAGGTGCTGCTCGGCCGCGGCGGCATGGGAGAGGTGTACCGCGCGTTCGACACCGAGCACGACCGCACGGTCGCGCTGAAGGTGCTCTCCGAGCACCTGGCCGCGGACCGCGGCTACCGCGAGCGCTTCCGCCGCGAGGCGCACCTGGCGGCGCGGCTGAACGAGCCGCACATCGTCCCGATCCACCGCTACGGCGAGATCGAGGGCCGGCTGTTCCTCGACATGCGCCTGGTGCCCGGCCGCGACGTCGCCGCCGTGCTGGCCGAGGAGGGTCCGATGAGCCCCGAGCGGGCGGTCGGCGTCGTCAGCCAGACCGCCCGGGCCCTCGACGCCGCGCACGCCGACGGCCTGGTGCACCGCGACGTCAAGCCCTCCAACGTGCTGCTGACCGGCACCGGTGACGACGAGTTCGTCTACCTCGTCGACTTCGGCATCGCCCGGTCGACGTCGGACGCGCAGGGCCCCGCGCTGACCCAGACCGGCGCCGCACTCGGCTCCTTCGACTACATGGCGCCCGAGCGGTTCCTCGAGAAGCCGATCGACAAGCGGGTCGACGTCTACGCGCTCGCGTGCGTGCTGTTCGAGTGCCTCACCGGCCGGCGGCCGTTCACCGGCGACGGCCTGGCCACGCTCATGTACGCGCACCTGAACACGACCCCGCAGCCGCCGTCCGCGCTGCGGCCGGGCCTGCCCCGCGGGCTGGACGACGTCGTCCTCAAGGGCCTGGCCAAGGAGCCCGACGAGCGGTACGGCACCTGCGGTGAGTTCGCCGCGGCCGCGCGGGCGGCGCTGAGCTCCGCCGGCGTGACCGTGCGGCCCGAGACCGCGCCGCCGACGTCGGTCGCCCCGCTGCTCGCCCACCCGCAGACCGTGGGCTTCTCCAACCCCGGCCCCGCCGGCTCCTACGGGGCGCCGTCGCACCCGGGCGCGCCCGCGGCGCTGTACACCCCGCCGTCGGACCCGGGGCCGCCCACCGGCTACGGGCCGCCGTCGAACCCCGGCCCGCCCACCGGCTACGGGCCCCCCTCGAACCCGGGCCCGCCCACCGGCTTCCCGCCGTCGGCCGGGCCCGGGTTCCCGCCGCAGGGCGGCTCGTCGGCCTCGGGCGGCGGGAAGGGCTCGAACAGGCTGCCGCTGCTGATCGTGGGGGCCGCGGTGGCGCTGATCGCGGTCGTGGTCGGGGTCATCGCGCTGGCCGGCGGCTTCAGCGGCGGCGACGACGTCCGGGCCGACGACACCGGCACCTCGACCGGGGGCACCCCGGACGGCGACACCTCCGGCGGCAACACCTCCGACGGCGACACCTCCGGCGGCGACACGTCGGACGGGAACACCTCCGGCGGCAGCACCGGCGGCGGGACCTCCACCGACGCCGACGCCCAGGACCAGCTGCTGGCGATCCTCCCGGGCGACTTCGACCCGGCGGCCTGCGAGACCGCGGACCCGGCCGGCGACGGCGACGTCGCCGCGGTCAACTGCGGCGCCGCCGCGACCCAGCCCGGTCCCGGGGCGTCGTCGTTCTACTTGTACGAGGACGCCGCGACCGTCGACGCCGTCTTCCTGGCGGACATGACCCGCGAGGGCGTCAGCCCCTTCACCGGCCAGCCGGACTGCGCCACCGGGCAGGGCTACGACGAGTACACGATCGGCGGGGTGGACGCCGGCCGCCTCGGCTGCTTCGTCGACGGGGACAACAACGCGATCCTGTACTGGACGCAGGACGACCTCGCCGCCGAGGGCATCGTGGCCATCCAGAACGGCGGCCAGGCCGGGCTGGGGACCCTGTACGCCTGGTGGACCGACAGCGCGCACAGCGACTTCACGCAGCGCTGACCGTCTCCCGGCCCCCCACACGACGAGGGCCCCGTCCCCACCGGCCGGTGGGGACGGGGCCCTCGTCGTGTCGGACGCCGGTCAGGCGCGGGCGGCGCCCAGCGCCTCGGCGGCCATCCGGTCCAGCCGCTCGGCCACCTGCAGCGCGGTCACCGGGCGCTGCCCCACCGGGGCCAGGCACTCGGAGACGAGCGCGGCCTCCTCGTCGGTCAGGCCGGGAGCGATCGCCGGCTCGGCGCTCATCACCCGGCGGATGGCGAGCAGCGGCTCGCCGTCGGGCAGCTCGCCGTACAGGCCGGTGCCGGTGAGCGCCCGGTTGAGGGTGGCGCCCAGGGCGAACACCTCGGTGGCCCGCGAGGGCCGGTCACCGCGCAGCAGCGCCGGGTCCAGGAACTCGACCGAGGCGGCGCTGGCCATGCCGGTCAGCGTGACGCCCGGCGCGAGGTAGCGGGCCAGGCCCAGGTCGGAGAGCTTGCCACCCTCCTCGGTGAGCAGGACGTTGGCCGGCTTGACGTCACCGTGGGTCAGGCCCGCCTCGTGCAGCGCGTGCGCGGCGTGCGCGGCGTGCGCCACCGCGCGCAGCACCTCGCCGCGGCTCAGCGGCCGCGCCGGGGCGGCCAGCGAGCCGAGGGGGCAGTACTCCATCGCGTACAGGAAGCTGTCCTGCAGCACGGCGTCGTAGACCTTGACCAGGTACGGCGAGGCCACCTGGGCGAAGGCGCGCAGCTCCCGCACGCCCCGCTCGTAGGCCTGCTCGCTGTGGGTGCCGGTGAAGACCTTCACCGCGACGTACTCGTCGGGCAGGCCGAGCCGCGCCGGGGGGCGGGCGAGGTAGAAGCGGCCGTTGTTGCCCTCACCGAGCACGCGGACCACCTGGTAGTCCGCGATGTTGGCAGGCGCCGCGCCCACCAGGCCGACGGCATCCATGCATGTCCTCCTGAAACGCTGTATCCCCGGCCGCGCCGGACGCCGCGGTGCGCGGCAGCGGCACAGTGTGCCGGGGGACCCGCCGTCCGGGAACCGGTTCGCGCCCGCCGAGATGCCGCGCGCGCGGGACCCCTGCGACCGGACCGCCGCGGCTAGCATCCGCGCCCGGCGTGGCCCCGGGTGCCCGGTCCCCGCCGTCCCAACCGACTCCCGCGCGGTCCCACGCGGCGCGGACAGCCATGCCCGGAGAACACGTGGAAGCGCGCCCCGTCGCAGAGATCATCGCCTACGTCTTCGTCGACCTCGCGGTGATCATGGTCATCGCCCGGCTGATGGGGCGGCTGGCCGTCAAGGTCGGTCAGCCGGCCGTCGTCGGCGAGATCGTCGCCGGCATCCTCCTGGGCCCGACGCTGCTCGGCGCCCTGCCGGGCGACCTCGACCTGCTGCTGTTCCCGACCGACATCCGGCCGTTCCTCAACGTGCTGGCACAGCTCGGCCTGGTGCTGTTCATGTTCCTGGTCGGCCTCGAGGTGGACCTGTCGTTCATGCGCGGCCGGGAGAAGGTGGCCGTCTCGGTGTCGCTGGCGTCGATCCTGCTGCCGTTCGCGCTCGGCGTGCTGCTGGCGACCTACCTGCACACCCAGCACGACGTCTTCACCGCGACCGACGGGTCGACCTCGGTGATCCCCTTCCTCGGGTTCGCCCTGTTCATGGGCGTGGCCATGTCCATCACCGCGTTCCCCGTGCTCGCGCGGATCCTCGCCGAGCGGCAGATGCACCGCGTCCCCACGGGCGTGCTCGCGCTGGCCTGCGCCGCCGTCGACGACGTCCTGGCCTGGTGCCTGCTGGCCGTCGTCGTGGCGATCGTGGCCGCCTCGTCGTTCACCGGCGTGGTGCTGATCCTCGGCCTGTCGGTGGCCTTCGCCCTGGTGATGTTCCTGGTGGTCAAGCCGGTGCTGCGGGTCCTCGTCACCCGCTACGAGCGGCTCGGGCAGCTCACCCCGGAGATGCTCGCCGGCGTCCTCATCGGCATCCTCACCAGCGCCTGGGTGGCCGAGGAGATCGGCATCCACTTCATCTTCGGCGCCTTCCTCTTCGGCGTCGTCATGCCCCGCAAGGGCGCCGCCCGGCTCAACCACGAGATCATCGACCGGCTCGAGCAGGTCAGCGTGCTCCTGCTGCTGCCGGTGTTCTTCGTCATCACCGGCCTCAACGTCGACGTCGGCGCCATCGACCTGGCCGGCCTCGGCGAGCTCGGCCTGATCCTGCTGGTCGCCATCTCCGGCAAGTTCGTCGGCGCGTACGCCGCCGCGCGGGCCATGCGGGTCCCGCGGCGCCAGTCCACCGCCCTGGCCACGCTGATGAACACCCGCGGGCTCACCGAGCTGGTCATCCTCAACATCGGCGTCCAGCAGGGCGTGCTCGACGGCGAGATGTTCACGCTCATGGTGATCATGGCCCTGGTGACGACGGGCATGGCCACGCCGCTGCTCAACCTCGTCTACCCCAGGCGGATCCTCGACCGGGACATCGCCGCGGCCGAGCGGGCGGAGATGGGGCTCACCGAGGCCTACACCGTCGTGGTCGTCGTGGACGAGCCCGACCGGGACGCCGCGCTGGTCGAGCTGGCCTGCGACCTGGTCGGCCGCGAGTCGCCCGCGCAGGTCGTGCTGACCCGGGTGGTCCGCCGCTCCCGGCCCAAGCCCGAGGTGTCCAGCGGCCTGGGCGCCGACCTCGAGCTGATGGCCACCGTGGCCGACGAGCTGCGGTCCCTGGCCCGGCTGGTCGAGGCCCGGGGGCTGAAGGCGTCGGTCGCCTCGCGGTTCAGCGAGGACCCGTGGGCGGAGGTGGCCGACCTGGCCGGCAGCACCGCGGCCGACGTCGTCCTGGTCCGCAGCGGCTGGGGCATCGTCGAGGGCGCGCTCACCGCCGGCACCCCCTGGCCGCCGTCGCTGCGCGGGTCGGTGGTCACCGTCTCGGGCGAGCTCGGCGAGGCGGGCCTGCAGCCGGGCGGGCCGGTCGCGGTGCTGCAGGACGGCGACGCCTCCGGCCGGGCCGCCCTCCGACTGGCCGCGCACGCCGCCGTGGGCCGCCGGGTGCCGCTGCAGCTGCGGGCCGCGGAGGGCCGGCGGGGCGTCCGGCGCAACGTGGCCGACTCGCTGCGCAAGGCCGGCGTCCAGGTCGCCGCGGAGACCGAGACGCTGCCCGCCCTGCTGCTGGCCCCGGCCGGTGCCGGCCCCGTCCCGGCTGCCGACGACCTGACGCCGATCCTGCTGGTGCACGCCGGCACGGCCGACAGCGACCGGGACATGGACGAGACCCTGGCCGGCATCGCCGCCCGCCCCGGGGCCTCCTGAGCCCCGCTCCCCCGCAGGCCCGGAGCCCGCGTCCCGTTCGAGGGGACGCGGGCTCCGTCGCGTCCGGCTCCTGCTCCCCGGCCGCCGCTCGTGCTCTGCCCCCGACCGGGGGCAGAGCACGACTGCTCCCGCTCCTCCTCATCTCCCGCTCCTCCTCATCTCCCGCTCCTCCTCACCTCCTGGCCCTCCTCACCTCCTGGCCCTCCTCACCTCCCGGCCCTCCTCACCTCCTCGTGGTCCCTGCCCCCGGTCGTCCCCGCTCCGACCGCTCGTGCTCTGCACACACCGGTGGGCAGAGCACGAGCGTGCGCAGGACCCCTCCCCCTCTCCGGCCCCCGGGCGTCGCGCCCTGACCGGTACAGAGCTCCACCGCGGGTGGGGCACCCGCGGGAGTCCCCGGAACGCGACGGCGCCCGCCTCCCCGGGTGGGGAGACGGGCGCCGGAGCGGAGCGGGGTGCGGGTCAGTACCCGCCGTGCTGCGACTCGAAGGCGAACTGGCGACCGCCCATGCGGACCGCCGTGCCCGGGGTCAGCCGGATCGGCTGGTGCGGCACCAGCGAGGACCAGCCCGGGGCGCCGCGCGGGGCGACGAGCGTGCCGTTGGCCGAGCCGACGTCGACCAGCAGCACGTCCCAGCCCTCGAGCCGGATCTCGGCGTGGTGCCGGCTGACGCCGCCGGTCTGGTCGAGGACCAGCAGCGGCCGCACCCGGCCGGAGACGACGCGCTCGTCGGTCTCCGGCTCGCGGCCGAGCAGGTAGTCCATGTCCAGGCTCACCGTGGCGCCGTCGTCGAAGACGAGCAGCCCCAGCGGCGGGCGCACGCCCTCGACGACGACCGCCGTCTGCTGCGTCGTGCGGATGCCGCACAGCGCGCAGAACCCGGCCCGCGGGTCGTTGAGGTGGCCGTTCTTGCAGAGGATGCCCTTGACCGTGGGCCGCTCGTCCTCCGGCTCCGCGGCGGCGGGCGCCGGCTCCTGGCCCGGGGTCGGCAGCGGCTGCCGCGCCGGCTCCGCCTCGGCGGCGGCACCGAACAGCAGGGACGACCGCTCCGGCGCCGGCAGCTCCACCGGCGCGGGCGGCGGCGCGACCGGAGCCGGGTCGACGGCGGGTGCCGGGGCCGCGAGGGGTGCCGGGGCCGCGTGCGCGTGCCCGGCGGAGTCGTGACCGGCGTGGTCGTGACCGGCGGAGGCGTGGCCGGCGTGGTCGTGGCCGGCCGGGGCCCCGGCGGGCGCGGCGGGCACCGGACGGGCCGGCGGCTTGGCCGTCGACAGCGGCACCCGGGCGTGCGGTGCCGGCAGCCGGACCTGCATGGTGCCCGACGGCGCCGGGGCGGCGGCCGAGGGCGCGGGGGCCGGTGAGAGCACCGCGGCCGCGCCGGGGACCGCGCCGGCCTCGAGGTCGGCGAGCGGGTGCGGCGCGGTGTCGGCGGGCGAGCCGGCCGACAGGTGCAGCGGGGCCGGCGGCCAGGTGACGAAGCGGTCGAGCACGAGGGTGCCGTTGTCCAGCTTCTCCCCCTGGGCCGGCGTGAGCCGCAGCCCCAGGTCGGGCACCTCGGCGCTGCCGCCGCCGACGAGCACGAGCGTCAGCCCGTCCTCGGTGGCGGCGGCGACCGCGAACGACGGCGGCTCGGTCACGGTGCCGAGCCAGGTCCGCAGCTCCTCGTGCAGCCGGCGGCCCGGGGCGCGGGAGCCGGCCGCCGACAGCCGGCGGCACAGCGCGACCAGCTCGCCGACGTGCGCGTCGCCGGCCGGGGCGGCCGCGGGCGCGGGCGGGACCGGGGCCGAGCCCCAGCCGACCAGCGCCGGCCGGGCCGCCGGGGCGGCGGGGCCGGACGGCTGCGTGGTGACCCCGACGACCAGGAGCACCCCGGGCATCCGGACGACGAGGTCGGGACCGGGGGCGACCCGGACGGCGACCTGGTCGAACGGCGGCACGGTGGCCGGTGCGCCGGTCGTCCCGGTGAGCGGAGGCGTGGGGGCCGACATCAGACGAGCCTCCCGCCGTTGATCCGCCAGTGGATGAACGGCACGCGCATCGGGCCGTTGGCGACCAGCCACACGATCAGCCAGGTGCTGACGAAGTGGACGGCGAACGCCGGGCCGGGCAGCGAGTCGATCCACGGGATCGCACCGCCGGCGAAGAGGAACCACACGAGCAGGCCCTCGGGGATGCCGGTGAGCAGGCCGAACAGCGTCGGCCAGTCCTTCTCCCACCGGAACTGCTGGATGCCGTGGTAGACGAGCTCCCACAGCACGCCGAGCACCAGCACGACGAGCAGCACGGAGAAGGTGGCGCCGTAGGAGGCGCCGAGCGAGGCCCCGGTCGGGAGCACCGGGGTGATGATCAGGGTCCAGATCGAACCGACCACGGCCAGCAGGAAGATCCTGGTCTGGATGCGGCCGTTCAGGGTGGGCAGCACGGCGTCGTCTCTCTCGGTCGTCGCGGACGTCGGTCGGCGGGGTGAGGGCGGGTCGGTCAGATCTGCTCGTTCCGGACCCACTTCCACCACTGGCTGGTCGACCGGCCCGGCCCGAGCTTCTGCGCGAAGCCCTGCGCGATCAGGTCGTCGGCGATCTCCTGCGCGGCGATCTGCAGGCCGAAGAACGTGTCGACGCCGGGGAACGGGCCGCCGAGGGTGGCGCTGCCGGAGGCGTAGACCTTGCCGCCGTTCCGCGTGCCGGTGACCTCGAAGTTCCGCTGGACGTCGAGCCGGCCCACCGGGTTGCGGGTGGCGTTGGAGTGGTCGAGCAGGTCGGCCAGGACGCGGTGCTCGCGGATGTCGGCCTCGAGGCCGGTGCAGTCGATGACGGCGTCGAAGGTGCCGGTGTGCGGGCCCTGGTCCGGGGTGCTGACGGTGACCTCGACGAGGTCGCCGGCCGGCTTCATCTCCTCGATCCGGCCGATCATCACCCGGTACCAGCCCTCGGCGCGGCCGCGCTTGAGCTGCTCCTTCCAGTCCCGCCGGACGGGGGTGTTGGTGCCGCCCATCTCCTCGTACAGCCGCTTCCGGTCGGCGCCCTCGCTCTTGCGCACCTGCTGCTTGAGCTGGCCGCCCCACACCGACTTCGGGTAGTTGAAGCCCTGGTAGGCCCAGCCGTCGGCGCCCTTGCGGCGCTTGAGGATGCCGGTGCCGTGCGGCCTGTCCACGTAGGTGCGGAACAGGTGCACGATCTGGGTCTGCAGGCCGAGCCGGTCGCGGTCGTCGATCAGCCGCTGCAGGACGCGCGAGGCCACGATGCCGCCGCCGCGGACGAGGACGGTGCCCGGGCGCTGGTGCAGCCGCTCGTAGACCTGCTCGTGCCGCTCGTAGGCGTTGACGACCCTGCCGTAGTCGTTGTGCTCGTTGCGGTAGCGCTGCAGGTCGGGCAGGAACTTCAGGCCCGGGTAGCCGACGGCCACGTGCACCCAGGTGCTGCGGTAGGCGATCCGCTTGGTCGGCGTCGCGCCCTCGGGCGGGGTCAGGATGGTGAAGTACCCGCCGCCCACGCGGCGCCGGACCATGCGGACCTGGCCGTGGACGACCATCTCCGGGTACCGGATCCGGTACATCTCCTTCTCCATCGACTCGAACGCGTGCCCCGCCTTGGGCGTGTAGTAGTTCGCGAAGATCGGCTCGACCAGCACGTTCCAGGCCTGCTTGAGGTTGCCCTGCAGGGCCTCGCGGATGGCGTAGCTCGGGAAGCCCCAGATGTTGTCGGGGCAGGACGACGAGTCCGACCGCAGCCGCTCGCCGCGCGGGATCTGGGAGACCGTCGTCAGGTACTCGTAGCTCTCCCACGGCGTCTTCAGCGGGGTGAGCACGCGCATGGCGCTCGTCGGGACACCGCAGATCCGCAGGTAGTCGACCGTGACGAACGAGCCGATGCCGCCACCGAAGGTGACGAACGGGACGTCGACGACGGGGATGCCGGCGTCGGCCAGCATCTGGTCGGTCCAGAAGTCACTGGCGATCAGCTGGTCGTTCAGGTCACCGGGCTGCGGTGCTGCTGCCGGGGTCCGGGCGTGCTGGGACGCGATCGTGCTCTCGCTCACGGTGGGGGCTTCCGTCCTCTGTCGGGGGAGCCGCCACTGTCAGGGGGCGCGCACGCACTGTCAACGGATTCCGGCGCGGCAGGCCGGAACCGCGTCCCGGCCTGCACGGACGCCCGCGGAGCGGTCCGGGCGGTCCCCGTCGCGGACCCGCGGACGGGGGCCTACGCCTTGCCGAAGCGGCGCTGGCGGGAGGCGTACTCCTCGCACGCGGCCCACAGGTGCCGGCGGTCGAAGTCCGGCCAGAGGGTGTCGAGGAAGACGAACTCGGCGTAGGCCGACTGCCACAGCAGGAAGTTGCTCGTCCGGTTCTCCCCGGAGCTGCGCACGAACAGGTCGACGTCGGGCATGTCCGGCTCGTCGAGGAACCGGGCGACGGTGTCCTCGTCGACCTCGCCCGGGTCCAGCCGGCCGGCGGCGACCTCGCGGGCGATGGCCGCGGCGGCGTCGGCGATCTCGGCGCGGCCGCCGTAGTTGACGCACATGGTCAGCGTGAGGACGTCGTTGTCCCGGGTGAGCTCCTCGGCGACCTCGAGCTCCCGGATGACGCTGCGCCACAGCCGCGGACGGCGGCCGGCCCAGCGCACCCGGACGCCGAGGTCGTGCATCTCGTCGCGGCGGCGGCGGATGACGTCGCGGTTGAAGCCCATGAGGAAGCGGACCTCCTCGGGGCTGCGCCGCCAGTTCTCCGTGGAGAAGGCGTAGGCGCTGATCGCCTTCACGCCGAGCTCGATGGCGCCCTCGACGCAGTCGAACAGCGAGGACTCCCCCGCCTCGTGGCCGGCCGTGCGGGGCAGGCCGCGCTCCTTCGCCCAGCGGCCGTTGCCGTCCATGACGATCGCGACGTGCCGGGGCACCTTGTCGGCGGGCAGCTCGGGCGGGCGGACGCCCGAGGGGTGCGGGTTCGGCGGCTTCACCTGCCGCGGCGCCGGGACCTCACGCCTCACTCAGCAGGCTCACTTCCCGGCGCGGGGCCGACGGGTCCGAGCGGTCGACCAGCGGCAGGGAGCGCAGCCCGCGCTCGAGGTGCCACTGCAGCAACGCGGCGACCAGGCCGCTGCCCTCGCGGCACTGCGCGGCCTCGCTGGCCTCGGCGGTGGCCCAGTCGCCGGACAGCAGCGCCTCCAGGTGCCCGATGGTGACGGGGTTGGGCCTGCCCGCTCCGGCGGGGCGGCAGTCGAGGCACACCGAGCCGCCCGCGGGGACGGAGAAGTGCCGGTGCGGCCCCTCGAGGCCGCAGCGGGCGCAGTCGCCGAGCGCCGGCTCCCAGCCGGCCACCGACATCGCGCGCAGCAGGAAGGCGTCGAGCACCAGCCCGGCCGGGTGCGTCTGCTCGGCCAGCGCCCGCAGCGCGCCGACGACGAGCAGGAACAGCCGCAGCGAGGGCTCCTTCTCCTCCGCGGTCAGCCGGTCGGCGGTCTCGAGCACCGCGGTACCGGCGGTGTAGGCGCGGTAGTCCGCGGCGATGACCGAGCCGTAGGAGCGGATGGACTCCGCCTGGCTGACGATGTCGAGGTTCCGGCCGGTGTAGAACTGCACGTCCACGTGGCTGAACGGCTCGAGCCGGGCGCCGAACTTGCTCTTGGTGCGGCGCACGCCCTTGGCCACCGCGCGCACCTTGCCGTGCCGGCGGGTGAGGACCGTGACGATGCGGTCGGCCTCCCCCAGCTTCTGGGTGCGCAGGACGATCCCCTCGTCGCGGTACAGCGACTTCGGCGTGGTGCTCATCAGTACCCGAGCCGGTTGAGCTTCTTGGGGTCGTCCTGCCACTCGCCGAGCACGGTGACGTGCAGGTCGAGGTGGACGCGCGCGCCGAGCAGCTGCTCGAGCCCGGCGCGGGCCTCGGTGCCGATCGCCTTGATGACCGACCCTCCCCTGCCCAGCAGCATCGGCTTCTGGCTGGGGCGCTCGCAGTGCAGCAGCGCGTGCACCTCGACCAGCTCCGCGCCCTCCCGCTTGGGGTCGGGCCGGCGGTTGAGCTCCTCGACGGTGACGGCGAGCGAGTGCGGCACCTCCTGGAACACCTTCTCCAGCGCCGCCTCGCGGATGAGCTCGGCGATCTGGCGGTCGGTGTCCTCGTCGGTGGTCTGCTCCTCGGGGTACAGCGGCGGACCCTCCGGCAGCAGGCCGACCAGCAGGTCCTCCAGCAGCTCGACCTGGTCGCCCGCGACCGCGCTCACCGGCACGACCTCGGCGGCCTCGACGAGCTGGCTGGCGGCCACCAGCTGCTCGGCGACCTGCTTCCTCGACGCGGCGTCGGTCTTGGTCACGACGACGACCACCGGCGCCGTGACCTCCTTCAGCTGGCGGGCGATGAAGCGGTCACCGGTGCCCACCGGCTGGTCGGCCGGGATGCAGAACACCACGACGTCGACCTCGGACAGCGTGTCCCGGACGACGTCGTTGAGCCGGCGGCCCAGCAGGCTCCTGGGCTTGTGCAGGCCGGGGGTGTCGACGAGGACGAGCTGCCCGCCGGGCCGGTGCACGACGCCGCGGATCGCGTGCCGGGTGGTCTGCGGCCGGTTGCTGACGATGCCGACCTTCTCGCCGACCATGGCGTTGGTCAGCGTGGTCTTGCCCGCGTTGGGCCGGCCGACCAGGCAGGCGAAGCCGCTGCGGTACGGCTGGTCCGGCGTGCTCACCGGCCCAGTCTCCCACTGCGTGACGACATCGTCGGCCCACCGGCCGACACCGCGGCCACGTGCCGTCCGCCACAGGCGTGGAACCCCACGACCGCTCCTCGCGGAGGCCTCCGGCCCCCACTCGTCGCGGTCACGCCGTGGTGCGGAGCACCCCGTCGGGCCCGGCGAGGTGCACCGGCGCCGACGGCGTCAGGTCGTGCACGGCGGCCAGGCCCTCCTGCTCGACGGCGTCGGCGTCGGACACGATCGCCGCCGCCTCCAGGCCCTCGACGCCGCTGGAGACCGCCGCGGCGACGGCCGCCTGCAGCGCGGACAGCCGCAGCGAGGGCAGCGCGACGCTGGCGGCCACGTAGGTGCGCCCGTCGGTGTCGCGGACCGCGGCGCCCTCCGGGGCGCCGGTGCGGCCGCGCGCGGAGCGGGCGAGGGTGACGAGCTTGGCGTCCTCGGGCTGCAGGTCGGGCACGAGGGCTCAGCTTTCCACGCCGGCCGGGACCTCGGCCCGGGTGGCCCCGGACTGGTGCCCGGGATCGGCGTCGGGCACCCGCGTGACGACGATCGTGTCGATGCGGTTGCGCCGCCCGCCGGTGCTCTCGGCGACCAGCCGCAGCCCCGCGACCTCCGCCGACGACCCCTCGATCGGCACCAGCCCGAGCTCGCGGGCGAGCAGGCCGCCGACGGTCTCGACGTCGTCGTCGCGGGGCAGCTCGACGTCGAACAGCTCGGCGAGGTCCTCGACCGGCAGCCGGGCGGTGATCCGCACCGACCCGTCGTCGAGGTGCTCGACCGGCGGCCGCTGGACGGCGTCGTGCTCGTCGGCGATCTCGCCGACGATCTCCTCGAGGATGTCCTCGATGGTGACCAGCCCGGCGAAGCCGCCGTACTCGTCGACGACGATCGCGATGTGGGTGCGGCGGGCCTGCATGTCGCGCAGCAGCTCGTCGACCGGCTTGGACTCCGGCACGAACGCCGGCGGGCGCATGAGCTCCTCCACCTTCGGGCCACGCCCGTCGCCGAGGTTCTGCGACCGGCGCACGAGGTCCTTGAGGTAGACGACGCCGACGACGTCGTCGACGTTCTCCCCGATCACCGGGATGCGGCTGAAGCCGCTGCGCAGCGCCAGGGCCAGCGCCTGCCGGACGGTCTTGGTGCGCTCGATCCACACGACGTCGGTGCGCGGCACCATGACCTCGCGGGCGATGGTGTCACCGAGCTCGAACACCGAGTGGATCATGTTCCGCTCGCCGGACTCCACGACGCCGCGCTCCTCGGCGAGGTCGACGAGCTCGCGCAGCTCGACCTCGGTGGAGAACGGGCCGTCCCGGTAGCCGCGGCCGGGGGTGATCGCGTTGCCGATCAGGATCAGCAGCGTCGCGACCGGGCCGAGCACCCGGCCCAGCAGCCGCACCACCCCGGCGGTGGCCAGGGCGAGCGGGTAGGCGTGCTGGCGGCCCAGCGTCCGCGGCCCGACGCCGACCAGCACGTAGCTGACGACGGTCATCACGCCGGCGGCGGCGAGCACCGCCTGCCAGCCCATGCCCAGCACGCGGACCAGGACGACGGCGACCAGCACCGCGGCGACCATCTCGCAGACGATCCGCAGCAGCAGGAGCAGCGCCACCAGGCGGGCGCGCTCGTCGAGGACCCGCTCGAGGGTGGCCGCCCGCCGGACGCCGTCGCGGCGCAACTCCTCGACCCGCGCCGCGGACACCCGCTGCAGGGCGGCGTCCATGGCGCCGAAGAGTCCGGCCAGCGGCACCAGGCAGGTCGCGACCACCAGCAGCGTGACCGTACCGGCGCTCATCGCGTCACCGCGTCCCGGGACCCCGTTCGGCCGGCTCGCCGGTGACCGGCTGCCGCGGCGCCGCGCGCCAGCCCTCCAGCAGGCGGGTCTGCAGGCCGAACATCTCCCGCTCCTCCTCGGGCTCCATGTGGTCGTAGCCGAGCAGGTGCAGCACGCCGTGGGTGGCCAGCAGCAGCAGCTCGTCGTCCATGGAGTGGCCGGCGGCGCGGGCCTGCCGGACGGCGACCGAGGGGCACAGCACGACGTCGCCGAGCAGCGCGGGGCCGGGCTCGGGGTCGTCGGGGCGGGCGGTGTCGAGCTCGTCCATGGGGAAGGCCAGGACGTCGGTCGGGCCCTTCTCCCCCATCCAGCGCTCGTGCAGCACGGACATGTAGTCCGGGTCGACGCACAGCACCGACAGCTCGGCCATCGGGTTGACGCCCATCTCGGCGAGGACGTACCGGCAGATGCCGGTCAGCTCGGCCTCGTCGACGGCGATCTCGGACTCGTTGGCGACCTCGACGGGCACGGCGGTCAGCTCCCCTGCCGGCGGGTCGGCCGCGCGGGCCGGGCCGGGCCGGCGGGACGGCCGGCGCCCTGCTGGTGGGCGGCGTCCCACCGCTCGTAGGCGTCCACGATGTCGCCGACCAGCCGGTGACGGACGACGTCGGAGCTGGTCAGGTTGGCGAAGTGCACGTCGTCGATGCCGTCGAGGATCTCGCGCACGACCTTGAGGCCGCTCTGCGCGCCGCCGGGCAGGTCGACCTGCGTGACGTCACCGGTGACGACGATCTTCGAGCCGAAGCCGAGCCGGGTGAGGAACATCTTCATCTGCTCGGCGGTCGTGTTCTGCGCCTCGTCGAGGATCACGAACGCGTCGTTGAGCGTGCGGCCGCGCATGTAGGCCAGCGGCGCGACCTCGATGGTGCCGGACTGCATGAGCCGCGGGATCGACTCGGGGTCGACCATGTCGTGCAGCGCGTCGTAGAGCGGGCGCAGGTACGGGTCGATCTTCTCGCTGAGCGTGCCGGGCAGGTAGCCCAGCCGCTCGCCGGCCTCGACCGCGGGGCGGGTGAGGATGATCCGGTTGACCTGCTTGGTCTGCAGCGCCTGCACGGCCTTGGCCATCGCCAGGTAGGTCTTGCCGGTACCGGCGGGACCGATGCCGAAGACGACCGTGTGCGCGTCGATCGCGTCGACGTAGCGCTTCTGGTTCAGCGTCTTGGGCCGGATCGTGCGGCCGCGGCGGCTGATGATGTCGAGGCTGAGGACGTCGGCCGGCCGCTCGGAGCCACCGCTGCGCAGCATGCCGATGACCCGGCGCACCGAGTCCGGGCGCAGCGCCTGGCCGGTGCCGAGCAGCGCGATGAGCTCGTCGAACACGCGGACGGCGAAGGCGTTGTCGGCCGGCTGCCCGGTCACGGCGATCTCGTTGCCGCGGACGTGCACGTCGGCGTCGAGCTCGGACTCGACCAGCCGGAGCAGCTCGTCACCGGAGCCGAGCAGGGCGACCATCGAGACGGAGTCGGGGACCGTGATGGTGGCGCGGACCGCGGCGGGGGTGGCGCTCGCGAGGGTGCTGGCGCTGTCCGCGGCGACGGCCTGCGCGGAGGCCTCGCGGGACGTGGGGGCGCCCGGCACGGGGACGTTCGGGGAGGTGTCGGGCAAGAACCCTCGACCCTGCCTTCCTGGCACGGGGACTAGACGGTTCGACTCTACCCGTGCCCCGCCACCGGGAACCGCGCTCGCAGGCGGGTCACCGCCCCGAGTAGGTCGCCTTCCCCGGCCCGTCGGCCAGGAAGGAGGCGACGGCGCCGCGCAGGTCGTCGGTGGCGAACAGCGGCCCGGAGACCTGCGGGGTGATCTCGTCGGCGGCCCGCGCGCCGTGCCGCACCGCCGTCGTCACGAGGCGCTTGGTGGCCGCGTGCGCGAGCGTGGGGCCGGCGGCGACCCGGCGCGCGTAGTCGCGGGCGGCCTCGGCGAAGCCGTCGTCGGGCAGCACCCGGTTGACGACGTCCCACCGCTCCAGCACCGCGGCCGGGTAGCGCTCGCCGGTGAAGATGAGCTCCTTCGCCCGCGCCGGGCCGGCCCGCTCGGCCAGCCGCTGCGGCCCGCCCATCGACGGGGTCAGCCCGACGACGATCTCGAGCAGCCCGAACGACGCCTTCTCCGCGGCCAGCAGCACGTCGCAGGCCAGCGCCAGCTCGAAGGCGGCGGTGAGGGTGAGCCCGTGCGCGGCGAACACGGTGGGGACGGGCAGGTCCTCCAGCGTCTGGGCGATGCGCAGCAGCCGCGCCCACAGCGCCGCGCCGCGCTGCGCGGGCTCGGGCCCCTCGGCGATCTCCTGGAAGGCGTGCACGTCGACGCCGCCGGAGACGACCTTCCCGCGGGCCTCGAGCAGCACCGCGCGGGCGCGGTCGGGCCGGCCGGGCTCGGTGAGGGCGACCAGCTCGGCGGCGACCCGCTCGAACGCGGCGAACACCGACTCGTCGAAGAGGTTGAGCGGCGGTGCGTCCAGCACGACGACGGCGACGTCGCCGTCCCGCTCGATCCGGACGGGGGCGGCGCTGCCGGCGTCGGTCATGCCGGCCACCCTGCCAGGCGGCCCGCCCGGCTCAGCCCGGGGGCCAGTGCAGGTCGCGGCCGCCGAGGACGTGCAGGTGCAGGTGGTGGACGGTCTGCCCGGCCTGCGGGCCGGTGTTGGCCACCAGCCGGTAGCCGGGCTCGGTGCCGTCCTCGCTGGCCAGCCCCTCCTGGATCGCCACCGCGTGCGCCGCGGCCACCACGTCGGCGAGCAGCTGCGGGTCGGCACCGACGAGAAGCCCCGCCGTCGCGTGGTGCTGCTTGGGGATGACCAGCACGTGCGTGGGCGCCTGCGGGTTGACGTCCCGGAAGGCCAGCGTGCGGTCGGTCTCGTGCACGACGTCGGCCGGGATCTCCCCGGCGACGATCCGGCAGAACAGGCAGTCGGTCACGCGCCGACACTAGGACGCGCGCCGCCCGGGCACGCGCGACACGATGGGCCGGTCCCCCTCCCCCGCCCGTCCCCGGAGGTGCCCCGTGCCCGTCCCCCCGCCCCCCAACAGGACGTAGTGACCAGCCGCAGCGCTCTCCGGTCGGGGAGCCCCGGGGTCCACCCGTCCCGCCGCGCGTTCCTCGCCGGCACCGCTCTCGCCCTCGCCACCGCCGCGTGCGGCCGCTCCTCCCCCGTCGGCGCCGCCCCCTCCTCCGGCGCGACGGCCACCATGCGCATCGGCGCGATCCCCGACCAGGACCCCGAGGTCCTGCAGCGCCTCTACAGCACCCTCGCCGACTCGGTGTCCGCCGCGCTCGGCCTCGACGTCACCTACGTGCCGGTCACCGACTACGCCGCCGCGGTCTCCCTCTTCCGCACCGGCGACCTCGACCTCGTCTGGTTCGGCGGGCTCACCGGGGTGCAGGCGCGGCTGCAGGCGCCGGGTGCGCGGCCGGTCGCCCAGCGCGACATCGACACGGCGTTCCACTCGGTCTTCGTGGTCCACACGGCCACCGGCCTCGCGCCGTCGGACGACCTGCGCCCGCTGGCCGGGCTGCGGTTCACCTACGGCAGCGAGACCTCGACGTCGGGCCGGCTGATGCCCGCGTACTTCCTGCAGCAGGCCGGCGTCGACCCGCAGGGCTTCCCGGGCGGGCCGGGGTTCTCCGGCTCGCACGACGCGACCATCCAGCTCGTCGCCTCGGGCACCTACCAGGCGGGGGTGCTCAACGAGCAGGTGTGGACCTCCCGCTCCGAGGCGGGCGCGGTGGACCCGGCGGTCGTGCGGTACGCCCGGACCCCGGCCTACCACGACTACCACTGGCTGCTCGGCCCGCGAGCGCCCGAGCGCTTCGGCGACGACGTCGCCGAGCGGCTCACCGGTTACTTCACCGGGCTGTCGGCCGAGGACCCGGACGACGCCGCGGTGCTCGAGCTGTTCGGCGCCGGCTCCTTCGTCCCGGCGCGGGCCTCCGACCACGACCGGATCGAGGAGATCGGCCGCGGCCTGGGGCTGGTCACCTGAGCGCCGTCCTCCGGCTGACCGGCGTCACCGTCCGGTTCGGGGCGGCGACCGCGCTGGAGTCCGTGGACCTCACCGTCGGTCCCGGCGAGCGGGTCGCCGTCGTCGGGGCCTCGGGCGCCGGGAAGTCGACGCTGCTGGCCGTGGCCAACGGCGCGGTGCCGCCGTCGTCCGGCACGGTCGAGGTGCTCGGGCAGGACCCCGCGGCCCTGCGCGGGCGGGCGCTGCGCCGGCTGCGCGCGCGGGTGGGGACCGTCCACCAGCACCTCGAGCTGGTGGGTCCGCTGCGCGTGGTGCACAACGTCAACGCCGGCCGGCTCGGCGGGTGGCCGGCGGCCCGGGCGGCGTGGTCCCTGCTGCGGCCGCAGGGCCTGCCCGAGGTGCTCGCCGCCCTGGAGCGGGTGGGGCTGGCCGACCGCGTCTTCGACCGCACCGACGCCCTGTCCGGCGGGCAGCGCCAGCGGGTCGCCGTCGCACGGGTGCTGGTGCAGGACCCCGAGCTGGTCCTGGCCGACGAGCCGGCCTCCGCGCTGGACCCGGCGCTGTCCGGCCGGGTGCTGGAGCTGCTGGGCGGGCCCGCGTCCCGGGGCGGCGCCCTGCTGGCCGCGCTGCACGACCCGGCGCTCGCGCTGCGGTGCTGCGACCGGGTGGTCGGGCTGGCCGCCGGCCGGGTGGTCCTCGACGTCCGCGCCGCCTCGCTGTCGGTCCGCGACCTGGCCGACTTCTACGGGGCGGCCGCGTGACCGCGGTGCTGTCCCGCCCGGCGGCACCGCCGCTGCGGCGGGACCGGCGCCGCTGGGCGTGGGGACTGGCCGCGCCGGCCGCCGTCGGCTGGGCGCTCGCGAGCGCGCTGGACGGCGGGGTGCTCAACCCGGCCGGCGGCACGCAGTTCGGCCGGTTCGCCGGGGCGGCGCTGTCCCCCGCGCTCGACGGCGCCTTCCTCGGCGTGCTCGGCACCGCGGCGCTGGTGACGGTCGCCTACGCCGTCCTGGGCACCGCGCTGGCCCTGGTCCTCGGCGCGGCGGGGGCGGTGCTGCTCGCCCGCACCACCTGGGGCGGGCGGCGGCTGGGCTGGGCGGCGGCCCGCGGCGCGCTCGCGGTGCCGCGCGGTCTGCACGAGGCGGTGTGGGGCCTGCTGCTGGTGAACCTGCTCGGGCTGGACCCGTGGGTCGGCGTGCTGGCGATCGGCCTGCCCTGCGGCGCCGTGACCGCGAAGGTGTTCGCGGACCTGCTCGACGAGGTGCCCCGCGGGCCGTACGACGCGCTGCTCGCGCAGGGCTCGGGACGGGTCGCCGCCGCGCTGTACGGGCTGGTCCCCCAGGCGACCGGCGGGCTGCTGTCGTACGCGGTCTACCGCCTGGAGTGCGCGGTCCGGTCCGCCGTCGTGCTGGGGCTGGTCGGCGCCGGTGGGCTGGGCTACCAGCTGTCGCTGTCGTTCTCGTCGCTGCGCTGGCCCGAGGTCTGGACCGCCGTCTACGCGCTGGCCCTCCTGTGCCTCGGCGCCGACGTCGCCGGGCGGGCGGTGCGCCGCCGGGTGGCCGCCCCGCGGCGGCGCGCCGGCACCCTCTCCCGCGACCGCGTGCTGACCGCCGCCGCGCGCGCGGCGCTGGCCGCCGTCGCCCGGGCGTGGTGGTTCCTGGCGCTGTCGCCGGCGTCGCTGGTGTCCGCGCGCGCCCGCGAGCAGGCCGGCTACGTGCTCGGCGCGGCCTGGCCCCCGGCCGGTGGCGGCGACCTGCTGCGGGAGGTCGCCCGGCAGGCGGTCGTCACGCTGCAGACGTCGGTGCTGGCGATCGCGGTGGCGACGGCGGGCGCGGTCCTGGTGGCCGGGCCGGCCGCGCGGCTCGCGGGGCGGTCGGCGCCCGGGCGGGTCGCCGGGGCGCTGGTGCGCGCGGCCCTGCTGCTGCTGCGGGCGGTGCCCCCGCCGGTGTGGGCGCTGGTCCTGCTGTTCGTGCTGCTGCCCGGCGTCCTGCCCGGGGCGCTCGCGCTCGGGGTCTACACGCTCGGGGTGCTCGGGCGGCTGACCGCCGAGGTGGTGGAGGAGGCCGACGCCCGGCCGCGGTCGGCGCTCACCGCCCTGGGCGCCCGCCCGGCGGGGGCGTGGCTGTACGGGGTGGCGCCGCAGGCGGCCGGGCCGGTGCTGGCGTTCGCGCTGTACCGGTGGGAGGTCGCCGTCCGGGACACGCTGCTGGTCGGGCTGCTCGGCGCCGGCGGGCTGGGCGCGCTGCTGGCCTCGCGCCTGGCGGTCTTCGACTGGCCCGCCGTGACGACGGTGCTGCTGGCCACGATCGCGCTGACCCTCGCCGTGGACCTGGTCAGCGAGCGGGCGCGGCGGGCCCTCCGCTGAGCGTGCTCAGGCCCAGCGGGTCCGGACCGACAGGGCGGCCAGCGCCGCGGCGCCGGCGGTGGAGGTCCGCAGCACCTCCGGCCCGAGCCGCACCGGCTGGGCGCCGGCCGCGCGCAGGGCCACGACCTCGCCGTCGGTGAGCCCGCCCTCGGGGCCGACGACGACGGCGACCGTGCCGCTGGCGGGGACGTCCACCCCGGCGAGGGGACGGCGGGCCTGCTCGTGCAGCACCAGCGCGAGGTCGACGTCGGCGAGCTCCCCGCACACCTGCCGGGTGGTCATGAGGTCGCCGATCTCGGGGACCCGCGGCCGCCGCGACTGCTTGGCCGCCGCCCGGGCCGCGGCCCGCCACTTCGCCAGGCCCTTCTCGACGCGGTCCTCGCGCCAGCGGGTGACGCAGCGCGCGGCCGCCCACGGGACCACCCGGTCGACGCCGAGCTCGGTGGCCAGCTCCACGGCCAGCGGGCCGCGGTCGCCCTTGGGCAGCGCCTGGACCAGCACGAACTCCGGCTCGGCCGGGGGCACATCGTGGCGGGCGGTGACCTGCACGCGCAGCCCGGCCGGCCCGGCGTGGAGCACGGTGCCCTCGACGACCGCGCCGCGGCCGTCGCCGACCCGCACCGCCTCGCCGGCGGTCAGCCGCAGCACGTCGACGGCGTGCCGGCCCTCGGCGCCGCCGACCAGCACCTCGTCCGCCCCGTCACCCGGCAGCTCGTCCAGGAGGAACAACGGGGAGCCGTCGAGGGCCGGCCGGGCGTCGTCGGGGGCCGGGACGCTCACTTGAACGAGTTCCGGACCCGGGAGAACAGGCCGCCCTGCGTCTCCGCCGGGCCGGGGCGGTCCTCGCCGCGCAGCACCGCCAGCTCGCGCAGGAGCTTCTCCTGCTCGGCGTCGAGTCGCGTCGGCGTCTGGACGTCGACGTGCACGTGCAGGTTGCCCCGGCCGGTGGCCCGCAGCCGGGGCGCGCCCTGGCCGCGGAGGGTGAGGACGGTGCCCGCCTGGGTGCCCGGGCGGACGTCGACGTCGGTGTCCTCGCCGTCGAGCAGGGTCAGCGGCAGCGTGGTGCCCAGCGCCGCGGCCGTCATCGGCAGCGCGACGTGGCAGTGCAGGTCCTCGCCGTCGCGGGTGAACACCGGGTGCGGGCGCTCGCGGATCTCCACGTACAGGTCGCCGGCGGGGCCGCCGCCGGGGCCGACCTCGCCGCGGCCGGTGAGCCGGATCCGCATGCCGTCCTCGACGCCGGCGGGCACCTTGACCTGGATGTCCTGCCGCGCGCGGACCCGGCCCTCGCTGCCGCACTCGGGGCAGGGGTCGGGGATGACCTGGCCGGTGCCGGCGCAGGTCGGGCACGGCCGGCTGGAGACGACCTGGCCGAGGAACGAGCGCTGCACGCTCTGCACCTCGCCGCGGCCGGAGCAGGTGACGCAGGTGGTCGGGTGGGTGCCCGGCGCGGTGCCGGCGCCGGCGCAGGTGCCGCACAGGACGGCGGTGTCGACGGTGATCGTCTCGGTGGTGCCGAAGACCGTCTGCTCGAGGTCGAGCTCCAGCGCGATCAGGGCGTCGTCGCCGGCGCGGACGCGGCTGCGCGGCCCGCGCGTGCCCATCCCGCCGCCGAAGAAGGCGTCCATGATGTCGCCGAGCCCGCCGAAGCCGGCCCCGCCGAACGGCGAGCCCGCGGCGGCGCCGGCGCCGCTGTCGAACGGGTCCCCGCCGAGGTCGACGATGCGCCGCTTGTCCGGGTCGGTCAGCGCCTGGTAGGCCCGGCTGACCTCCTGGAAGCGCTCCTTGGCCTCCGGGTCGGGGTTGACGTCGGGGTGCAGGTCCCGTGCCAGCCGCCGGTAGGCCTTCTTGATGTCGGCGTCGGAGGCGCCCCGGGAGAGCCCGAGCACGCCGTAGTAGTCGGTTGCCATCAGGGGTCGAGACCTCAGCTCCCGGCCAGCAACTGGCCGACGTAGCGGGCCACGGCTCGCACCGCGGCCATGTTGCCTGGGTAGTCCATGCGGGTCGGGCCGACGATGCCCAGCCCGCCCAGCGCCCGGTCACCGGTGCCGTACCCCACCGAGACGACCGACGCACCGGCCAGCGCCTCGTGGGCGTTCTCCTCGCCGATGCGCACGAGCACCGCGCCGCTGCTGTCGACCTCGCTGATCAGCTTGAGGACGACGACCTGCTCCTCCAGTGCCTCCAGCAGCGGGCGCAGGCTGCCCGGGTCGAGCGCGACGCGCGCCAGGTTCGCCGTCCCGCCGATGACGAGACGGTCCTCCCCCGGCTCGACCAGGGTCTCGACCAGCGCGGCGCTGACCGCGGCGACCAGTGCCCGCAGGTGCTCCGGCGCGGTCTCGACGAGGTCGGGGACCTTGCTGCCGGCGTCGGCGAGCCGGGCGCCGGTGAACGCGGCGTTGAGCGTGGCACGCAGGTCCGAGACGTCGTCGCGGCTGACGTCGACCGGGCAGTCGACGACCCGCTGCTCGACGCGGCCGGTGTCGGTGATGAGCACCAGCAGCAGCCGCGAGCCGGTCAGCTGCACCACCTCGAGGTGGCGGACCGCACTGCGCGACAGGGTCGGGTACTGGACGACGGCGACCTGGTGGGTCAGCTGGGCGAGCAGGCGCACCGTGCGGCCGAGGACGTCGTGCAGGTCGACCGCGCCGTCGAGGAACCGCTCGATGGCGCGGCGCTCGGCGGGCGACAGCGGCTTGACCGCCGAGAGCCGGTCGACGAACAGCCGGTAGCCCTTGTCGGTGGGCACCCGCCCGGCGCTGGTGTGCGGCTGGGTGATGTAGCCCTGCTCCTCGAGGACGGCCATGTCGTTGCGGATGGTCGCCGGCGAGACCCCGAGGTCGTGCCGCTCGGCCAGGGCCTTGCTGCCCACGGGGTCGTTGGTGGAGACGAAGTCCTGCACGATCGCCCGCAGGACCTGCAGGCGCCGTTCGTCGTGCGCCACGGTGACACCTCCCCGAACCGGTCGACGTCGCCGTGCGGGGAGCCGCGGGGGCTCCGGCCCGCCCTCGCCGGGTGCCCGGCCGGGTTGGCACTCGCACGGACCGAGTGCCAATCCAGCATACGACCAGGGAGCCGTTCCGTCGCGGACGTGACGGGGTCCACCACCCGGTGGGGGCCCGGCACGGCGGGCGGCGGGCCGATACGCTCGGACGCGTCGGTGCCGGTACGGGGCAGGTGTTGGACGGAGGTCGGGTCCCTGATCTTCAAAGCGGTGCGGAACGGGCGCCCCTATCCCGAGCACGGGTTGTCCACCAGGGACTGGGCGATGATCCCGCCCCGGCAGATCCGGCTCGACACCCTCGTCACCACCAAGCGCGAACTGGCGCTGGACACCCTGCTCGCCGACGACTCGACCTTCTACGGCGACCTGTTCCCGCACGCCGTCCAGTGGCACGGCGACCTCTACCTCGAGGACGGCCTGCACCGCGCGCTGCGGGCGGCCCTGCAGCAGCGCTCGGTCATCCACGTCCGGGTGCTCGACCTCGACGCGCTGATGCCCGCCAACCTGGCCTGATGGACCCGGCCCGGCTCGACGGCGGGGTGCTGCTGCGGGAGGCGACCGCCGGGGACCTGCCCGCAGTGGTCGCGCTGTTGGCCGACGACCCGCTGGGCGCGACCCGGGAGTCGGCCGACCCCGTCCCGTACGAGCGGGCGTTCGCCGCCGTCGACGCCGACCCCGCGCACCTGCTGGTCGTGGCCGAGGACGCCGGCGCCGTCGTCGGCACGCTGCAGCTGTCGTTCCTGCCCGGGCTGTCCCGCGGCGGCGCGCTGCGCGCACAGGTGGAGGGCGTGCGGGTGGCCGCGGCCGCCCGCGGGCGGGGGCTCGGCGAGGCGATGCTGCGGTGGTGCGCCGCGGAGTCCCGCCGCCGCGGCGCCGCCCTGCTGCAGCTGACCACCGACGTCCGCCGCCCCGACGCGCACCGCTTCTACGAGCGGCTGGGCTTCGTCGCCTCACACGTCGGCATGAAGCTGGAGCTCTAGCCGCTACAGCCAGCCCTTGTCGGCGGCGACGCGGGCGGCCTCCACCCGCGTGCGGGCGCCGGTCTTGCCGATCGCCGAGGACAGGTAGTTGCGCACCGTGCCCTCGGACAGGAACAGCCGCCGGGCGATGTCGGCGACGGTGGCGCCGTCGGCGGCCTCCCGCAGCACGTCGGCCTCGCGCGCGGACAGCGGCGTCGCGCCGATCGCCAGCGCGGCGGCGGCCAGTTCCCGGTCGATCACCCGCTCCCCCGCGACGACGGCGCGGATCGACCGGGCGAGCTCGGCGACCGGCGCGTCCTTCACCAGGAAGCCCGCCGCGCCCACCTCCATGGCGCGGCGCAGGAACCCCGGCCGGCCGAAGGTGGTGAGGACGACGGCGCGCACGCCCGGCAGCTCGGCGGCCAGCTCGCGGGCGGCCTCCAGACCGTCCCGCCCGGGCATCTCGATGTCGAGCAGCGCGACGTCGGGGGCGTGCTCCCGGGCGGCGGCCAGCACCTCGTCGCCCCGGCCCACCTCGGCGACGACGGTGATGTCGGGCTCCAGCTCCAGCAGCGCCCGCAGCGCGCCGCGGACCATCGACTGGTCCTCGGCCACCAGCACCCGGATCACCGGGCCACCGCCGCGTGAGCCGGCACCAGCGGCAGGACCGCGCGCAGCTCGTAGCCGCCGTCGCGGCCGGCGCCGCCGGTGAGCCGGCCGCCGAGCGCCCCCACCCGCTCGGACAGGCCGGTGAGCCCGGAGCCGGGCCCGGTGTCGTCGGCGGGGCCGCGGCCGTCGTCGGTGACGGTGAGCACCGCGTCGGTGCCGTCGTCGGCGAGGGTGACGGTGACCGTCCGGGCGCCGCTGTGCCGCAGCACGTTCGTCGTCGCCTCGCGGACCACCCAGCCCAGGGCGGCGTCGACCGGGCCGGGCAGCACGGGCACCCGGTCGGGCAGGCGGGCGGCGATCCCCGCGCCGGACAGCGCCGCGCGCGCCTCGGCCAGCGCCTGCGCGAAGCTGACCTGGCGGTAGCCGCTGACCGCGTCGCGGACCTCGGCCAGCGCGCGGCGGGCGGCGGCCTCGACGTCGGCCATCTCGGTGCGCGCCCGTGCCGGGTCGACCTCGGCCAGCCGCCCGGCGAGCTCGCTCTTGAGCGCGATGAGCGACAGGCTGTGGCCGAGCAGGTCGTGCAGGTCGCGGGCGAAGCGCAGCCGCTCCTCGGCGACCGCGTTGCGCGCCAGCTCCTCGCGGGCCGCGGCGAGCTCGGTGTTGACCTCGACCAGGTGGCGGGTGCCGCGCATCGCGAACGCCGTGAGCAGACACATCACCGGGAGGATGAACAGGTTCGCGAGCTGGCCGTCGGCCGTGACGACCCCGGCGCACACCGCGGCGGCGGCGAGCACCGCCGGCCACACCCAGCGCCGCGGCAGTGCCGCCGCCGAGGCCGCCGACACGTAGATCAGCAGACCCGCCCACGCCGGGCCCAGCCAGACGGCGAGGCCGGCACCGAGCGCCGCGACCACCGCCAGCCGGCCGAGCGGTCCGCCCGGGTCGCAGCTGGTGAACGACCGGCGGAACACGTCGAGGTAGACGGCGGTGAACACCAGCAGCGCGGCGCCGGCGACCACCCGGACCGCCGTCGGCCGGTCGGTGGTCAGCAGGTCGGCGAGGGGGAAGGCCTGGAACAGCAGCCAGGGCAGGGACCAGCCGATCTGCCGCCACCGGGAGTGGGCGTCCACGGCGCCCGACCGTAGACCTGCCGATCCCGGTACCGGACGTGCCGGACGTCGTCGGCCCGGGCTGACATCCGTCAGGTGCTGTCCCCGCCTTCCGCGCGCGAGAGGCAGAGGTGCCGCCTCTCGCGCGCGAGAGGCGGAGCCTCAGTCCGTCAGGTCCCGGACGACGGCGTCGGCGAGCAGGCGGCCGCGGTCGGTGAGCACCGCCCGGCCCCCGGCGTGCGCGGCGGGCTCCAGCAGGCCGCGGGCGACGGCGTCGGCGGCGCGGGCCCGGCCGGTGTCGGACAGCGCGGTCAGCGGCAGCCCGTCGCGCAGCCGCAGGCCGAGCATGACCGTCTCCAGCGCGCGGTCGGCGGGCTCGAGCACCTCGCGGTCGGCCACCGGGCCCTCCCCCGCCGCCAGCCGCTGCGCGTACGCCGCCGGGTGCTTGACGTTCCACCAGCGCACGCCGCCGACGTGGCTGTGCGCGCCCGGGCCCACGCCCCACCAGTTGGCGTTGGCCCAGTACAGCTCGTTGTGCCGGCAGCGGGCGGCGTCCCCGCGCGACCAGTTGCTGACCTCGTACCAGTCGAACCCGGCGCCGCGCAGCACGGTGTCGGCCTGGACGTAGCGGTCGGCGAGGACGTCGTCGTCGGGCATCGGCAGCTCGCCGCGGGCGATGCGGCGGGCCAGCCGGGTGCCGTCCTCGACGATGAGCGCGTACGCGCTGACGTGGTCGACCGGCGCGGCCAGGACGGCGTCGAGCGAGGCGGCCCAGTCGGCGTCGGTCTCCCCCGGCGTGCCGTAGATGAGGTCCAGGTTGACGTGCTCGAAGCCGGCCGCGACCGCCTCCCGCGCGGCCTGCGCCGCGCGCCCCGGGGTGTGCCGCCGGTCGAGGACGGCGAGCACGTGTTCGGCGGCGGACTGCATCCCGAGGCTGAGCCGGGTGAAGCCGGCCGCGCGCAGGGTCGCCAGCGACCGCGGGGTCACCGACTCGGGGTTGGCCTCGGTGGTCACCTCGACGCCGTCGGCGACCGGGAACAGCTCGCGGACGGCGGCCAGCACGGCGGCGAGGTCCTCGGCGGGCAGCAGCGTCGGGGTGCCGCCGCCGACGAAGACGGTGGAGACCGTCGGCAGGTCGGGGCCGAGGACCCGCGCGGCGCGGTGCAGCTCGGCGATCGCGGTGCCCGCGTACTCGGCGCGGTTGGCGCCGGGGCCGAGCTCGTCGGAGGTGTAGGTGTTGAAGTCGCAGTAGCCGCAGCGGGTGGCGCAGAACGGCACGTGCACGTAGAGGCCGAACGGCGTCGTCGTCAGGTGCTCGCGGGCACCGACCGGCAGGTCGTCGTCCGCGGGCGGACGCGCCGGCAGCAGCGGCAGGGTGGTGGTCATCTGCTCCCAGTGTGCCGCGCCCCCGCCACCCCGGGGCAGGATGCCCGGGTGAGCTCTGCGCCCGTGGACGAGGACCGGCTGCTGCAGGTGACCGTCGCGGGGGGCGTGGCCCGGCTGGTGCTGGACTCCCCCGGCAACCGCAACGCGCTCTCCCGGGCGCTGCGCGCGCAGCTGCGCGAGGCCCTCGACGCCGCGCTCGCCGATGACGCGGTGCGCGTGGTCGTGCTCGACCACACCGGGCGGGTGTTCTGCTCGGGGATGGACCTGTCCGAGGCGGCCGGCGCCGGGGCCGGGGACCAGGGGGTGCGCGAGCTCCCCGACCTGCTGCGGACGATCTGGACCGCCCCCAAGCCGGTGGTGGCCGCGGTGCGCGGGCCGGCGCGGGCCGGCGGGGTCGGCCTGGCCGCGGCCTGTGACGTCGTGGTGGCCGCGTCCTCGGCGACGTTCGGCATGTCGGAGGTGCGGCTCGGGCTGGTGCCCGCCGTCATCTCCGCGGTCGTGCTGCCGCGGATGCTCCCGCACGTGGCGCACCGGCTCATGCTCACCGGCGAGGTGTTCGACGCCGCCACCGCCGCGGCCGGCGGGCTGGTGGACCTGGTGGCACCCGACGACGGGGTCGACGCCGCCGTCGACGGGCAGGTGCTGGCGCTGGCCGCCGGGTCGCCGTGGGCGCTGGCCGAGACCAAGCGGCTGCTGCGCGCCGGCGGGCTCCGCGGCTCCTTCGACGACCTGCTCGAGCTCTCGGCGCGGGCCTTCGCCGGCGAGGACGGTCAGGAGGGCATCGCCGCGTTCCGCGAGAGGCGCCCGGCGCGCTGGGTCCCCTCGCTCTAGCGGACCCGGCTCACCCGCGGGACGCTCCGGACATGACCGTTCCCGAGGACCCGCGCGAACGCTTCCGCACCCTGCCCGAGCCGGTCGACCTCGAGGACACCGTGGAGACCGTCGACGCCTCCTCCGCGCAGCCGGTGCTGACGGAGAGCGACGAGCGCGACGCGCTGCTCCGCCAGGCCGGCGGCTGACCTGTCCCGTGCGCGGTCGTGCTCTGCCCCGCCGGTGGGGGCAGAGCACGAGCTGCCCGGACCCGAGGATCCGCGCCGGGAAGTCGTGCTCTGCACACGGGTGTGTGCAGAGCACGACTGCGCTCAGAGCACGTAGGTGGCGATCATCTGGCCGAGCTGGCGGATGTCGGAGTTGCCCTTGAACTCCAGCCGCACCTTGCCCAGCCCGCTGAACCACAGGTCCAGCTCGGCGTCGAGGTCGAAGGTGCCCGCGGTCTCCACCGAGAAGGCCTGGATCCTGCTGTAGGGCAGCGAGGTGAAGTCCTTCTTGCGGCCGGTCATGCCCTGGACGTTCACCGCGATCAGCCGCTTGTCGGTGAAGACGACGAAGTCCCGCACCGTCTTGAACGCGAAGTACAGCTGCTCGCCCGGGATGAGCAGCGGGGCGACGTCGCCGGCGACGTCCTGGGGGTTGCACTGGCTCAGCTTGAACACCGAGCCGCTGGAGAAGTCGATCACCGGGACACGCTAGGTCAGCGGAACGTCACGGCCCGTATCCCACGCCGGGTCAGCGGAGCCGGCGGGTGGCGTCGGGCAGCCGCTGGGTGACCCCGCGCGCGTCGAGCCACTCCATGAGCGGTACGGCCACCCGCCGCGTCGTCCCCCACGCCGAGCGCGCCTGGCTGAGCGTGAACGGCTGCGGCACCGCGGCCAGCCGCGCGCGGGCGGCCTCCTCCACGCCCGGCGCCAGGTAGACGCCGTCGGCGATGCGCACCAGCTGCCCGTCGCGCACCGCGGCCGCCAGCTCGCGGGGTCCGAGGCGGGCGGCGCGCAGCTCGTCGGCGTCCGGGGCGGCGAACGGATCGGCGGCCAGCCGCGCCCGGATGGCGTCGACCGCCCGCTGCACCGCCGGCGGCAGGCCGGCGGCGGCCACGACGACCCGGCCCTCGCGCAGCGCCAGCGGCGGCCGCACGACCAGGGCCACCAGGTCGTCGTCGGGCAGGTCCAGCTCCCGGCGGACGACGGCGACCGGCGGCCCGGGCTCCAGCGGGTGCGCCTGCCGGTGCGCGGCCACCAGCCCCGGCACCCGTCGGGCCAGCTCGCCGACCAGCCCCGGCGCCAGCAGCCACGGTCCGGCGCGGACGGCGTCGCCGGGCACCGGCCAGCCCATCGCGGTGAAGTCGTCGGCGCGCACCACCCGTCGGCGGGCGAGGTCGCCGGCGGCACCGGCCGGCCCGGCCTGCTGGCGGCCCAGCTCGCCGGCCCGCTGCCGGGCCGCCCCGCGGCGGCGCAGCTCCGGCGGCGCGACGTCGCGGACGCCGACGCCGAGCAGCCGCCGGTCGGCCGGGTCGCGCAGCAGGACCCGGTCCCCCACCCGCAGCGGCAGGGGGGCGGCCAGCCGCAGCCGCACCGCCCGCCCGTCGAGCGGGCGCAGCCGCACCGGCACCGCCGCCGAGCCGACGTGCAGCACCGCCTCGGCCGGCAGCCGCCCCTCGGGCGCGCGGGCTAGGACGACGTCGGCCTCCGCGGTGGTCCGGAACGCGCCGGGGGTGAGCAGCGCGTCGCCGCGGGAGAGGTCCTCGACGGCGATCCCGCGCAGGTTCAGCGCCACCCGCGCGGTCGCCGTCGCCCGCTCCACCGGACGGCCCAGCGACTGCACGCCGCGCACGCCCACCTCGCGGTCGCCGAGCCGCAGCCGGTCGCCGGGTGCGACGGACCCGGCGGCGAGCGTCCCGGTGACCACGGTGCCGGCGCCGCGGATCGGGAACGCGCGGTCGATCCACAGCCGCACCGGCGCCTCGGCGTCCGGCGCGGGCAGCCCGGCCAGCAGCGCCTCGAGGGCGGCGGTCAGCTCGGCGACGCCGCGGCCGGTCGGCGCGCTCACCGCCACGCCGGGGACGGCGCCCATCGACGTCGCGGCCAGCCGCTCGGTGGCGTCGGCGAGCACGGGCGCGGGGTCGGCGAGGTCGGCCTTGGTGACGGCGAGCAGCGCGTGCCGCACGCCGAGCGCGTCGAGGACGGCGACGTGCTCGGCGGTCTGCGGCGACCAGCCGTCGTCGGCGGCCACCACGACCAGCGCGGCCGGCACGGACCCGACGCCGGCGAGCATGTTGCCGACGAACCGCTCGTGCCCCGGCACGTCGACGACGGCCAGCACCCGGCCCGAGGGCAGCGTCGTCCAGGCGAAGCCGAGGTCGATGGTCAGACCGCGGCGGCGCTCCTCCTCCCACCGGTCGGGCTCCATGCCGGTGAGCGCGCGGACCAACGTCGACTTGCCGTGGTCCACGTGCCCGGCGGTGGCGATCACGTCCATGCCGCTCAGGGCCACCGCTGCGCCACCTCCAGCACCGCGGCGGCGAGGTCGTCGTCGGCCGACGGCGGCACGCTGCGCAGGTCGAGCAGGGTGCGCCCGTCGGCCACGTACCCGACGACCGGCCGCGCACCCCGCCGCAGCGGCTCGGCGAACGGCTCGGGCAGCGAGACCGCCGCGCTGGGCAGCGGGTGCTCGGGCGCCCCTCCCCCGCCGACCCGGGCGGCGGAGTCGACGGCGTGCGCGTCGACCCCGGCGGCGGCCAGCCGGCCGGCCAGCGCGCGCGCCCGGGCGCGCAGCCCGTCCACGTCGGCGGCGAGCATCTGCTGCACCGGAGGCTGCGGGCCGCGCAGGGTGGCCTCCAGCGCGGCGAGCGTCGTCTTGTCCACCCGCAGCGCCCGGTACAGCGGGTGCCGGCGCAGCCGCTGCACCAGGTCGGCGCGGCCGAGCACCAGGCCGGCCTGCGGGCCGCCGAGCAGCTTGTCCCCGCTGGCGAGCACCAGGTCGGCGCCGTCGGCCAGCGTCGTCTGCAGGTCCGGCTCGTCGGGCAGCGCCGGGTGCGGCCGCAGCAGCCCGGAGCCGACGTCGGCCACCAGCGGCACGCCGCTGTTCGCCAGCGCCTCGGCCAGCTCGTGCACCGGCACGGCCCGCGTGAAACCGCGGACGACGAAGTTCGACGGGTGCACCTTGAGCACCGCGCCGGTGTCGTCGTACAGGGCGTCGCGGTAGTCGTCGAGGGTCACCCGGTTCGTCGTCCCCACCTCGCGCAGGCGGGCGCCGGTCGACTCGAGCAGGGCGGGGATGCGGAAGCCGTCGCCGATCTCGACCAGCTCGCCGCGGGCGATGACCAGCTCGCCGCCCAGCGCCGTGGCCACCAGCGCCAGCGCGGCCGCGCAGTTGTTCACCACGATCGCGGCCCCGGCGGCGGGGACGGCGGCCAGCAGCGCGGCGATCGCCGCCTCGCCGCGCGGCCCGCGGCGGCCGGTGGACAGGTCCAGCTCGACGTCGGTGGTGCCGCTGGCCGCGACCACCGCCTCGACGGCCGCGGCCGACAGCGGTGCCCGCCCGAGGTTGGTGTGCACGAGGACGCCGGTGGCGTTGAGCACCGGGCGCAGGGCGGACGCGGTCGACGGCAGGCCGGCGAGGACGGCGGCGACCGCGTCGTCGGGCGCGAGCTCGCCCGCGCGGATGCGGGACTGCACGGCGCGGACGGCGTCCTTGACCAGCTCCCGGCCCAGGCGCGAGGCGGCGTCGGCCAGCGCCGGGTCGGCCAGCAGCGTGTCGGTGCGGGGCACTGCCCGCCGCGGGTCGGCGCTCATCGCTGCGGAGCGTATGCGCGCCGGCCCGCGGGGAGGCTGGCGGAGGCGGACGGGAATCGAACCCGCCTGACCGAGCTGCTCGGCCACGTCGGCTTTAGAGGCCGCGGGGGCCACCAGGCGCCCTGACGCCTCCGCCGGCCAGCCTACGGTGGGGCCGTGACCAGCGCGCCCGCACGGATCCGCCTCACCCAGTACGCGCACGGCGGCGGCTGCGCCTGCAAGATCCCGCCCGGGGAGCTCGAGGCCGTCGTCGCGGGGCTCACGCACACCGGCCCGGTCGACCCGGCCGCCGAGCTCGTCGTCGGCCTCGACGACGGCGACGACGCGGCCGTCGTCCGCACCGCCGGCGGGCAGGGGCTGGTGCTCACCACCGACTTCTTCACCCCGGTCGTCGACGACGCGTACACCTTCGGCCGGATCGCCGCGGCCAACGCGCTGTCCGACGTCTACGCCATGGGCGGCACCCCGGTGGTCGCGGTCAACCTGCTCGGCTGGCCGCGGGACGTGCTGCCCGCCGAGCTCGCCGCCGAGGTGCTGCGCGGCGGGCTCGAGGCGGCGCAGGAGGCCGGCTGCCACGTCGGCGGCGGGCACTCGATCGACGACCCCGAGCCCAAGTACGGCATGGCCGTCACCGGCGTCCTCGACCTCGACCGGGTCATCCGCAACGACGCCGCCGTTGCCGGGACGCCGCTGTCGCTGACCAAGCCGCTGGGCGTCGGCGTGCTCAACAACCGGATGAAGGCCACCGGCGAGGTCAGCGAGGAGGCGGTGGCCTCGATGACCGCGCTCAACCGGGACGCCTCGCGCGCCGCCCTGGCCGCCGGCGTCCGCGCGGGCACCGACGTCACCGGCTTCGGCCTGCTCGGTCACCTGTACAAGATGGCGCGCGCCAGCGGGGTGACCGCGGTGGTCGACGCCGCCGCCGTCCCCTACCTGGCCGGCGCCCGCGAGGCGCTGGCCGCAGGGTTCGTCTCCGGCGGCACCCGGCGCAACCTCGACTGGGTGCGCCCGCACACCGATCTGTCCGCCGTGGGGGAGGACGAGGCGCTGCTGCTGGCCGACGCGCAGACCTCCGGCGGGCTGCTGCTGGCCGGGGAGGTGCCCGGCGCCCCGGTGATCGGCGAGTTCGTCCCGCGGCAGGAGCACGTCCTGGTCGTCCGCTAGCGTCCGCCGCATGCGCGCCGTCTTCGTCTCCACACCCTCGCCCGACGACCCGCTCTCCGTCCTGGAGGTCGGCGACCGGCCCGAGCCGGAGGTGCCCGACGGCTGGACGACGGTGCAGGTCGAGGCCGTCTCCCTCAACCACCACGACCTGTTCAGCCTGCGCGGCGTCGGCCTGCCCCAGGAGCGGATGCCGATGATCCTGGGCACCGACGCCGCCGGGCTGGACGAGGACGGCAACGAGGTCGTCGTCCACGGCGTCGTCGCCAGCCCCGGGTGGACCGGCGACGAGACGCTCGACCCGAAGCGCACGCTGTTCTCCGAGCTGTACCAGGGCACGATGGCCGAGCGGGTCGCCGTCCCCCGGCGCAACCTGCTGCCCAAGCCCGCGGAGCTGTCCTTCGCCGAGGCCGCCTGCCTGCCCACCGCCTGGCTGACCGCCTACCGGATGCTGTTCGTCCGCTCCGGTCTGCGGCCCGGCCAGACGGTGCTCGTGCAGGGCGCCAGCGGCGGCGTCGCCACCGCGCTGGTCGTCCTGGGGCGGGCCGCCGGCTACCGGGTGTGGGTGACCGGCCGCAGCGAGGAGAAGCGCGCGGCCGCGCTCGAGCTCGGCGCCGACCAGGCCTTCGAGACCGGCGCCCGGCTGCCCGAGCGGGTCGACGGCGTCATGGAGACGGTCGGCAAGGCGACCTGGAGCCACAGCGTCAGGTCCCTGAGGCCCGGCGGCGTCATCGTCACCTCCGGCGCCACCACCGGCTACGACCCGGGCGCCGAGCTCAACCGGGTGTTCTTCACCCAGCTGTCGGTGGTCGGGTCCACCATGGGCACCCGCGACGAGCTGGAGTCGCTGGTCCGGATGTGCGCGGTGACCGGCGTCCGCCCGGTCATCGACGTCGAGCTGCCGCTCGAGGAGGCCTGCGAGGGCTTCAGCCGCATGCTCGAGGGGCGCACCGCCGGGAAGATCGTCTTCACGCTCTGACGAGGAGGCCGGCCGTGGCCAGGACAGCGCGGGTGTGGCGGGGCTGGGTCCGCACCGGGGACGCCGACGCCTACGCCGCCTACGTCGAGGAGACCGGGGTCGGCGAGTACCGGCGGACGCCGGGCAACGAGGGCGCCTGGGTGCTGACCCGCGACCTCGGCGACGGCCGCACCGAGGTCGTCGCGCTGAGCCTGTGGGAGTCGCTGGACGCGGTCCGCGGGTTCGCCGGCGACGACCTCGAGGCCGCCGTCTACTACCCCGAGGACGACCGCTTCCTGGTGCAGCGCGAGGACACCGTCACGCACTACGCGGTGCACGAGCCGCGCTGACCTCGCGCAGCAGCGCCAGCGCCGCGACCGCCGCCAGCGCGGCGGCGACCGCGGCGCCGGCGAAGACGGTGTGCAGCTGGGTGAGGACGGCCTGGTCGACGGCCGCCTCGTAGGCGGGGCAGTCGGCCGGGGTGTCCGGGCAGACGGTCAGCGGCGAGCCGAGCGCCGCCACCTCGGCGGTGAACCGGCGCAGCGCCACCGCGGTGAGCAGCGACAGCCCGACCAGCATCCCCACGGTCCGGGCGACGACGGCGAGCGCGCTGGCGCTGCCGTGCACGGCGGGCCCGGTGACCGCCAGCAGCACCGCGTTGACCGGCGCGATCGCCAGGCCGAACCCGAGCCCCGCGGCCAGCAGCACGACCGTGGACCCCCACCGGTCCAGCGACGTCTCGCCCCAGCCGGTCATCGCCCACAGCGCCAGCGCGGCCAGCACCGTGCCGCCCGCGGCGACCAGCCGCGGGGGCAGCACCCGGCACAGCCACCCGCCGGCGACCGCGCCCACCGGGACCGCCACCAGCAGCCGCACCAGCACGAGCGCGGCGCCGAGCTGGTCGCCGGGCGTCGTCGTGGCGCGGGCGAACAGCGGGACGTCGACCAGCGCGGCCACCAGCGCCACCCCGACCAGCAGGTTGACCAGCAGCGCGCCCCACGCGCCGGCCGGTCGCAGCGCGCCCAGCGGCAGCACCGGGTCGGGCGCGCGCCGCTCGTGCAGCCAGAAGCCGGCGGCGGCCAGCGCGGCGACCGGCAGCAGCACCGGGCCGTGGGCGACGACCTCGGTGGCCGGGTCGGCTGCGGCGAAGGACCACACCAGCGCCCCGAGCGCGACGACGGCGAGCAGCGAGCCCAGCGCGTCGACCTCGCGGACCAGCCGCGGCGCCCCGCGCAGCGGCAGCACCGCGCCGTCGGGGTGCGCGAGGCTCCGCGCGACCAGCGCCAGCCCGGCGGCCACGGCGGCCAGCACCAGCGGCGTCGAGGCGGCTCCGCCGTCGGCCAGCGGCACCCAGGCCAGGCCGAGGGTGACGTCCTCGGCCAGCGCGGCCGGCTCGGCCAGCTGCAGGCCCGCGGCGGTGCCGGTGAGCAGCAGCAGGACCAGGCCGACGGGGTCGGGCCGCCGGCGGCCGCCGGTGAGCACCACCCCCGCGGCGAGGACCAGCCCGAGCAGCAGGTTGAGCCAGAAGACCGCCCGCCAGTCGCCGACCGCGAGCACCGCGGCGCCGGCCAGCGGGCCGAGCACCGCGCCGGCCTCCTGCACCGCGCCGACCACGCCCAGCGGCACCGCCCGGCGCTCGGGAGGCCACCGGTCGGCGACCAGTGCCAGCGTGGCCGGGACCAGCCCGCCGGCGCCCACGCCCTGCAGCCCGCGACCGGCGACGGCGAGGCCCAGGTCGGTCGCCGTGGCGGTCAGCAGGGAGCCCAGCGCGAACAGCAGCAGGCAGCCGGCCAGCACCGGGACCCGGCCGCGCAGGTCGGCCAGCCGGCCCAGCAGCGGCAGCGTGGCGGTGTAGCCGAGCAGGAAGCCGCCGACGATCGGCGTCGCCCGCTGCAGCTCGTCGATGCCGACGCCGACCCCGGTGAGGATGTCCGGCAGCGCCAGGACGACGACGTAGGTGTCGGCCGCGGTGACCAGCACCGCCAGGGTGGCGAGGACGACCAGCGGTAGCCCCGGGACCGCGGGCGCCTGCGGCTCAGCCGACAGGCGGTGCGGTGATCTCGACATCGTCGCCGGGGTCGGAGAACTCGATGGTGAAGGTGGCGTCCTGGTCGGCCGCGTAGAACGGGCCGGTCAGCTCGGCGCGGCGCAGCTGGCCGGACTCGGTCGCCACGGAGAAGCGGGCCTCCACCGGCTGGCTCGGGTCCTCGCTGGTGAGCACCTGCTCGACCAGGTCGCCGGGGATCTCCGCGGTCACCTCGCGCACCACCTCGCCGTCGACCCGGCGCTCCTCCCCCAGCTCGGCGGCGTCGGACTGGGCGAGCAGCTGCGAGATGCCGGTGTCGGGGTCCAGCAGCGCGCCGGGGTCGCCGAAGCCGAACTGCGCGGGGTCGACGACGCTGTAGCCGCTGGTGAAGGGCAGCTGCGCGTAGACGGTGCCGTCGACCGAGACGACGGCGAGGTCGAGCGCCGAGCCGACGGCCAGCACCTGCAGCGTGCCCTCGAACGAGGCCGGGCGGAGGACGTCGCCCTCGCCGCCGACCAGCGCGGTGCCGGTGGTGGGGGCGCCCTCGCTGGTCAGCACGAAGTGCAGCGACTCGGTCTCGTCTAGCGTGGTCTTCGCGCGGGCGAGCAGGTCGCCGGCGGACTCCTCCGGCTCGCTCCCGCCGCAGCCGGCCAGCGCGGACACCGCGACCACCAGCCCGGCCACCGTCGCGGCAGCACGGCGCAGCACCATCGTCGTCCTCCCCGCTCCCGCCGGTCGGCTCCCGGCGCGGGCACGGTAGCGCGTCGCGGTGGCCGGCAGACGCAGGCGGCGGGGGTCCCGGGGACGGGGCGGCCGGTCCACGCCGGCGCCGCGTCAGGCCGGGGCGGCGGCCCTCGCGGCGATCCGCGCGGCGAGCCTTGGCTGGTCCTTGACCGGGAACGACGCCAGCGCGGGCTCCAGCTGGGCGATCCGGTACCGCTGGGTGGTGAGCGCGCGGAAGGCCAGGCCGGCGGTGACCCCGTGCTCCGGCCGGTCGACGACGGCGACCTCGTCCCCCGTGCCGACGTCGCCGGTCTCGAGCACCCGCAGGTAGGCGCCGGTGGCGCCGTGCGCGGTGAACCGCTTGACCAGGTCCGGGACGTCCCAGAAGCGGGCGAAGTTGGCGCACGGGATGCGCGGCGCGGTCACCTCGAGCAGCGCCGTCCCCACCCGCCAGCGCTCGCCGATGACCGCCTCGGTGAGGTCCAGGCCCGCCGTCCGGAGGTTCTCGCCGAAGCGGCCCGGCGGCAGGTCGCGGCCGAGGTCGGCGGCCCACCAGTCGGCGTCCTCCTGGGCGTAGGCGTAGACCGCCTGCCCCTCCCCGCCGTGGTGCTTCCGGTTGACCTGGACGTCGCCGTCCAGGCCCAGCTCGCCGACGGCGACGCGGCCGGGCCTCGGCCGCTTGTCGATGCCGCTGCGGTCGGGCCGGCGCCCGGGCAGGGGCAGCAGGTCGGAGCCGGAGACGCAGACGGCGAGCAGCCGGCCGCTCACTTCTTGGCGGCGGAGGGCTCGTTGGTCGACAGCGCGGCGACGAAGGCCTCCTGCGGGACCTCCACGCGGCCGACCATCTTCATCCGCTTCTTGCCCTCCTTCTGCTTCTCCAGCAGCTTCCGCTTGCGGGTGATGTCACCGCCGTAGCACTTGGCGAGGACGTCCTTGCGGATGGCGCGCACGGTCTCGCGGGCGATCACCCGGGAGCCGACGGCGGCCTGGATGGGCACCTCGAACTGCTGCCGCGGGATGAGCTCGCGCAGCTTGCCGGCCATCATCACGCCGTAGCTGTACGCCTTGTCCTTGTGGACGATGGCGCTGAACGCGTCGACGGCCTCGCCCTGCAGCAGGATGTCCACCTTGACCAGCGAGGACTCCTGCTCGCCGGCCTCGGCGTAGTCGAGGCTGGCGTAGCCGCGGGTGCGCGACTTCAGGGCGTCGAAGAAGTCGAAGATGATCTCGCCGAGCGGCAGGGTGTAGCGCAGCTCGACGCGGGACTCGCTCAGGTAGTCCATGCCGCCGAGCTGACCGCGCCGGCTCTGGCAGAGCTCCATGATCGCGCCGGTGTAGTCGCTGGGCGCGATGATCGTGGCGTTGACGATCGGCTCGTAGACCTTGTCGATCTTGCCCTCGGGCCAGTCGCTGGGGTTGGTGACGGTGTGCTCGGTGCCGTCCTCCATCACCACCCGGTAGACGACGTTGGGCGCCGTGGAGATGAGGCTGATGCCGGCCTCGCGCTCGAGCCGCTCGCGGACGATCTCCAGGTGCAGCAGGCCGAGGAAGCCGACGCGGAAGCCGAAGCCGAGCGCCGCGGAGGTCTCCGGCTCGTAGGTCAGCGCCGCGTCGTTGAGCAGCAGCTTGTCCAGCGCCTCGCGCAGCAGCGGGTACTCGCTGCCGTCGATCGGGTAGAGGCCGGAGTAGACCATCGGCTTGGGGTCGCTGTAGCCGCCGATCGGTTCGGCGGCCGGGCGGTGCTGCAGCGTGACGGTGTCGCCGACGCGGGACTGGCGGACATCCTTCACCCCGGTGATGAAGTAGCCGACCTCGCCGACGCCGAGGCCGTCGACCGGCTTGGGCTCGGGCGAGATGACGCCGATCTCGAGCAGCTCGTGGGTGGCGCCGGTCGACATCATCCGGATGCGCTCGCGGCTGGAGATCCGCCCGTCGACGACGCGGACGTAGGTGATGACGCCGCGGTAGATGTCGTAGACCGAGTCGAAGATCATCGCGCGGGCCGGGGCCTCGGCGTCGCCTTCCGGCGCGGGGATCTGCGCGACGATCGCGTCCAGCAGCTCCGGCACGCCCTCGCCGGTCTTGCCGCTGACCTTGAGGACGTCCTCGGGCTCGCAGCCGATGATGTGCGCGATCTCGGCGGCGTACCTCTCGGGCTGCGCGGCCGGCAGGTCGATCTTGTTGAGGACGGGGATGATCGTGAGGTCGTTCTCCAGGGCCAGGTAGAGGTTGGCCAGGGTCTGCGCCTCGATGCCCTGCGCGGCGTCGACCAGCAGGACCGCGCCCTCGCAGGCGGCCAGCGACCGGGACACCTCGTAGGTGAAGTCGACGTGGCCGGGGGTGTCGATCATGTCGAGGACGTACTCGGTGTCCCCGACCTTCCAGGGCAGGCGCACGTTCTGCGCCTTGATGGTGATGCCGCGCTCGCGCTCGATGTCCATCCGGTCGAGGTACTGCGCGCGCATCTGCCGCGCCTCGATGATCCCGGTCACCTCGAGCATCCGGTCGGCCAGCGTCGACTTGCCGTGGTCGATGTGGGCGATGATGCAGAAGTTCCGGATCCGGGCGGGATCGGTGGCAGCGGGAGTCGTCACAGTGCCGCCATCGTCCCACGCCGGGGCACGGCGGTGGAGCACCGTGCCGGGGAGGTCCCCCCGCGGCCGGGTTGGGACGGCGCGCCGCACGCTGGTAACCTGGCAGGCCGGTCCGCTGACGCATGCCGTCCGGACGCACCGACAGACCCTTTCCCTCCTGCGAGACACCGAGGCTCACGCGTGGCGAACATCAAGTCCCAGATCAAGCGGAACAAGACGAACGAGAAGGCGCGCCAGCGCAACGTCGCCGTCAAGTCCGCCCTGAAGACGGCCGTCCGCCGCTTCCGCGAGGCCGCCGCCGCCGGCGACACCGAGGCCGCGACCACGGCGCTGCAGAAGGCCAGCAAGGCCCTCGACAAGGCCGCCAGCAAGGGCATCATCCACAAGAACCAGGCCGCCAACCGCAAGTCGGGCATGGCCAAGCAGCTGACCAGCCTCTGAGCTGCGTCCCAGCGCTCCCGGGCCCCCGTCCTCCCCACCGGAGGACGGGGGCCCGTCGCTGTGCGGGGCGGGCCGGCCCGGCCGCTCAGTAGCCGGCGCGGACCCGGCCGCGGCCGGTGGTGGCGCGGATGTCGACGATCCGGCGGATGGCCCGCTCGAGCGCGTAGTCGGCACTCGCGGCGACGCCCTTGACGTCGGCGTTGAGCTCGGCGGCCACCCCGATCGCCTGCTGCAGGCCCTCGATGCTCCAGCCGCGCGCCTGCGTCTGGGCCTTCTTCACCTTCCACGGCGGCAGCTTGAGCGCCCGCGCGAGGTCACCGGTGTTGGTGGTGTTCAGCGAGGTGACCCGGGCCGCGGTCCGGATGCCGTCGGCGATCGCGTCGGCGATGAGCACGTGCGCGACGCCGCGGTCCAGCGCCCAGCGCAGCGTCTCCAGCGAGCCCTGACGGTCCCCCACCAGCACCTTCTCGGCGACGGTGAAGCCGGTGACCTCGGCCTGCCCGCGGTGGAAGCGGGCGACGGCGTCGGCGTCGATGGTCCCGCCGAAGTCGGCGACCAGCTGGGTGGCCGCCGACGACAGCGCCCGCAGGTCCGCGCCGACGGCGTCGACCAGGGCGGCCACCGCGTCGGGGGTGATCCGGCCGCCGGCCGCGCGCACCTCGTTGCGGACGAACGCCGCCCGGTCGCCGGGCGAGGAGATCTTGGCGCACTCGTCGAGCGCCGCACCGGCCGCGGTGAACGCCTTGACCAGCGCCTCGTTGCGCTTGCCGCCGTGGTGGACGACGACCAGCGTGAGCTCCGGGTCGGGGTCCTTGCAGTAGCCGGTCAGGGCGTCGACCAGGGCGCCCGCGGCCTCGTGCACCCCGCTGACGACGACCAGGCGGTGCTCGCCGAACAGCGACGGCGCCAGCACGTCGGCGAGCTGCCCGACCGGCAGGCCCGCGGCGACCAGCTCGTGCACCTCCGCGGCGGGGTGGCGCTCGAGGACGGCGGCGCGCACGGCGGCGACGGCGCGGGAGCGCAGCAGCTCCTCCTCGCCGACGACGGCCCGCAGGCGGGAGGTCGGTGCCGGGGGTGCCGCTGCCACGCTCCGATGGTGTCACGGCCCGCCGACGGTCCGGCCGCACCGCGGGTCCTCCCGGCACGCCGTCGTCGCCGGGGTGCACCGGTCCGGCCTGCGCCCCCGGAGCGCCGCGGGCGGCGACGCCCCACTCCCCCACCGAGCCGACGACGGCCAGGTCGCCCTCCCGGTCGGTGCGGTGCACCCGCACCCCGTCCCGGGCCAGCAGCGACAGCAGCCGCGGCGCCGGGTGCCCGTAGGTGTTCTCCGCGCCGACGCTGACCAGCGCCACCCGGGCGCCGGTCGCGGCGAGGAAGGCCGGGTCGACGTCGGCACTGCCGTGGTGCGGGACCTTCAGCACGTCGGCGCGCAGGTCCACGCCCCGGTCGAGGACCCGCGCCTCGGCCGCCGCGCTCAGGTCGCCGGTGAGCAGCACCCGCACGCCGCGCACGGTGACCCGCACGACCAGCGAGAGGTCGTTGGGCTCGGCCGCGGCGGTGGCGATCTCCGGCGGCGGCGCCAGCACCTCGAGCCGGGCGCCGCCGACGTCGCGGCGGTCGCCGGGGACGAGGACCTCGCGGCGAGCGCCCGCCCGGGCGGCGGCGCGGGCCAGGTCGCCGGCCCGGTCGTCGGCCGGGGACAGCGTGCCGGTGGCGACGGCGCCCACCTCCCGCCCGTCCAGCGCCCCGGCCAGCCCGCCGACGTGGTCGGCGTCGAGGTGCGACAGCAGCACCAGCGGCAGCCGGTCGACGCCCAGCCGGTCCAGGCAGCGGTCGACCGCGCCCACCTCCGGGCCGGCGTCGACGAGCACGGCCTCGCCCGGGCCGGTCGGCAGGACCAGCGCGTCGCCCTGGCCGACGTCGCAGGCCACCAGCACGGTCCCCGGCGGCGGCCAGCCGTCGGCCACCTGGCGCAGCGGCCAGCCGAGCAGCACCAGCCCGAGCAGCGCGGCCAGCCCCACCGGGCGCAGCCGCCGGTACCGCCACAGCGCCAGCCCTGCGGCGAGCAGCAGGACGGTCAGCAGCAGCGCACCGCCGGTGCCGGCCGGCCAGCCGGTCGCGCCGTCGGGCAGGGCGGCCGCGGTGCGCGCCACGGCGACCAGCCACCGCACCGGCCAGCCCGCCAGCCACACCAGACCGTCCCCGGCTTCCGGCACGACCGGTCCCACGACGGCGGCCAGTAGGCCGAGCACCGTCGCCGGAGCCACCGCCGGCGCGGCGAGCAGGTTGGCCGGGAGCGACACCGGGCTGACCAGCCCGGACAGGCCCGCCACCAGCGGCGCGGTGGCCAGCCCGGCGGCCGCCGCGACCGCCACCGCGTCGGCGGGGGTGCGCGGCCAGCCGCGGCGCCGCAGCCGGTGCGACCAGCGGGGCGCCAGCAGCACGATCGCCGCCGTCGCCGCGACCGACAGGGCGAAGCCGGCGTCGCGGGCCAGGCGCGGGTCGAGCAGCAGCAGCACCGCGACCGAGGCGGCCAGCGCGGGGACCGCGGCCCGCGCCCGGCCGGAGGCCAGCGCCAGGAGGGTGACCGCGCCCATGGCCGCCGCCCGGAGGACGCTGGCGTCGGGCCGGACCAGCACCACGAAGCCGGCGAGGACCGCGAGGGCCACGACCGCCTGCACCCGGCGGTCGACCGCCCGTCGGCGCAGCGGCGCGAGCACGCCGGTGAGGACGATCGCCACGTTGGCGCCGGAGACCGCGGTGAGGTGGGACAGGCCCGCGCGGCGGAAGTCCTCCTCCAGCACCGGGTCCAGGCCCCGGGTGTCGCCGACGACCAGGCCGGGCAGCAGCCCGTCCGCGGGTGCGGGCAGCACGCGCCGGGCGGTGGCGGCCAGCCCGTCGCGGACGGCACCGGCGGCGCGCTGCAGCCGGGACGGCTCCTCGACCGGCTCCGGCGGGCCGCGGGCCGACAGCCGCGCGACGACACCGTCGGTGGCGGGCGCGGTCGCCACCGCCACCCGGGTGCGCACCACCTGCCCGGGCAGCACGCCGGTCCAGTCCGGCGCCGGCGCGAACAGCACCGCCCCGGCGGTCAGCGACACGGTGGCCGCCCGGTCGGTCACCGCGGTGACCGTGACGTCGAGGACCAGCCGAGGCGGGCCGGTGCCGGCGACGCGCCGCGGGTCGCCGTCGACCTTCAGGACCGCGTCGACCGTGCGGCCGGCGGCGACGTCGGCGAGCGGGGAGGCGGCGCGGGCGGCGCCGCGGACGGCGGCGACGGTCGCGGTGGTGGCCACGGCGGCGAGCACGGCGAGCAGCACGAGGACGCCGGCCCGTCCCCGGCGCCGGACGAGCAGCAGCGCCGCGAGCGTGGCCGCGCCGGCCAGGACGAGCAGGGCCGGGGGCGACAGCAGGCCGGCGGCGAGGGTGACCGCCCACACCGCGGCGGCGACCGGGACCAGGCGCAGGTCCAGCCACGACCAGCGCCGGTCCGGGCGGGCGCTCACACCCGGACCAGGTCGGCGAGCTCGCCGTAGACGGCGGGGCCGATGCCCGGGACGTCGTCGAGCTGCTCGACGCTGGTGAACCGGCCGTGCTGCCCGCGGTGGTCGACGATGCGCTGGGCGAGCACCGGGCCGATGCCGGGCAGGGCGTCGAGGTCGGCGACCGTGGCGGCGTTGAGGTCCAGCGGGCCGGGCGGGGCGGCTCCCCCGCCGGCCGGCGCGGCGGCCGTGCCGGGGACGCCGACGGCGATCTGCTGCCCGTCGCTGACGACCGCGGCCAGGTTGACCGAGGCGGGATCGGCCTCGGGCAGGAGGCCGCCGGCCGCGGCCACCGCGTCGGCGACGCGGGCGCCCTCGGGCAGCGTCACCAGGCCGGGCGTGACGACGAGGCCGACGACCGAGACCACGACGGTCGTGCGGGCCCCGGCCGCCTCCGCGGGCGCGGGCTCCGTGTCGGCGGCCGGGGCGGGCTCGGGAGCCGGTTCCACCTCCGGCCGCTGCAGCCAGGTCCACCCGGCGAGCAGCAGCGCCGCCACAAGGCCGGTGAGCCACAGCGCCGCGCTGCCTCGGCGGCCGGGGTCCACCCGCACCGCGCGCCCGGGCGCCCGGTGCCGGCCGAGCCCGCCCGGCAGCCGCCCGTCCGCCGGCTCGTCGTCGAGGTCGTCGTCGAGGTCGTCGTCGAGGTCGTCGTCGACCCGGTCCCCACGGGGCTCCGGGCGGCGGAGGAGGGCGACGCCGGTGCGCGGCGGGGACTCGAGCGGGTCGTCGTCGGGCAGCCAGCCCGAGCGCCGGCCCTGGTCGAGCAGCACCCGGAGACGGGCACGGATGACGTCGGCGGCGGGGTCGCGGCGGGAGGTCAGGCGCACGCGGCGGACGCTAGGGAGACCGCCCGCCCGGGAGGACCGGTCCGCGGGGACTGTGGACGGCGGTGCGGGCTGTGGACGGGCGCGGGCCGTCCGGCGGGCGCCGGGTGCACGCTGCGCGCCGTGTCCGCCCTCCGCTCAGTCCCCCTCCGCCGGGGTCACCACGACGCCGACCGCGCCCGGCCCGACGTGCGCGCCGACCGCCGCCCCCAGCTCGCTGACGTGCAGCTCCCGGACGCCGGGCACGGCGCGCTGCAGCTCGGCGGCCAGGCGCTGCGCGCGCTCGGGCGCGGCCAGGTGGTGGACGGCGAGGGAGGCGCCCGGGCCGCCGGCGGCCTCCTCCGCGCGCTTCACCAGCCGGGCGAGGGCGCGCCCGGAGGTGCGCACCCGCTCCAGCGGGACGACCCGCCCCTCGGCCACGTGCAGCACCGGCTTGACCGCCAGCGCGGTGCCCAGCAGCGAGGCGGCCGAGCCGATGCGGCCGCCGCGGCGCAGGTGCTCGAGGGTGTCGACGACGAACAGCGTGCGGGTGCGCGCGGCGGTCCGCGCGGCCACGGCGGCGACCTCGGCCGCGGTGGCGCCGTCGGCCGCGGCGCGGGCGGCGGCGAGGACGGGGAAGCCGGTGCCCATCGCCGTCGACCGCGAGTCGACGACGGTCACGAGGTGCTCCCCCACCTGGGCGGCGGCCAGCCGGGCGGCGTCCCAGGTGCTCGACAGCTCGGCGGACAGGTGGATCGACACCACCCGGTCCGCGCCCTCGGCGAGCCGGCGGCGGTAGGCGGCGACGAAGTCGCCGGGGGTCGGCCGCGAGGTCGAGACGTGCTGCCCGCGGGAGGTCAGCGCCCGGGCGACGTCCTCCGGGGTGATCTCGGTGCCCTCCCGGCCGGAGTGCCCGGCGAGGACGACGTAGAGCGGGACCACCTCGATGCCGTACCGCGCGACGAGGTCGGGCGGCAGGTAGGCCGTGGAGTCGGTGACCACGGCGACGGACACCAGGGGAGGCTAGCCCGACGCCGACCGGCGGCTGACGCGCAGGCGGACGGCCGGTGGCCGGCGGGTGACCTCAGAGGACCGCGTCGGCGTCCTGGGTCGGCGGGGGCGCGGCGCCCTCCGGGGTGGCCGCGGCGTCGGCCGGGACCGGCGCCGGGGCGCCGACGGCCGGTCCCTCGACCCGGCCCGGCAGGGCGGCGACGACGGCGTTGTGCCGCATCAGCCGCCACCGGTCCCCCTGCCGGGCGAGCTCGCTCCAGCCGCAGTTGGCCAGCGGGCCGAACACCCGACGGTGCTGCGGGCCGAGCTCGAGCAGGGCCTCGACGAGTCGGCCGGCGGTCCCGCCGTGGGTGACGACGACGGCCACCTCGGCCGGCGGCAGGTCGCGCAGGGCGGCCAGCGCGCGGCGGGCGACGTCGGCGGCCTCCTCGCCGCCGCGGCCCTGCACCGGCCGGCCCGCGAGCCAGTCGGCGTACTGCTCGGGGTGGCGCTCGGCGACCTCGGCGCGGGTGAGCCCCTCCCAGCAGCCCAGCCCGTGCTCGCGCAGCCGCTCGTCCAGCCGCAGCGGCACGCCGAGCAGGCCGGTCAGGGCGGCGGCGGTGTCGGCGGCGCGGACCAGGTCGCTGGCGACCACGACGGTCGTCCCCGGCGCCAGCCCGGCCGCCACCAGGTGGGGCGCGGTGCGGGCGGCCTGGGCGCGGCCCTCCGCGTCCAGCGGCGGGTCCATCTGGCCCTGGAAGCGCCCGGTGGCGTTCCACTCGGTCCGTCCGTGCCGCCAGACGACCAGCCGGGGCACCGGCAGGTCGAGGGCGGCGGGAGCCGTCACCGGCCGGTCGTCCCCGCGTCCCCGTCGGCGGCGCCGCCGAGGGGCTCCTCCTGGAGCGGGTCGCCCTCGAGGGCGTCCTCGTCGGCCAGTTCGTCGTCGGTGAGGTCGTCCTCGGTGAGGTCCTCGGTCGGGTCGGGTGCCAGCGGGACGGGGTCGGAGCTGCCCGGGTCGACGTCGTCGGTGGACAGCGTGCCGGTCGCGGCGGGCGCCCCGTCGGCGGCGGGCGGGGCGGCGCGGTCGACGAACGGGATGGTCGGGCAGTCCTTCCACAGCCGCTCGAGGGCGTAGTAGGCGCGCTCCTCGGCGTGCTGGACGTGCACCACGACGTCGACGAAGTCCAGCAGCACCCAGCGGGCCTCGGCGACGCCCTCGCGGCGGACCGGCTTCACGCCGTGCCGGCGCAGCCGCTCCTCGACCTCGTCGACGATCGCCTGCACCTGGCGCTCGTTGGGCGCCGCGGCGAGCACGAACGCGTCGGTGATGGCCAGGCGGTCGCTGACGTCGACGATCGAGACGTCGGTGGCGAGCTTGTCCGCGGCGGCCTGGGCGGCGAGCAGCGCGGTCTCCCGGGCCTCGGCGGAGGCGGTCATCGGGGCACCTCCCGGAGGTGGGCAGACGGTGGGTCGGTGGGGTCGGGGTCGGCCGGGTCCGCCTGCGCGGCGGGCGGGGGGCGGTCGTGGGTGGGCCGGTCGCCGCGCGGGCCCGGCGAGCGCCGGCCGCCGGCGCGGTACAGGCCCCGCTTCTCGATGTACTGCACCACGCCGTCGGGCACCAGGTACCAGACCGGCATGCCGCGGGCCACGCGGTCGCGGCAGTCGGTGGAGCTGATCGCCAGGGCCGGGACCTCGACCAGGCTGACCGCGCCCTCGGGCAGGTGCCCGTCGGCGAGGACGAAACCGGGGCGGGTGACCCCGATGAAGTGGGCCAGCCGGAGGAACCGGTCGCTGTCGCGCCAGCTGAGGATCTGCGCCAGCGCGTCGGCGCCGGTGATGAAGAACAGCTCGGCGTCGGGACGCTGGGCGTGCAGGTCGGTGAGCGTGTCGATCGTGTAGGTCGGGCCCTCGCGGTCGACGTCGACCCGGCTGACGGAGAACCGCGGGTTGGAGGCGGTGGCGATGACGGTCATGAGGTACCGGTCCTCGGCGGGGCTGACCTCGCGCTCGGTCTTCTGCCAGGGCTGGCCGGTGGGGACGAAGACCACCTCGTCGAGACCGAACAGCCCGGCCACCTCGCTGGCGGCGACCAGGTGACCGTGGTGGACGGGGTCGAACGTCCCACCCATCACGCCGATCCGGGTACCAGCCACCGATCGAGCCTAGCCGGGCACCGCACCGGCGGCCCGGGTGCACCCGGCGGATCCGGTCCCGGACGGCCGGGCGCGGGGCGCCGCCGCACCCGGCCGTCGGGACGGGACCGTCCCGGTCGCGACCGGCACCCCCGTGCCGTCGGTCGCGCCGTCCGCGCTCCCGACCGCGACGACGGGAGCACGGGCCGGGCACCGTGTCGCGTCTCGGTGCCCGCGCTGACCAACGGCGCTGCCGGCCACCGGTTACGCGCGGTCTCGCAGAGGGTCCCCCGGGCGTGTCGCTGGAACCGGGTGGTGTCAGAGCGTGGTGACGAACTCCGCCAGCTGGGTGGCGTTGCGGCACTCGACCATGTCGACGACCTCGCCGTAGCGGTCGGCGGCGGAGTCGCCGCTGCCCCACAGCCGCCGCGGCTCGGGGTTGAGCCAGTGCGCCGAGCGGGCGCGGCGGACCAGGTCGGCGAGCACCGGCAGGCCGGGCTGGCGGTAGTTGGTCCGCCCGTCGCCGAGCACCAGCAGCGAGGTCTTCGGCCCGACGGCGGTGGGCCAGCGGTCGGCGAACACCTCCAGGGCGTTGCCGTAGTCGCTGTGCCCGTCGAAGGCGACGACGTCGGCCTCGCGGCCGATCCGCGCGACGGCGCCGGCGACGTCGGCGCCGGGCCGGAAGAACCGGGTCACCTCGTCGGTGGAGTCGACGAAGGCGAACGCCCGGACGCCGGAGAAGTGCTCGCGCAGCGCCTGGGTGAGCATCAGCGTGAAGTGGCTGAACCCGGCCACCGAGCCGCTGACGTCGCAGAGCACGACCAGCTCGGGCTTGTGCACCTTGCGCGGCCGGTGGTGGGTGACCACCGGCACCCCGCCGGTGCCGAGGGAGGCGCGCACGGTCCTGCGGAAGTCCAGCCGGCCCTGGCGGCCCATCCGCCGCCGCGCCGACAGCCGCACCGCGAGCCGGCGGGCCAGCGGCGCCACCGCCCGCCGCAGCTCGGCGAGGTCGGACTGCTGGGCGCGCAGGAAGTCGACCTGCTCGGCCAGCGGCCGCACCGCGCTCTTCGCCACCCGGTCGCGCCCGCGGTCGGCCGCGGCCCGGCGGCGCACCTCGGCGTCGACGGCGGTGCGGAAGGCGGCCAGCCGCTCGCGGACGGTCTGCCGGGCCACCTGCTCGGCCAGCCCGCCGCGGCCCCCGTCGCCGAGCAGCCCGGCCAGGAGCTGCGTGACCAGGGTGTCCGGCGACAGCGCCCGCATCACCCGGTAGCCGAAGTAGGACTGCCCCGACGGCGACGCCGGCGCCCGCCCGAGCTGCTCGACCGCCTGGCGGGCGAAGCGGCGCAGCGCCTCGTCGTCGCCCTCGAGCAGCAGCCGGGCCAGCTGCTCGCGCATCCGCTGCGCGAGGTCGCGCTCGTCGCCGTCGCCGTGCCCGTCGGGCAGGTCCAGGGTCGAGCCGTCGCCAGCCTGTGGCTCGCCGTCGGCGGGGTCCGCGTCGTCGCCGGCGGGGCCGGGAGCGGGCCGGTCCGACAGCGGCCACCACAGGTCGAACAGCACGTCGTAGGCCGGGCGCTGCGAGGCGCGCTGCAGCAGCACCGCCGCCAGCCCGTGCCGCAGCTGTTCGCGGTCGAGCAGGTCGACGACGGTGAGGATCTCCGCGGCGTCGACGGCCTGGCTGATCCCGACCGGGATGCCGGCCTCCCGCACCGCCCGCACGAAACCGTCGAGGTGACCGGCCAGCCCCCCGGCGGGCGCCGACGGCGCGGACATCAGTTGAGCCGCAGCTCGGCGGCGGCGCGGTCCTGGTCGCTGGCGTGCTTGAGCACCACGCCGAGCGTCGAGCGCACCGCGGTCTCGTCGAGGGTGTCCAGGCCGAGCTCGAGCAGGGTCTGCGCCCAGTCGAGGGTCTCGGAGATCGACGGCGACTTCTTCAGCTCCATCGCCCGCAGCGCCCGGATGGTGCGCACTAGCTGCTCGGCCAGCCCCGGCGCGAGGTCGGGCACCCGGGAGAGCACGATCTCCCGCTCCCGCTCGGCCGAGGGGTAGTCCAGCGACAGGTACAGGCAGCGCCGCTTGAGCGCCTCGGACAGCTCGCGGGTGGCGTTGGAGGTGAGGACGACGGTCGGCCGGCGGGTGGCGGTCACCGTGCCGAGCTCGGGGATCGTCACCTGGAAGTCGCTGAGCACCTCCAGCAGCAGGCCCTCGACCTCGACGTCGGCCTTGTCGGTCTCGTCGATGAGCAGGACGGTCGGCTCGGTGCGCCGGATCGCGGTCAGCAGCGGCCGGGAGAGCAGGAACTCCTCGCCGAAGATGTCGTCGTGGACGGTGTCCCAGTCCGCGCCGTCCCCGCCCTGCGCCGCCTGGATCCGCAGCAGCTGCTTCTTGTAGTTCCACTCGTACAGCGCCCGCGCCTCGTCCAGGCCCTCGTAGCACTGCAGCCGGATCAGCTCCGAGCCCGTGGCCGCCGCCAGCGCCTTGGCCAGCTCGGTCTTGCCGGTGCCCGCCGGGCCCTCGACCAGCAGCGGCTTGCCCAGCCGGTCGGCGAGGAAGACCGTCGTCGCGATCTGCGCGTCGGGCAGGTACCCGGCGGTCGACAGCCGCTTGCTCACGTCGGCCACCGAGGAGAACTGGGGCGACTGCGTCGGCGGGCGGGGCATGCGACTCCTCGGATCGGGGGCCGGGATCAGCGGGTGTGGCCGTTCCCGGTGACGACGTAGGTGGTGCTGGTCAGCTCGGGCAGGCCCAGCGGCCCGCGCGCGTGCAGCTTCTGGGTGGAGATGCCGATCTCGGCGCCGAAGCCGAACTCGCCGCCGTCGGTGAACCGGGTGGAGGCGTTGACCAGGACGGCGGCGGCGTCGACCCCGGCGGTGAACGCCGCGATGGCCGACGCGGAGTCGGCGACGATCGCCTCGCTGTGCCCGCTCCCCCACGTCGCGATGTGCCCGAGCGCGGCCGGCAGGTCGTCGACGACGCGCACCGCCATGTCCATCGACAGGTACTCGGTGGCCCAGTCCTCGTCGGTGGCCGGGACGACGGCCTGGAGACCGGACTGCGCAGCGGCGTCGATCGTCGCCTGGTCGCCGTGCAGGGTGACGCCGGCGTCGACCAGCGCCGACAGCAGGCGCGGGAGGAACGGCACGTCGCGGTGCACGAGCAGCGTCTCCGCGGAGTTGCAGACGCTCACCCGGTGGGTCTTGGAGTTGAGCACGATCGCCTCGGCCATCGCCGTGTCGGCGGAGGCGTCGACGTAGACGTGGCAGTTGCCGACGCCGGTCTCGATCACCGGGACCTGCGCCTCGCGGACCACTCGCTGGATGAGCGAGGCGCCGCCGCGCGGGATGACCAGGTCGACGTGCCCGCGCGCGGACAGCAGCTCGCCCACCGAGGCGCGGTCGGCAGGCAGCAGCTCGACCGAGCCCTCGGGCAGCCCGGCCTTCTGCCCGGCCTCCATGAGCACGGTGACCAGCGCGAGGTTGGTCCGGTACGCCGAGGCCGACCCGCGCAGGAGCGCCGCGTTGCCGCTCTTGAGGCACAGGCCGGCGGCGTCGACGGTCACGTTCGGGCGGGCCTCGTAGACGATCCCGACCACGCCGAAGGGCACCCGGACCTGCCGCAGCTCCAGCCCGTTGGGCAGCCGCGAGCCGCGGACGACGTCACCGACCGGGTCGGGCAGGGCGACCAGCTCGCGCAGCGCGGCGGCCACCCCGGCCACCCGCCCGGCGTCCAGCCGCAGCCGGTCGAGCACCGACGGCGGCGTGCCGTCGGCCTCGGCGGCCGCGACGTCCTGGGCGTTGGCGGCCAGCACCTCGTCGGTCCGCTCGACCAGCGCCTCGGCCATCGCGGTGAGCGCGGCGTCCTTGACGTCGGTCGGGAGGGTGCGCAGGACGCGGGACGCGGCGCGGGCACGCAGCGCGGCGGCCCCGATCAGCGGCAGGTCGGCGGCGTCGGACACGCCCCGCAGGGTACGCGCCGCCCCCTCCAGCCGGGCACCTCCGCCGCTGTGTGAGAATGGTTCTCATGAGCACGACGACGCGCGCCCTCGCCGCGACCACCGCCGCCGCCACCGTCCTGCTGCTGGCCGCGTGCGGCTCCTCCGGGGAGGACGAGGCCGCGGCCGCGGACGGCGTCTCGGTCCAGGCCGCCTTCTACCCCCTGCAGTGGGCGGCCGAGCGGGTCGGCGGTGACCGCGTCGACGTCGAGTCGCTGACCCCGCCGGGCGCCGAGCCGCACGACCTGGAGCTCACCCCGCAGGACGTCGCGTCACTGACGGAGGCCGACCTCGTCGTCTACCTCGCCGGCTTCCAGCCCGGCCTCGACGACGCCGTCGCCGAGGCCGGGGACTCCGCCTGGGACGCCGGCGAGGCCGCCGACCTGTCGCTGACCGCCGAGGAGCACGGCCACGAGGGCGAGAGCGAGGCGGAGCACGCCGAGCACGCCGGCGAGGAGGGCGAGGCCGTCGACCCGCACTTCTGGCTCGACCCCACCCGGCTGGCCGACGTCGGCGACGCCCTGGCCGACCGGCTGGCCGAGGTCGACCCCGACGGCGCGGACACCTACCGGGAGAACGCCGCGGCGCTGCGCACCGACCTCGAGGCGCTCGACGCCGAGATGGAGCAGGGGCTGGCGGACTGCGCGGTGACCACGCTGGTCACCGCGCACGACGCGTTCGGCTACCTCGGCGAGCGGTACGGCCTCGACGTGGTGGGCGTCAGCGGGCTGAGCCCGTCGACCGAGCCCAGCCCGGCGCAGCTGGCCGAGATCTCTACGCTGGTCCGGGAGCGCGGGGTGACGACCGTCTACACCGAGACCCTCGTCGACCCCGCCGTGGCCGAGACCGTCGCCGAGGAGGCCGGTGTGCGAACCGCCGTCCTCGACCCGATCGAGGGCCTGACCGACGAGTCGGCCGGCGAGGACTACCTCGCGGTCATGCGCGCGGACCTCGCCACGCTGCAGGAGGGACAGGGCTGCGCATGAACGACGCCGCGCTCCGGCTGGCCGGCGCCACGATCGGCTACGGCGACGTGGCCATCGTCCGCGACGCCGGCCTGACCGTCCGGCGCGGCGAGGCCGTCGCGGTCCTCGGCTCCAACGGCTCGGGCAAGACCACCCTCATGCGGGGCGTGCTGGGCCTGGCCACCGTCCTGGGCGGCACGGTCGAGGTGCTCGGCGCCCCGGTCGGCCGGCTGCGCGAGCGCGGCCGCGTGGGCTACGTCCCGCAGCGGCACACCGTCAGCGGCGCGATGCCGGCCACCGTGCGCGAGGTGGTCGGCGTCGGCCGGCTGCCGCGGCTGGGACTGTTCCGCCGGCCCGGCCCGCGCGACCGGGCGGCCGTCGCCGAGGCGGTCGACGCCGTGGGCCTCGCCGACCGGCTCGAGGACCCGGTCGCCTCCCTCTCGGGGGGCCAGCAGCGCCGGGTGCTGGTGGCGCGGGCGCTGGCCGCCGAGCCGGAGCTGCTGGTCATGGACGAGCCGACCGCCGGCGTCGACGCCGCCAGCCAGGCCGCGCTGGCCGCGGTGCTGACCCGCGTCGCGGCCGCCGGGACGACACTCGTCGTCGTGACCCACGAGACCGGCCCCCTCGCTGGCGTCCTGGCGCGCGCGGTCGTCGTCGACTCCGGCCGGCTCACCTACGACGGGCCGCTGGCCGGCGCCGGCCCCGCCGGCCCCGACTGCCACCACCCCGGGGAGAGCACCGAGCCGGCGGCGCGCGGCTACCGCCTGGACCAGCCGCGGCCGGCGCCGGACGCCGTGCGCGTGCGCGACGGGAGCCGCTGACGTGGAGCTGCTCGAGTACGGGTTCATGCAGCGGGCGCTGCTGGCCTCGCTGATGGTCGGGCTGGTCGCGCCCGCCGTCGGCGTCTTCCTGGTGCAGCGCCGGCTGTCGCTGCTCGGTGACGGCCTCGGGCACGTGGCGCTGACCGGCGTCGGCATCGGGGTGCTCACCTCCACCGCGCCGGTGGGGACGGCGCTGGTCGCCGCCGTGCTGGGCGCGGTGCTCATCGAGCTGGTCCGCGCGCGCGGGCGGACCAGTGGCGACGTCGCCCTCGCGGTGCTGTTCTACGGCGGCATCGCCGGCGGCGTCGTGCTGCTGTCGCTGGCGCCGCGCGGGCAGGCCACCAACCTCGACGCCTACCTGTTCGGCGCGATCACCACGACGACCGGCGCCGACGTCGCCGTCTTCGGCGTCATCACCGTCGTCGTCCTCGCGGTCGTGTGGCTGCTCGGCCGGCGGCTGTACGCGGTCAGCGACGACGAGGAGTACGCCCGGGCGGTCGGCCTGCCGGTGCTGCCGCTCAACGTGGTGCTGGCCGCGCTGGTCGCCTCGACCGTCGTCCTGTCGATGCGCGTGGTCGGCCTGCTGCTGATCAGCGCGCTGATGATCCTGCCGAGCGCGGTCGCCCAGCTGGTCGGGCGCAGCTTCCGCGCCACGCTGCACCTGGCCTGCGCGATCGGCCTGGTGGTCAGCGTCGGGGGGACGGCGGCGTCGTACTACACCGGCACCCCCTCCGGCGGCACGATCGTGCTGCTGGCCATCGCCCTGTTCCTGCTGGTCACGGTGGCCGTGGCGCTGCGCGAGGCGACGGCGCGGCGCCGGCACGGGCGGCGGGTGCAGGTGCACGCCGCGCACCCGCACGAGCACGGCGACGGCTGCGGGCACCGCCCGGTGCCGCACGGCGACCACGTCGACTACGACCACGACGGGCACCTGCACGCGCCGCACCGAACCGGCACGGGCGTGCACTACGACGAGCACGACGGGCCTGCCCACCCGCCCGCCGCCGCCGTCCCGCCGACGGTGGGGACGGAGCGGCCGTGAGCGCACCCGAGGTCCCGGTCCGCCGCCAGACCCGCCAGCGGACCGCGGTCATGGCCCTGCTCGAGGAGCTCGACGGGTTCCGCACCGCCCAGGACCTGCACGCCCTGCTGCGCGAGCGCGGCGACGCGGTCGGCCTGGCCACCGTCTACCGGGCCCTGCAGGCGCTGGTGGACGACGGCCTGGTCGACGTGCTGCGCGGCGAGGACGGCGAGGCCGCCTACCGGCGCTGCTCGCCGGTGCACCACCACCACCTGGTCTGCCGCTCCTGCGGGACCACCGTGGAGGTCGCCGACCCGCCCGTGGAGCGCTGGGCCGCGAGGGTGGCCGCCGAGCACGGCTTCGCCGACGTGCAGCACCAGCTGGAGGTCTTCGGCACCTGCGGCAGCTGCACCGCCGCTCAGCGGTAGGGGTCGGTCACCTCGCGCAGCCGGGTGAGCGCCGCACGGAGCTGGGCCGTGGCCTCCTCGCCGAGGTGGGCCGTCCACTCGGCCTCGACCTCGGCCTCCACCCGGCGGGCGATCGCCACCAGCTCCCGCCCGCGCTCGGCGATCTGCACCAGCCGGGCGCGGGCGTCGGTGGGGTCGGGGACGCGGCGGACGTAGCCGGCACGCTGGAGCTGGTCGACCAGGTGACCGGCGGTCTGCTTGGTGACCAGCGCCTGCGCGGCCAGGTCGGTCAGCCGGGTGCCGGACGGGCCGATCCGGGCGGCGACGCGCGCCTGGGCGAGGGTGAGGTCGTCGTGGCCCTCGGCCGCCAGCGTCGCGAGGAGCCGGGCCTCCATCGCCCGGTGCGGGTAGAAGCACAGCAGGGCCAGGTTCTGGTACCCCTGCTCCCCGTCGTCCCGGCCCGGGCGGTCCCCGTCCTGCCGGACCTCGTCGCGAACGCTCACGCCGCCCCTTGACGTTGGTCAGATGATCTGACTGAATGGTCAGACCATCTTACCAACACCGGGGAGGTCGTCGTGGACCTCGACGACGTGTGGCGCACCATCGACGCCCAGCGCCTGAGCCTGGCCGACCTGCTCGACGACCTGTCGCCGGCCGAGTGGGAGACCCCGTCCCTGTGCGACGCCTGGCGGGTGCGCGACGTCGCCGCGCACCTGACGCTGGCGCAGATGGGCCCGTGGCCCCTGACGGTCGCCGCGATCCGGGCGGGCGGCAGCTTCAACCGGATCATCCGGGACACGGCCCTGCGCGTCGGCCCGCTGCCCGACGACGAGTACGGCCGGCGGATCCGGGCGATGGTCGGCTCCCGGCGGCGGGCGCCGTTCATCTCCCCCATCGAGCCGCTCACCGACGTCCTCGTGCACGGGCAGGACATCGCCCTGCCGCTGGGCCGCGAGCGGCCGATCCCGCCGGTCCCCGCGGCCGTGTCGGCGAGGCGGGCCTGGGCGATGAGCTTCCCGTTCGGGGTGCGGAAGCGGCTGGCCGGCCTGCAGCTGCGGGCCACCGACAGCGACCTCGTGCTGGGCGAGGGTGCTCCGGTCGAGGGCACGACCGGCGACCTGCTCCTGCTGATCACGGGGCGCACCGCCACGGTGCACCGGCTCTCCGGCGAGGGCCGGCAACGGCTGCCGGCGGCGGACGGCCGCCGGGAGGAGTCGAGGAGGACGACATGACCCTGGGCGTGATCACGGACGTGTCCGCACCCGTGGAGCTCTACGACGCCGTGCACGCGGCGATGCTCGAGCGGATCGAGCAGATCGGCCCGGCCCTCGACGGGCTGCTGCTGCACCTGGCCCGCCCCACCGCGGACGGCTTCCAGGTGATCGGGGTGTGGGAGTCGCGCGAGGACTACGAGCGCGGGAACCGGGAGGTGGTCGGACCGGTGTTCGCCGAGGTCCTGCGGGGGCAGGCACCCCCCGCTTCCGTGGACACCGAGTTCGAGGTCCGCGGCCTCGTGCTGCCGCGGGCCGGCGTCGCGGTCTGACGTCGCGCTCTCGTCGGAGAGGGGGACGAGGTCATGTGGGCGGTGATCGAGGACGCGTCCGCACCGGCGGAGCAGCCGTACGACGTGGTGGAGCTGTACGACACCGTGCACCGGCTGCACCTCGAGCGCACCGGTGGGGAGGTCGACGGGCGGCTGGTCCAGCTGGCCTGGGCGACCGCCGACGGGTTGCGGGAGGTGGCGGTGTGGGAGTCCCGCGAGCAGTACGACCGCTACGGCCGCGAGGGCATCGGGCCGCTGGTCGCGGAGGTCCTCGCGGGGCGGCCGTGGCCGACCGTGGTGGTCACCCCGTTCGACGTCCGCGGCCTGGTCGTCCCGGCCGGCGGGGTGGCACTCCCCGCCGGCCGGTGACCCGCCGGTTCAGTTGAGGGCGCGGGTGCCGGGCGGCAGGACGCCGCCGCCGACCATCTCGACGACGGCGTCCTGCAGCGCGGTGAGCGCGACCCGCTGGGTGAACGGGCCGGTGGAGACGCGGGCCACGCCGAGCTCCTGCATCTCGCGGGCCGGCAGCGACGCGCCGGGCACGCTGATCAGCGTCAGCCTGTTCCGCCCCAGGCCCTCGACCACCGCGGCGATCTCGTCGCGGTCGACCAGGCGGGGCACGAACACGACCGGCGCGCCGGCCTCCAGGTAGGCCTTCCCCCGGCGGATCGCCTCGGCGACCAGCTCGCCGCGGTCGGCGCCCTGGGGAGCGCGGACGAAGGCGTCGGTGCGGGCGTTGAGCACGAAGTCGATGCCGGCGTCGCGCCCGGCGCGCACCACCGCCTCGACGGCGGCCACGGCCTCGTCCAGCGGCTTCATCTGGTCCTCGAGGTTGCCGCCGACGACGCCCTTCCCGATGGCCCGCCGGGCGGTCTCGCCGGCGTCGCCGTAGCCGGCCTCCATGTCCATGCTGACCGGCAGGTCCACGGCGGCGGTGATCCGGCCGACCATGTCCAGGTGCAGGTCCAGCGGGATGTTCTCGCCGTCCTCGTAGCCGAAGGTGGCGGCGATGCCGTGGCTGGCGGTGGCCAGGGCCCGCACCCCGTCGGTGGCCGCCACCACCTGCGCGGAGACGACGTCCCACACGTTGGTGAGGACGAGGATCTCCGGGGCGGTGTGCAGGTCGAGCAGGGTCCGGGCGCGGGTGGCGAGGTCGGTCACGGGACCCGACCGTACGGCCTCGTCCAGAGGCTCGCACCGGGCTCGCGAGGGGTGAGGAGGACGAGGTCCTTCACCGGTCGCGCAGCGCGCGCAGGGCGGCCTTGCGGGCCTCGCCGGCGAGCCGGTCGAGGAACACCTTCCCGTCGAGGTGGTCCACCTCGTGCTGCAGGCAGCGGGCCATGAGCCTGGTGCCCGCCAGCCGCAGCGGCTCCCCGTGCACGTCGAAGCCCTCGACGACGGCGGACATCGCGCGCACCGTGGGCGCCCAGAGCCCCGGGATGGACAGGCAGCCCTCGTCGCCGTCCTGGGTCTCCTCCGACAGCTCCACGACCCGCGGGTTGACCAGGTGGCCGATCTCGCCGTCGACGTTGTAGCTGAACACCCGGGCGCTCACCCCGATCTGCGGGGCGGCCAGCCCGGCGCGGCCGGGGTGGTCGACGGTCTCCTCGAGGTCGCGGACCAGGGCGGCCAGTTCCTTGTCGAAGGCCCGCACCTCGTCGGCGGGCGTGCGGAGCACGGGGTCACCGAGCTCGCGGATGGGGCGGATCGTCACCCGGGCAGTCTCGCAGCCGTCCGCGGCCGCCCGACCAGCACCATCTCGTCGCGGTGCACCACCTCGCGGCGGTACTCCGGGTCGAGGTCGGTCGTGCGGCGGCCGAGCAGCGTCGGCAGCTCCCGGGCGTCGTAGGCGACCAGTCCGCGGGCGACGACGGTGCCGTCGGGCCCCACGAGCTCGACCGGGTCGTCGGCCAGGAAGTCGCCGTCGACGCCGGTGACCCCGGCGGCCAGCAGCGAGGCGTGCCGCTCGCGGACCGCGCGCACCGCGCCGTCGTCGAGCACCAGCCGCCCGCGCGGCCGGCTGGCGTAGCGCAGCCAGAACTGCCGGCCCGAGGGACGGCGGCCCGAGGGCTCGAACAGCGTGCCGACCCGCTCGCCGGCCAGCGCGGCCGCGGCCTGCGGCGTCGAGGTGACCACGACCGGCACGCCCGCGCCCGAGGCGATCAGCGCCGCCTCGACCTTGGTGGCCATGCCGCCGGTGCCGACGCCGTTGCGCCGGGCGGTGCCGAGGGTGACCGCGGCGAGGTCCCCCGGGCCGCGGACGGTGTCGAGCAGCTGCGCCGGGCCGGTGCGCGGGTCGCCGTCGTAGACGCCGTCGACGTCGGACAGCAGCACGAGCGCGCCGGCGGCGGCCACGTGCGCCACCAGGGCGGCGAGCCGGTCGTTGTCGCCGAAGCGGATCTCGTCGGTGGCGACCGTGTCGTTCTCGTTGACGATCGGGATCACGCCGAGGGTGAGCAGCCGCTCCAGCGTCTGCCGGGCGTTGCGGTAGTGCCCGCGGCGGGTGAGGTCGTCGGCGGTCAGCAGCACCTGCCCGACGGTGACGCCGTGCCGGTCGAAGGCGTCGGCGTAGGTCTGCACCAGCCGCAGCTGGCCGACGCTGGCCGCCGCCTGCGCCGTCGCCAGGTCCCGCGGCCGGCCCTCGACGCCGAGCGGCGCCAGGCCCGCCGCGATCGCGCCGGAGGACACCAGCACCACCTCGCGGCCCTGCGCCCGCACCGCCGCGAGGACGTCGACCAGCGCGGCGAGCCGGTCGGCGTCCAGCCCGCCGGGCAGCGTGGTCAGCGACGAGGACCCGACCTTGACGACGACCCGGGGCGCGCCGGCGACCTGCGGACGGGCGGTCACTCGGTCTCCCCGGGCAGGTCGTCGTCGGTCCACGTCTCGGTGAGCTCGTAGGGCACCCGGCGGGCCTTCTTCGCCGCCAGCCGCTCGGCCGCGCGCACGCGGTGCGGCGCGTCGATGCGGTTGTCGGTGCCCCGGCCGCCCAGGCCCGCGGTCTCCTCGGCCAGCGGCGTGCCGGCGGGCAGGCTGGGCGCGAAGTCGAAGGCCACGTCGCCGATGACGACGGTGTCGCCCTCCTGCGCGCCGAGCTCCGTCAGCTCGTCCTCGACGCCGAGCCGGTTGAGCCGGTCGGCCAGGTAGCCGACCGCCTCGTCGTTGGTGAAGTCGGTCTGCCGCACCCAGCGCTCGGGCTTCACGCCGCGGACGACGTAGGCCTCGTCCTCGGCGTCGAAGGCGACGGTGAACCCGGAGTCGTCGACGGCGCGCGGGGTGAGCGTGACGCGGGCGGGCTCGGGCGCCGGCAGCGCGGCGCGGTGCTCCTCGACGGCGGCGGCCAGCGCGTAGCCGAGCTCGGGCAGCCCCTCCCCGGTCGCGGCGCTGACCGGGAACACCCGCAGCCCGCGCTCCTCCAGCGCCGGGCGGACGAGGTCGACCAGCTCGCGGCCGTCCGGCACGTCGATCTTGTTGAGGACGGCGAAGCGCAACCGGCCCACCAGGTCCAGCTCGTCGCCGCCGGCCGCGCCCTCGGAGTACAGGGCGAGCTCGCGCTCCAGCGCCTCGATGTCGCTCTCCGGGTCCCGGCCGGGCTCGAGCGTCGCCGTGTCGACCACGTGCACGAGCACCGCGCAGCGCTCGACGTGGCGGAGGAACTGCAGGCCCAGGCCCTTGCCGGTGGCCGCGCCCGGGATCAGCCCGGGCACGTCGGCCATCGTGAACACGGTGTCGCCGGCGCGGACGACGCCGAGGTTGGGCACCAGCGTGGTGAACGGGTAGTCGGCGATCTTGGGCCGGGCCGCGGACATCGCCGCGATCAGCGAGGACTTGCCCGCCGAGGGGAACCCGACCAGGCCGACGTCGGCGACGCTCTTGAGCTCGAGGACGGCGTCGAAGCTCTCCCCCGGCTCCCCGAGCAGCGCGAAGCCCGGGGCCTTGCGCCGGGGGTTGGCCAGCGCGGCGTTGCCCAGCCCGCCCTTGCCGCCGTGCGCGAGCACGACGCGGGTGCCGGCACCCATGAGGTCGGCGACCACCTCGCCACCGACGCTGACGACGGTGCCCTCGGGGACGCGCAGCACGCGGTCCTCGCCGCGGGCGCCGTGCCGGTGGCTGCCGGCGCCGGGCCGGCCGTTGCCCGCCCGCTGGTGCGGGCGGTGGTGGAAGTCGAGGAGCGTGTGGACCGAGGGGTCCACCTCGAGGACGACGTCGCCGCCGTCCCCTCCGTTGCCGCCGTCGGGTCCGCCGAGGGGCTTGTACTTCTCGCGGTGCACGGACGCGACGCCGTGACCGCCGTTGCCCGCGGCGACGTGCACGACGACGCGGTCGACGAACGCGGCCATGTCTGCTCTACCTGCTCACTGCTCGCTCAACGACGACGAGCGCACGGGCCCGAAGCCCGTGCGCTCGTCCTCGTGCTGTCCGTGGTGACCTCACGGTCGGCCCCGCCGCAGGGCCCCGCCCCGAGCGGAGCGAGGGGTGGGGGCGGTGGGGTCCTTCCTCAGGCCTCGACCGTGGTGATCGAGACGGTCTTGCGGCCCCGGCTGGTGCCGAAGGTGACCGCACCGGGGGTCAGCGCGAACAGCGTGTCGTCGCCGCCGCGGCCGACGCCCAGGCCCGGGTGGAAGTGGGTGCCGCGCTGGCGCACGATGATCTCGCCGGCCTTGACGACCTGGCCGCCGAAGCGCTTGACGCCGAGGCGCTGGGCGTTCGAGTCGCGGCCGTTGCGGGAGGACGAGGCGCCCTTCTTGTGTGCCATGTCGTCGTCAGCCCTTCGTGATGTCGCGGACGACCACGTCGGTCAGCGGCTGACGGTGGCCCTGACGCTTGTGGTAGCCCGTCTTGTTCTTGAACTTGTGGATGCGGATCTTCGGGCCCTTGCCGTGGCCGACGATCTCGCCGGTCACGGTCACGCCGGCCAGCGCCTGCGCGTCACTGGTGACGGTCTCGCCGTCGACCAGGAGCAGGGCCGGGAGGGTGACGGTGTCGCCCGCCTCACCCGCGAGACGGTTGACCGTGAACCGGTCGCCCACGGCCACCTTGTGCTGCCGGCCCCCGGCCTTCACGACTGCGTACACCACTGAACTCCTCGATCGCTGCTGTCTGTCCCCGCGCTGCGTCCTGCGCGCACCCCGGCGCGGGCGCCGGGTGCTGGACGGGCCGCTCCGCCTGCGCGGGACCGGGAGACCCGGTCCGGGGCGGTGCAACCCGACCAGCGTACCCGAGCAGCCGGGACCGGGTCGAACGCGGCCCCGGCTGCCCGGAGGGTCTAGCTGGCCGGCGGCCCGGCCGGGCGGCTGGCGGCCCGGCGGCGGCGCGGGCGCGCCCCGCCCACCGCGGCACCGGTGCCGTCGTCGGCCACCGGCGGCTGCGCCTCGGCGGCCGGGGCCTCCTCGGCCGGGACCTCCTCGGCCGGGACCTCCTCGGCCGGGACCTGGCCGCCGGGGGCCTGCGGGTCCGCCGCCGGGGCTGGGTCGTCGGGGCCGGCGCCCGCGGGGACCGCCTCCTCCTCCTCCTCGCCCGGGCCCTGCGGCTCCGCGGAGGCGGCGTCCACCGGGACGGGGGCGTCGGTGACCAGCAGGCCGGGGTCGGCCTGCGGGGCCTCCCCCGCGTCCTCCGGCTCCGCGACCTCGGGCTCCGCGACCTCGGGCTCCGCGACCTCGGGCTCCGCGGTCAGGGGCCGAGCCGGCCCGGGCTGCGGCGCCTCCTCCGGCTCGGTCACCTCGGCGCCCGGCACCTCGGCGCCGACCGCGGCCGTGACCTCGACCTCGGGGGCCTCGTCGGCGGCCGCGGCCGGACCGGCGACGGCCTGCTCCGCGACGGCCTCCTCGGACGTCCCGGCGTCGGCGGGCTCCTCGCCGGAGGCGGCGGCGAGCACCGCGGCGTCCTCGGCGGCGCGCTCCTCACCGGACTGGCCGCGGTTGCGCCGTCCCCGGTTGCGCCGCCCGCCGCCGGACCGCTGGCCCTCGCCGTTCTCGGCGGCGTCGGGCGCGGTGACCTCGGCCTCGGTCCGGTCGGCGTCCTTGCGGTCGGTGTCCTTGCGGTCGGTGTCCTTGCGGTCGGTGTCCTTGCGCTCGGTGTCCTTGCGCTCGGTGTCCTTGCGCTCGGTGTCCTTGCGCTCGGCGCGCTCGGCGTCCTTGCGGCCCCCCTGGTCGCGCCGGCCGCCGTTGCCGGAGCCCGGGCCGTGCCCGCCCGAGCCGTTGCCGCCGCGGCGACGGTCGTCGACCGGGTCGGTGTGCACGATGACGCCGCGGCCGCGGCAGTGCTCGCACGGCTCGGAGAACACCTCGAGCAGGCCCTGGCCCACCCGCTTGCGGGTCATCTGCACCAGGCCCAGCGACGTCACCTCGGCGACCTGGTGCTTGGTGCGGTCGCGGCCCAGACACTCGGTCAGCCGCCGCAGCACCAGGTCGCGGTTGCTCTCGAGCACCATGTCGATGAAGTCGATGACGATGATGCCGCCGACGTCGCGCAGCCGGAGCTGGCGGACGATCTCCTCGGCCGCCTCCATGTTGTTGCGCGTGACGGTCTGCTCGAGGTTGCCGCCGGACCCGGTGAACTTGCCGGTGTTGACGTCGATGACCGTCATCGCCTCGGTGCGGTCGATGACCAGGGAGCCGCCCGAGGGCAGCCAGACCTTGCGGTCCAGCGCCTTGGCCAGCTGCTCGTCGATGCGCAGGTCGCGGAAGACGTCGCCCTCGCCGGTGTGCCGGGTCAGCCGCCCGGTGAGCTCCGGGGAGACGTGCGCGACGTAGGCCTCGACGGTGTCCCACGCGTCGTCGCCCTGGACGACGAGCTCGCTGAAGTCCTCGTTGAAGACGTCGCGGATGACCCGGATGGCGAGGTCGGGCTCGCCGTAGAGCAGCGCCGGGGCGTTGTTCGACGACTCCGACTTCTGCCGGATGACCTCCCACTGCGCCTGCAGCCGGGCGACGTCGCGGGTGAGCTCCTCCTCCGAGGCGCCCTCCGCGGCGGTGCGGATGATCACGCCGGCGTCGTCGGGGACGATCTTCTTCAGGATGTCCTTGAGCCGCTGGCGCTCGGTGTCGGGCAGCTTGCGGCTGATGCCGGTCATCGACCCGCCGGGCACGTAGACCAGGAACCGGCCGGGCAGGTTGACCTGCTGGGTCAGCCGGGCGCCCTTGTGGCCGATCGGGTCCTTGGTGACCTGCACCAGCACCTTGTCGCCGGACTTGAGCGCCTGCTCGATCGAGCGCTGCTTGCCGCTGAGCCCGGCGACGTCCCAGTTGACCTCGCCGGCGTACAGGACGGCGTTGCGGCCCTTGCCGATGTCGACGAACGCCGCCTCCATGCTGGGCAGCACGTTCTGCACCCGGCCGAGGTAGACGTTCCCGGCGAACGACGTCGCCTGGGCCTGGGTGACGTAGTGCTCGACCAGCACGCCGTCCTCGAGGACGGCGATCTGGGTGCGCTCGCCGCGCTGGCGGATCACCATCCGGCGCTCCACCGCCTCGCGGCGGGCGAGGAACTCGGCCTCGGTGAGGATCGGCGCGCGACGGCGGCCGCTGTCCCGGCCCTCGCGGCGGCGCTGGCGCTTGGCCTCCAGCCGGGTGGAACCGGTGACGCCGCGGACGTCGTCGTCGCTGGTGCTGCGGCCGTTGCGGCCGGCGCGCTCGGGGCGGTCGTCGTCGTCCTCGGCCGCGGCCGCCTCGCCGTCCCCGCCGCGGCGGCGGCGCCGGCGGCGGCGCCGCGTGGTCGACGTGCCCTCGGCGCCCTCGCCGTCGTCGCCCTCGGCGTCCTCGCCGGCCTCCGCGTCGGTGTCCTCGTCGTCGTCGTCCTCGTCGTCGGAGGCGCGCTCGGCGGTGTCCTCGTCGGCGTCGGTGTCCGCGGCGTCGTCCCCGTTGCGGCGGCGGCCGCGGCCGCGGCGGCCCCCGCGGCGGCGCCGGCTGCCGCCGGCGGTCTCGTCGCGGTCGGCCTCGTCGCGGTCGGCCTCGTCGCGGTCGGCGTCGTCGCGGTCGGCCTCGTCGCGGTCGGCGTCGGCGCGGTCGGCCTCGTCAGCGGTGTCCTCGTCGGCGTCCTCGGCGGTCCCGACGACGGCCCGCTCGTCGGCGGGCGGCTCCTCGGCGGCCCCGCCGCGGCGGCGCGACCGACTGCGGCGCGAGCGCGGCGCCGGGGTCTCCTCCTCGTCCTCCGCCGGCGCCGCGACGTCCTCGACGTCGGGCGACTCGGGCAGCGGCCGGCGGCTGCGCCGGCGCGGCGCCGGCGTCACCTCCGCCTCGGGGGCCACGAAGCTCACGAAGGCCGGCACCACCGGGGCGGCGACCGGCGGGGGCGGCGTCCAGGCGGCGGGCTCGGGGGCGGCCGCCGGGCGGGTGGCGCGGCGGCGGGGCCGGGCGATGACCGCGGTCGGCTCCGGTGAGCTGAACTGGGCGCCGAACGGCGACCGGTCCGGCTCGTCCTCCGGCTCCTCCTCGGGCTCCGGGGCGGGCGGGGGCTCCGGGTCGGGGTGGGACTCCGGGTCGGCCTCCGCCGGCTCCTCGTCCGGGGTCCCCCCGGTCGCCGCCTCGCCGCTCAGCACCTCCGCGACCGGCGCGTCGCCGGGCGGGAGGGCGGGCGCGCTGCCGGCGTCGGTGGTCGGGGTGTCGGTGGTCGGGGTGTCGCTGTCCTGGTCGGCCACGAGGGCTCGCCTCCTGTGTAGTGCTCCCGGGCGCCGGTCCCCACCGGGGACGGGCGGCCGCGCAGGAGCACGGGTTGGGCGGGCCGGGCGGCCGCACGGGGTGCGGCGGCGAGCCCGGCTCGCGAAGTCTGTGGTCGGTCCCGCGCGGCGGTCGCCGCGGCCGGGGCCGGACTGCTGGTGGAGCGGTGGTGCCGATGGTCTCGGGTGGTGCCGGTCCTGGGCGGCACGTCTGGCAGCCGTGTCGCTCGACGTCGCGGTGGCTCCCGGGTCGCCCGGTCAGACGGCGGCGTGCTCCCCCTGGCAGCGGGTGCGCGCCGCACGGTCGGGACCGAGCGGATCGGCCACGGTCCCGCTGCCGTCGAGCCGGCCCTGCGCCTCACGCACGGCCCGGGGGGGCGACGGCGGGCGCAGGTCGGCGACGGCGGCGAGAGCGGCCACCACGTCGTCGGGTCGAACGGCGGGCGTCACCTGCCGGACGACCACGTGCAGTATGGCACATCCTGCCTCCCCGCCCGCGGACGCGGACGCGACGGGGCCGCGCGCATCGACGTCGCGGAGGCCGTTCTTGGTGCGCTTGGCGACCAGCACCTCCTCCCGGGCCAGGAAGGCGTCGACCGCCGCGGCGAGGGTCGCGGGCTCGACGCCGGACAGCTCGATCCGCCACCGCGCGGCGTCGATCCGGTCGGCCAGCGAGCCGCCGCCCTCGGCGGCCTCCACGCACTCGAGGACGTCGATGCCCGGGGGCAGCGACGCGTCCAGCGCGGCCCGGACCTCCTCGGGGTCGCGCCGCTCGGCCAGGCCGATCTCCAGGTACTCCGCCTCGCTGGCCGCCCCGGTCGGCGCCGCGCCCACGTAGCTGATCTTCGGGTGCGGGGTGAAGCCGGCGGAGTAGGCCATCGGCACCCGCGCGCGGCGCAGCGCCCGCTCCAGCGCGCGGGCGAGGTCGCGGTGGGAGGCGAAGCGCAGCGGGCCGCGCTTCGCGTAGCGCAGCCGCAGGCGCTGGACGGTCGGCGGCGGGGGCGGGCCCTCCGGGGTGCGGGCCACGGTCAGCGGCCGACGACGGTGAGCGGGAGCAGGCTGCGCCCGGTGGGGCCGATCTGGATCTCGGTGCCGTTGGTCGGGCAGACGCCGCAGTCGTAGCAGGGGGTCCACCGGCAGTCGGCGACCTCCTCCTCCGACAGCGCGTCCTGCCAGTCGTCCCAGAGCCACTCCTTGTCCAGCCCGGAGTCCAGGTGGTCCCAGGGCAGGACCTCGTCCTGGGTGCGCTCGCGGGTGGTGAACCAGTCGAGGTCCACGCCGAGCGGGGTGAGCTCCGCGGCGGCCGCGGCGGTCCAGCGCTCGTAGGAGAAGTGTTCGCTCCAGCCGTCGAACCGGCCGCCCTCGCGCCACACCCGCTCGACGACCCGGCCCACCCGGCGGTCGCCGCGGGACAGCAGGCCCTCGATCACGCCGGGCTTGCCGTCGTGGTAGCGCAGGCCGATGGAGCGGCCGATCCGGCGGTCGGCGTTGATCGCCTGCCGCAGGACCCTCAGGCGGTGGTCGATGGTGTCCGCGCTCGCCTGCCCGGCCCACTGGAACGGCGTGTGCGGCTTGGGCACGAACCCGCCGATGGACACGGTGCAGCGGATGTCCTTGCGGCCGCTGGCCTCGCGGCCCGCCCGGATGACCTCCACGGCCAGCTCGGCGATCTCCAGGACGTCCTCGTCGGTCTCCGTGGGGAGCCCGCACATGAAGTAGAGCTTCACCTGCTGCCAGCCGTTGGCGTAGGCGGTGGTGACCGTGGCGACCAGGTCCTCCTTGGACACGGTCTTGTTGATCACCCGGCGGATCCGCTCGCTGCCGCCCTCGGGCGCGAAGGTCAGCCCCGAGCGGCGCCCGTTGCGGGACAGCTCGTTGGCGAGGGTGACGTTGAAGGCGTCGACGCGGGTGCTCGGCAGCGACAGCCCGGTGTTGGTGCCCTCGTAGCGGTCGGCGAGCTCCTTGGCGACCTGGCCGATCTCGGAGTGGTCGGCGCTGGACAGCGACAGCAGCCCGACCTCCTCGTAGCCGGTCGCGCGCAGGCCCTGGTCGACCATCGAGCCGATGCCGGTGATCGTCCGCTCGCGCACCGGGCGGGTGATCATCCCGGCCTGGCAGAACCGGCAGCCGCGGGTGCAGCCGCGGAAGATCTCGACGCTCATCCGCTCGTGCACGCTCTCGGCCAGCGGCACCAGCGGCGTCTTCGGGTAGGGCCACTCGTCGAGGTCCATGACGGTGCGCTTGCCGACCCGGGCCGGGACGTCGTCGCGGGTGCGGGTCACCGCGGCGATCGCGCCGTCGGGACCGTAGGAGACGGCGTAGAAGCGCGGCACGTACACGCCGTCGACGCGGGACAGCCGGGCCAGCAGCTCCTCGCGGCCGCCGGGGCGGCCCTGCTCCTTCCACGCCTTGACGACGTCGGTGACGTCCCCGACGACCTGCTCGCCGTCGCCGAGGACGGCGCAGTCGACGAAGTCGGCGATCGGCTCCGGGTTGAACGCCGCGTGCCCGCCGGCGACGACGACCGGGTGCGTCTCGTCGCGGTCGGCCGCGTGCAGCGGGATCCCGGCGAGGTCGAGGGCCTCGAGCAGGTTCGTGTAGCCCAGCTCGGTGGCGAAGCTGACCCCGAGGACGTCGAAGTCGCGCACCGGGCGGTGGGCGTCGACGGTGAACTGGCCGACGCCGTGCTCGCGCATGAGCGCGGCGAGGTCGGGCCAGACGGCGTAGGTGCGCTCGGCGAGGGCGTCGGGGCGCTCGTTGAGCACCTCGTACAGGATCATGAGGCCCTGGTTGGGCAGCCCCACCTCGTAGGCGTCCGGGTACATCAGCGCCCAGCGCACGGCGACGTCGTCCCAGGCCTTGACCTGCGCGTTCAGCTCACCGCCCACGTACTGGATGGGCTTCTGCACCTGGGCCAGCAGGGGCTCGAGACGGGGGTACAGGCTCTCTCCGCTCATGACCCGTCCAGGGTAGACGGCCCCCCGCCGTCCCCGGCCCGGTTCTCGACCGGCGGCTCACCGTGATCGCGCCTAAACTGTCGGTGACCAGCAGGACGGCCTCCGAGGAGGAGCATGGTCCCGCCGGCCGGGAGCACCGGTGCACTGCGCGACGCCGACGGCGTCTCCCCGACCCGACCCTCCGGCCGGCTCCCGCACCCGTTGCCCCGGGGCCGGGCGACGTCCCTGCTGCCCCGGGGCCGGGCGATGTCGCCGCTGCCCCGGGGCCGGGCGATGTCGCCGCTGCCCCGGGGCCGGGCGATGTCCCTACTGCCCCGGGGCCGGGCGATGCCGGCGGAGCAGTGGGCCGCCCACCATCTCCTCGTCCTCCGGACGCTGCTGGTGCTGGTCGCCGCGGTCCCGGTCTACGCGCTGGTCCGCGGGAGCGGCGTCGTCCCCTCGGTGCTGCACGCCGCACCCCTGGCGCTGCTGACCGCGCTGGCCTGGGCCCCGGGGCTGGGCCGCAACACTCGCGCCGCGGCCGCCGCCCTCGGGCTGATGACCGCCGCCGCCCTGGGCGTGTGGCTGTCCGACGGCGCCACCGAGGCGCACTTCCTGTTCTTCGCCCTGCTCCCGCTCGCCGCCCTCTACGCCGCGCGGGCGCCGTTCCTGCTCGCGGTCGGCTTCGTGGCCCTCCACCACCTGGTGCTGGGCACGCTGTGGCCGCACGCGGTGTTCGCGCACTCCGTCCCGGCGCTGCCGATGGCCGCCCTGCACGCGGCGTTCGTGCTGCTGGAGAGCTGGGCGTGCCTGGCGGCCTGGCGGCGCTTCGACGACCGGCGCGAGCGCGTCGAGCAGCTGGTCGCCGAGCGCACCGCCGAGCTGCGCGCCCAGCGCGACGAGCTGGCCCGGCTGGCCGCCGTCGTCCAGACCACCGACGACGCCGTCGTGACGACGACCCCCGACGGCCGGATCACCAGCTGGAACCCGGGCGCGGAGCGGCTCTACGGCTGGACCGCCGCGGAGGCCCTCGGCCGGCACGTGTCGATGCTGTCCGCGGGCGCCCCGCTGCCCGCGGACCTGACCCGGCTGCCGCCCGGCAGCCACGAGCGGCGGCACCGCCGGGAGGACGGCTCGGTCTTCGACGCCCTGGTCACCTCCTCCCTCATCCGCGACGAGGACGGCACCCCGACCGGCGTCGCCGGGATCACCCGGGACATCACCGGCCGCAAGCGCGAGGAGGCCGAGGCCCGCGCCGCCGCCCGCCAGCTCGAGCAGCAGGCCGGCGAGCTGGCCCGGATGGCGCTGCACGACCCGCTCACGGGCCTGGCGAACCGGGCGCTCCTGCAGGACCGGCTCGAGCACGCCCTCGCCGACCGCCGCGCCCGCCGGCACGCGGTCCTGCTGCTCGACCTCGACGACTTCAAGGCGGTCAACGACGACTGCGGGCACGAGGCGGGCGACGCCGTCCTGACCGCCGTCGCCCGGCGGCTGGAGTCGCACGTGCGGCCGGCCGACACCGTCGCCCGCCTCGGCGGCGACGAGTTCGTCGTGCTCATGGAGGACGTCGAGGGCCGCTGCGACGTCCTGGCCGTGGCCGATCGGCTGCTGCGAGCGCTGCGCGAGCCCGTGGCCTGGGGCGACGAGCGGTTCACCGTGGGCGGCAGCGTCGGGGTCACGCTCACCGACGCCGGCGACCGGCGCGGCATGGACGACCTGCTCCGCGACGCCGACCTCGCGATGTACGTGGCCAAGTCCGGCGGCAAGGACCGGGTGCGGGTGTTCGAGCGCGGCATGCGCGAGGAGGTCGCCGCGCAGGACGAGCTGGTCCGCGACCTGCGCGCCGCCGTCGACTCCGGCGAGCTGCGGGTGCTCTACCAGCCGCAGGTGGACCTGCGCAGCGGCGCGGTCACCGGCGTGGAGGCGCTGGCCCGCTGGCAGTCGCGCACCCGCGGGCTGGTGGAGCCGGCCGGCTTCATCCCGGTCGCCGAGGCCACCGGCGTCATCGACGCGATCGACGACTGGGTGATCGGCCGGGCCTGTGCCCAGCTGCGCGCGTGGGACGACGCCGGCCTGCCCCCGCTGCGGGTGGCGGTCAACGTCTCCCCGCGCCGGCTGGCCACCGGCGGCCTCGCCGTCAGCATCGCCGCGGCCGCCCGGGACGCGGGCGTGGACCCCGGGCGGCTGGAGATCGAGGTCCCCGAGGCCGTCGCCGCCGGCCCCGACGCCGCGGCCGGGATCCGCGAGGTGCGGGCGCTGGGCGTGCACGTGGCCATCGACGACTTCGGGACCGGCGCGTCGTCGCTGTCCCGGCTGCAGGACCTGCCGCTGGACCGGCTGAAGATCGACCCCTCGTCGGTGGCGCCGCTGGCCGCCGGCGCCGCCGCCGGCTCGGTCGCCGACGCCGTCATCGCGCTGGGCAACAGCCTGGGCCTGCAGGTGGTGGCCGAGGGGGTCGAGCAGCCCGCCCAGCTGGCGGCACTCCGGTCGCTGGGCTGCGACACCGCCCAGGGCCACCTGTTCGGCTCCCCGGTGCCGGCCGACACCGTCGAGCGGCTGGTCCGCGCCGGCCGCCCCCTGCCGGGTGCCGCCTAACGGAGCAGCAGCCGCCCCAGGCGGCGGGCGCCCACCGCGAGGCCCGCCGCGCCCAGCACCGCGAGGTAGGCGACCGAGACCAGCAGCCCCCACCGGACGTCGCCGGTCACCAGCCCGCGGACGAGCTCGATGCCGTGGTAGAGCGGCGTGCACTCGACGACGACCTGCAGCGGCCGCGGGTAGGTCGACAGCGGGTAGAAGGTCGTGGAGAACAGGAACAGCGGCAGGATCACCACCTGCACGAACTCGAAGTCCTGCCAGCCGCGGAGGAAGGTGCTCGCGGCCAGCCCGACGGCGGCGAAGGCGAAGCCGATGAGCACCGCCGCGGGCAGGGCGAGCAGCGCCCACCACGAGCCGACCAGCCCCATCGCGAGCATGACCAGCAGGAACGCCGCGGAGTAGACGGCCCCGCGCAGCAGCGCCCACACCGTCTCCCCCACCGCGGCGTCGGCGGCCGAGACCGGCGTGGCGAGGACGGCGTCGTAGAGCTTGGCGTAGCGCAGCTTGAAGAACAGGTTGAAGACGGCGTCGTAGATGGCGCCGTTCATCGCGGCCGACGCGAGCAGCGCCGGGGCGACGAACTCCTGGTAGGTCAGCGCGGTGCCGGTGTCGGTGACGACGTCGCCGACCAGCCCGCCGATGCCGACGCCGATGGAGAACAGGTAGAAGAACGGCTCGGCGAACCCGGAGACGAACACCAGCCAGCTGCGCCGGGCCACCAGCAGGTTCCGGTACACCAGCTGCCCGGCCCGCCGCGCGGACAGCGGGTACAGCGGCACGATCCGCAGCAGCAGCGACGCCGGGCGCACCGGCGCGGGGACGCCGGTCACCGCACCAGCCGCCGCTGCAGCGCCCGGGCGGCCAGCCACGTGCCGGCGGCGACCCACAGCGCCAGGTAGCCGACGTGCAGCAGCGCGGACCCCGCCCCCGCCGTCCCGAGGGCGAGGTCGCGGGCCAGCGCGACGCCGTGCCACAGCGGGGTGGCGTAGGCGAACCACTCCAGCGCCGCCGGCAGCTGCGTCACCGGGAAGAACGTCCCGCTGAACAGGAACATCGGCACGATGAGGAACCGCTGCAGCGCGGCGAAGGCGGCGTCCTCCTCCAGCCGGGCGGCCATGGCCGTCACCGGCGCGGCGAAGGCCAGGCCGGTGAGCAGCGCGACCGGCAGCGCGAGCACCACCAGCGGGCTCTCCGCGGCGCCGAACAGCACGAGGACGACGAGGAACGCCGCGGCCGACGTCGTGACGCGGAAGGCGACGTAGAGCAGGTGGCCGGTGAGGACGTCGGCCGGGCGGGCGGGGGTGGCGAGCACCGCCTCGTAGAGCCGGTCCCACTTGAGCGCCCCGAGCACCGGGTAGGTCGACTCGCCCGTCGCCGTCTGCATCGCCGCGGCCACCAGCAGGCCCGGGGCGAGGAAGGCCAGGTAGCCCACCCCGCCCGGGACGCCGGGCCCGCGGTCGACGAGGGTGCCGAGCGTCAGGCCCATCGCGGCGAGGAACAGCACCGGCTCCAGCACGCTGCCGATCGCGCTGCTGCGCCAGAAGTGCCGGTGCGCGGTCAGCCGCTGGGCCAGGAAGGAGCGGGCGGCCGGGGACGGGACCACGTCAGTCGACCAGCGTCCGGCCGGTCAGCCGCAGGAAGACGTCCTCCAGCGAGCTGCGCCGGACCAGCGACGACAGCGGACGCAGCCCGAGCGCGAGCACCTCGCTCAGCGCGGCGTCGCCGTCGGCGGTGTAGAGCAGCAGCCGGTCGGGCAGCACCTCGACCCGCTCGACGGCGCCGCGGGAGAGCAGCGGCGCCAGCGCGTCGGCGTGCGCGGCCGGCCCGCCGCCGCCCTCGGTCAGCGGGAAGCGCAGCTCGCACACCTCGCGGGTGGACCAGGTGGCGATCAGCTGCGCCGGGGAGCCCTCGGCGGCGATCCGCCCGCGGTCCATGACCACCAGCCGGTCGCACAGCTGCTCGGCCTCGTCCATGTAGTGGGTGGTGAGGACGAGGGTGACCCCGCGCTGCTTGAGCCGGTACAGCCGCTCCCAGAGCACGTGCCGGGCCTGCGGGTCCAGCCCGGTGGTGGGCTCGTCGAGCAGCACGACGTCGGGGTCGTTGACCAGTGCGCGGGCGATGGTGACCCGCCGCTTCATCCCGCCCGACAGCGGCTCGACCCGGTCCCGCGCCCGGTCGCTGAGCTGCACGAAGTCCAGCAGCTCCGCCGTGCGCTCCCGCACGACGGCCCGCGGCAGCCCGAAGTACCGGCCGTAGACCAGCAGGTTCTCCTCGACGGTGAGCTCGAGGTCGAGGTTGTCGGTCTGGGGGACGACGCCGAGGCGGGCGCGGATCGCCGGGCCGTCGACGGCGGGGTCCATGCCGAGGATCCGCAGCTCCCCCGCCGTCGGCGGCGACACCGCCCCGACCATGCGCATGGTCGTGCTCTTGCCGGCGCCGTTGGGCCCGAGGAAGCCGAAGGCCTCCCCGGGCGCGATGTCGACGTCGATGCCGTCGACGGCGGTGTGCTCGCCGAAGCGCTTCACCAGGCCCCGGGCCCGGACCAGCGACTCCACCATGTCCCCCATGCTGACCCCGGCCCCGGGGGCCGGGTCGACTACGCCGCGAGGTCCGGGAAGAACAGGCCGATCTCGCGGGCGGCGGACTCGGCGGAGTCCGAGCCGTGCACGATGTTCGACTGCACCTCGAGGGCGAAGTCGCCGCGGATGGTGCCGGGGGCGGCCTTGACCGGGTCCGTGGCGCCGGCCAGCGCGCGGAACGCCTCGACCGCGCGCGGCCCCTCGACGACGAGGGCGAGCAGCGGGCCGCCGGTGATGAACTCGACGAGCGAGCCGAAGAAGGGCTTCTCGCGGTGTTCGCCGTAGTGCTCCTCGGCGACCTCACGGGTCAGGGTGCGCAGCTCGGCGGCGACCAGGCGCAGGCCCTTGGCCTCCAGCCGCGAGACGACCTCTCCGACCAGGCCGCGGGCGACGCCGTCGGGCTTGACGAGGACCAGGGTGCGATCAGTCACGGGACGGCAGCCTACGGGTCGCCGTCCGTCAACCGGGGTTGACATCCCCGCGGGTGTCAACCACAGTTGACACGGTGACCAGCCGGACCGCGGACGAGACGCTCACCGCCGCCACCAGCGACGACCCCGCCGTCGGCCTGCGCGGGGTCCGCGCCCTGCGGGAGCTGGCCGACCGGCTCGAGGGGTTGCAGGTCGCCGCCGCCCGCCGGCGGGGCTGGTCCTGGCAGCAGGTCGCCGACGCGCTCGGCGTCACGCGGCAGGCGGTGCACAAGAAGCACGCCCGGTCGTCCGGGGCGACGTGGAGGGAGTCCTGAGGTGTTCGAACGGTTCGCCGCCGAGGCACGCACGGTCGTGGTCCTGGCGCAGGAGGAGGCCTGCTCCGCCGGGTCGGACGGCGTCGACCCGGTGCACCTGCTGGTCGCCCTCGCCGCCGCGCCCGGCCCGGCCGGCCCGCTGCTGGCCGCCGCGGGCGTGCACGTGACCGACCTCCGCGCCGGCCTGCCCTCCTCCGGAGGCGGTGCGCTCGACGCGGAGGCGCTGGCCGCGCTCGGCATCGACCTGGACCGGGTGCGGGCGGCCGCCGAGGCGGCGTTCGGCCCCGGCGCGCTGGACCGCGGGTCCCCCGGCCGCCGGAGGGGGCACCTGCGCTTCGCCTCCGGCAGCAGGGAGGCGCTCAAGGAGGCGCTGCGCGCGGCGATCGCGCGCGGCGACCGGGTCATCGACGGCCGGCACCTGCTCGCCGGGGTGCTCGAGGTCGGCGACCCCGCGGTGTCCGCGGCGCTGGCCCGCGCCGGCGCCGACGTCGCCGGCCTGCGCCGCCGCCTGGCGGGCGAGGCCGACGCGGCCTGACTCAGGCGGGCGGCGCGTCGTCCCCGGAGGGAGCGGCCGGCTCGCGGAACGGCGCGCCGAGCAGCTCCTTGCGGATCTGCAGCAGGTACAGCCAGATCAGCAGGAACACGCCGCCGACGAACCACATCGACGAGTCGATGAGCCCGGTGAGCAGCAGCGGGACCTGCAGCGCGGTGCCGATCTCCAGGCCGCGCGGCCGCCGCTGGACGCCGCTGGCCAGCACGAGGACGACGGCGAGCACGAGCAGGACCGTCAGCCGGGTGGCGCCGAGGCCGGCCTCGGTCTGCGCGATCGCCCGCGGGACGAACAGCACCGCGATGCCCTCGAGCAGCAGCACGGCGGCGGCCGCCCCGCGCAGCGCCCTCGCGGCCCGGACCGGGTCCGGCGCCGTCACGGCCGGCCGCCCAGGACCGTGCGGGCCTCGCCGGCGGTGACCACGCTGCCGGTGACCAGCACGCCGGAGCCGCCGAGGGCGTCGTCGGGACCGGCCTCGGCCAGCTCGATCGCCTCGGTGAGCGCCTCGGGCAGCCGCGGGGAGACGCTCACCCGGTCGGCGCCGAACACGTCGACGGCGAGCGCGCCGAGCTCGTCGGCCGGCACCGCCCGCGGCGAGCTGTTCTGCGTCACCACCAGCTCCGCGCAGACGGTCTCCAGCTCGCGCAGCATGCCCTCGACGTCCTTGCCGCGCACCGCGCCGACCACCCCGACCAGCCGGGTGAAGTCGAAGGACTCCCGGATCGCTTCAACGGTGGCGGCCATCCCGGCGGGGTTGTGCGCGGCGTCGACCAGCACCGTCGGGCTGGTGCGCACCCGCTCGAGGCGGCCGGGCGAGCGGACGGCGGCGAAGGCCGCGCGCACCGTCTCGACGTCGACGGTCCCGGTGGCCGCTCCGGCGCCGAGGAACGCCTCGACCGCGGCCAGCGCGGTGGCCGCGTTCTGTGCCTGGTGCGCGCCGAACAGCGGGAGGTAGACGTCGTCGTACTCCCCGCCCAGGCCCTGCAGCCGCAGCTGCTGCCCGCCGACGGCGACCCGCCGGTCCAGCACGCCGAACTCGGTGCCCTCGCGCGCCACCACGGCCTCGACCTCGACCGCGCGGCGGACCAGCGCGTCCAGCGCCCCGGGCTGCTGGTGGGCGAGGACGGCGATCGCGTCGGCCTTGATGATCCCGGCCTTCTCGCCGGCGATGGTGGCGACGTCGGGACCGAGGTACTCGGCGTGGTCCAGCGCCACCGGCGTGACGACGGCGACCCGCGCGTCGACGACGTTCGTGGCGTCCCACGTGCCGCCCATGCCGACCTCGACGACCGCGACGTCGACCGGCGCCTCGGCGAACAGCGCGTACGCCATGCCGACCACGACCTCGAAGAAGCTCATCGGGTGCTCGCCGGCGGCGTCGACCATCTGCACGTAGGGCGCGATGTCGTCGTACGTCTCCACGAACCGCTCGGCGCTCACCGGCTCGCCGTCGAGCACGATCCGCTCGCGCACCGACTGCAGGTGCGGGCTGGTGAACCGGCCTACGCGCAGGCCGAAGCCGCGCAGCAGCTCGTCGACCATCCGCGACGTCGTCGTCTTGCCGTTGGTGCCGGCGACGTGCACGACCGGGTAGGCCCGGTGCGGGCTGCCCAGCAGGTCCACCAGGGCGGCGATGCGGCCCAGCGAGGGCTCCAGCCGGGTCTCCGGCCAGCGGGCCAGCAGCTCCTTCTCGACGCGGGCCAGCTCGGCCTCGGGACTGCTGCTCATCCTCCCCAGGATGCCAGTCGCGCACTTCCTAGGATGGGGGCATGGTCGCCGATCCCCTCACCCCGGTCAGCACCACCCCGGGAGCCGGGGCCGGGGTACCCGAGAAGCCGAGCCTCGACGGACTCGAGGACACCTGGGTCGCCCGCTGGGCCGAGCAGGACACCTACGCCTTCGACCGCGCCGCCGCCCTCGCCGCGCCGCGCGAGCAGGTGTACTCGATCGACACCCCGCCGCCGACCGCCAGCGGGTCGCTGCACGTGGGGCACGTGTTCAGCTACACCCACACCGACATCGTCGCCCGCTACCAGCGCATGCGCGGCAAGCACGTCTTCTACCCGATGGGCTGGGACGACAACGGGCTGCCGACCGAGCGGCGGGTGCAGAACTACTACGGCGTCCGCTGCGACCCCTCGCTCCCCTACGACCCGGGCTTCGAGCCGCCGGCCAAGCCGGGCAAGGACCAGGTGCCGATCAGCCGGCGCAACTTCGTCGAGCTGTGCATGCAGCTGACGGAGGAGGACGAGCGCGCCTACGAGCAGCTGTGGCGCCGGGTCGGGCTGTCGGTGGACTGGTCGAACGTCTACCGGACCATCTCGGAGACCTCGCGGGCCACCGCGCAGCGGATGTTCCTGCACAACCTGGCCCGCGGTGAGGCCTACGCCCAGGAGGCGCCGACCCTCTGGGACGTCAGCTTCCGCACCGCCGTGGCGCAGGCCGAGCTCGAGGACCGCGAGCGCCCCGGCGCCTACCACCGGATCTCGTTCCACTCCGCCGACGGCCCGGTGTTCATCGAGACCACCCGGCCGGAGCTGCTGCCCGCCTGCGTCGCGCTGGTCGCCCACCCCGACGACGAGCGCTACCGGCAGCTGTTCGGCACGACGGTGCGCACGCCGCTGTTCGACGTCGAGGTGCCGGTGGTCGCCCACCGCCTGGCCGAGCCGGACAAGGGCTCGGGCATCGCGATGATCTGCACCTTCGGCGACCTCAACGACGTCACCTGGTGGCGCGAGCTGCAGCTGCCCACCCGCGCGGTGGTCGGCTGGGACGGCCGCTTCGTCGCCGACGCCCCGGACGGCGTCCCCGCCGGCGTCTACGCCGAGCTCGCCGGGAAGACGCCGTTCAGCGCCCAGCAGCGGATCGTGGAGATGCTGCGCGAGTCCGGCGACCTGCAGGGGGAGCCGAAGGCGATCACCCACCCGGTCAAGTTCTTCGAGAAGGGCGACCGGCCGCTGGAGATCGTCACCACGCGGCAGTGGTACATCCGCAACGGCGGGCGGGACGCCTCGCTCCGGGACGCCCTCGTCGCCCGCGGGCGGGAGATCCAGTGGGTGCCCGAGCACATGCGGCACCGCTACGAGAACTGGGTCGAGGGCCTCAACGGCGACTGGCTGATCAGCCGGCAGCGGTTCTTCGGCGTCCCGTTCCCGGTCTGGTACCGGCTCGACGCCTCCGGCGACCCCGTCTACGACGAGCCGATCCTGGCCGACGAGGCGTCGCTGCCGGTCGACCCCTCCTCGGACGTGCCGCCGGGCTTCGACGAGTCGCAGCGCGGCGTCCCCGGCGGGTTCATGGCCGACCCCGACGTCATGGACACCTGGGCGACGTCGTCGCTGTCGCCGCAGGTGGCCTCGGGCTGGGACACCGACCCGGAGCTGTTCGCGCACGTCTTCCCGATGGACCAGCGGCCCCAGGCGCACGACATCATCCGCACCTGGCTGTTCTCCACCGTCGTCCGCTCGCACTTCGAGTTCGGCGCGGTGCCGTGGACGCACGCCACCATCTCCGGGTTCGTCGTCGACCCCGACCGCAAGAAGATGTCCAAGTCGAAGGGCAACGTCGTCACGCCGATCGACGTGCTCGAGCGCTACGGCACCGACGCCGTCCGCTGGCGCGCCGCCGGCGCCCGGCCGGGCGCGGACTCGCCGTTCGACGAGGCGCAGATGAAGGTCGGCCGCCGGCTGGCCATGAAGATCCTCAACGTCGGCAAGTTCGTGCTGGGCCTCGGCGTGACCGCCGACCTCTCCGCCGGGCAGGTCACCGAGCCGATCGACCTCGGGCTGCTGCGCCGGCTGGTCGACGTCGTCGACGAGGCGACCGCGGCGATGGAGGCCTACAACTACACCCGGGCGCTGGAGGTGTCCGAGGCGTTCTTCTGGTCGTTCTGCGACGACTACGTGGAGCTGGTGAAGTCCCGCGCCTACGGCTCGGACGACGCCGCCCGCTCCGCCCAGGCCACGCTGGCCCTCGCGCTGTCGGTGCAGCTGCGGCTGTTCGCGCCGGTGCTGCCGTTCGTCACCGAGGAGGTCTGGTCCTGGTGGCAGGCCGGCTCGGTGCACCGGGCGGCGTGGCCGGCCGCCGACGAGCTGCCCGGCGGCGGCGACCCGGCGGTCGTCGAGGTGGCCGCCGAGGCGCTGGCCGCGGTGCGCAAGGCCAAGTCGGAGGCCAAGCAGTCGATGCGGGCCGACGTCGAGTCCGCGACGGTGACCGCGCCGGAGGCGCAGGTGCCGCAGGTGGAGGCCGCGCGGGACGACCTGGTGTCGGCCGGGCGGATCGCCTCGCTGACCGTCGTCGCCGGCGAGGGCCCGCTGACCGTCGACGTCGTCCTCGCCGCCCCCGCGGAGGGGTGAGCGTGTGCGCTGACGCCGCATCCGGCCACCCGGGACGCGGCGTCAGCGCACACGATCGGCGCCGAACAGCCGCCGGCGCGCCTCGTGGACCGCGCGGATCTCCCGGCGGCAGGCCACCGGCTCGGTCGTGAGCCGCCGGAAGCCGAACCGCAGCGTCTGCCAGCCCACGGTGGCGAGCAGCGCGTCCCGCCGGATGTCCCGCTCGCGCTGGGCCCGGGAGCCGTGCCAGGCGGCGCCGTCCATCTCGACGGCCAGCCGCACCTCCTCGTAGGCCGCGTCGAGGACGAACACCTCCCCCGCCACCTCGATCCGCCGCTGCTGGGTGAACGGCGGCATGCCGGGGCCGCGCAGCACGGCGAGGCATCCCCAGATCTCCAGCTCGCTGCGGCAGCCCTCGGCCAGCAGGCGCACGAGGTCGACCAGCGCGGCCCGGCCGGGCAGGCACGGACGGCGCCCGGTCTCGGCCAGCAGTTCCCGCGGCCCGCACAGCCGGCGGCGGACGGCGTCGATCGCCGCGGCGCGGACGTCCGCCCGGGAGAGGCCGGCCGGACTCCCCCACGCGTCGACGACGGCCCGCTCGGGACAGGACACCGGCAGCCCCTCGACCCGGCGGACGCTGTCGTCGAGGGCCCGGGTGCGGTGCAGGACGACGCCCGGCGTCCCCCGCCCGCTGCGGGTGTGGCCCACGGTGAGGTGCACGGGGCCGCCGGGCGGGCCGAGCTCCCACAGCGCCAGCGCGGACCGGTGGCTGACCACCCCGCGGCAGCTGCGGACGGCGGCCTCCACCCGGAGCCGCCACTCGCTGGCCACTGCGGGCAGGGCGTAGACACCGGGCTGCAGCCGCGCGAGCCGCCCGTCGGCCACGAAGCGGGCGACGGTCCCGCGGTCGACCCGGGCGGTCAGCGCCTCCCAGGTCGTCCAGCCGTCCGGGCCGACGAGCGCGGCGAGGTCGTGGGTCACCCGGCGACGGTGACCGACCGGGGACCGTCTTGATCCGCCGTCGGCGGATCTGTGGACGGCGGCCTGGCGAGTGTGTGCGCCGGGGCCGCGTTCCGGGCCCCGGAAGGCGGCGTCGGCGCACACGCTCGGGCCCACCGACGCGGACGAGCCCGCCCCCGGAGGTCGGGGACGGGCTCGTCGGCGGTGTCAGCGCAGCGTTACGCGCTCTTCTCGCGGCGCTCGCGGGTGGGCTTGCGCGGCACGATCGTCGGGTTGACGTGCTCCAGCACGACCTCCTTGGTGATCACCACGGAGGCGACGTCCTCGCGGCTGGGCACCTCGTACATCACCGACTGCAGCACCTCCTCCATGATCGCCCGGAGCCCGCGGGCGCCGGTGCCGCGGAGGATGGCCTGGTCGGCGATCGCCTCGAGGGCGTCGTCGGTGAACTCCAGCTCCACGCCGTCGAGCTCGAACAGCCGCCGGTACTGGCGCACCAGCGCGTTCTTCGGCTCGGTGAGGATCTGGATCAGCGCATCCCGGTCGAGGGCCTGCACGCTGGTGATCACCGGGAGCCGGCCGATGAACTCGGGGATCATGCCGAACTTCAGCAGGTCCTCGGGCATGACCTCGGCGAAGGCGTTGGCCTCCTCGATCTCCTTCTTGCCGCGGATCTCCGCGCCGAAGCCGATGCCCTGCTTGCCGACCCGCTGCTCGATGACCTTCTCCAGGCCGGCGAAGGCACCGCCCACGATGAACAGCACGTTCGTCGTGTCGATCTGGATGAACTCCTGGTGCGGGTGCTTGCGGCCGCCCTGCGGGGGCACCGACGCCGTCGTGCCCTCGAGGATCTTCAGCAGCGCCTGCTGCACGCCCTCGCCGGAGACGTCGCGGGTGATCGACGGGTTCTCGCTCTTGCGGGCGATCTTGTCGACCTCGTCGATGTAGATGATCCCGGTCTCGGCGCGCTTGACGTCGTAGTCCGCGGCCTGGATCAGCTTGAGCAGGATGTTCTCGACGTCCTCGCCGACGTAGCCGGCCTCGGTCAGCGCCGTGGCGTCGGCGATCGCGAACGGGACGTTGAGCATCCGGGCCAGCGTCTGCGCCAGGTGCGTCTTGCCGCACCCGGTCGGGCCCATCAGCAGGATGTTGGACTTGGCGAGCTCGACCGAGTCGTCCCGGGAGCGCTCACCACCGGCCTGCACCCGCTTGTAGTGGTTGTAGACGGCGACGGCGAGGGTGCGCTTGGCCTTCTCCTGGCCGATGACGTACTGCTCGAGGAAGTCGTGGATCTCGCGGGGCTTCGGCAGCTCGTCGAACTTCAGGTCCGACGACTCCGAGAGCTCCTCCTCGATGATCTCGTTGCAGAGGTCGATGCACTCGTCGCAGATGTAGACGCCGGGGCCCGCGATGAGCTTCTTGACCTGCTTCTGGCTCTTTCCGCAGAACGAGCACTTGAGCAGGTCACCGCTCTCACCGATTCGTGCCACCTGCTGACCTCCACCTCAGGGGGTTTGCAGGTCCCGGGGATGCGGACCTGCGGATCGTGTGTCGCTTGCTGCCCGTGCTCGGCCCCGCGGGAGCGGGTGCCGCGAGAGTGACCTCCCGGCGCTGCCGGCCGGGGATCGGACGCTCGCCGACGGTACCTGCCGCCGCCGACGCCGCGGGGGTTCGACGCCCCGGTGCGCCGGGGGCGTCCGACTCGCGCGTCACTCCCGGCACTGCACCTCGAACGGTACGGGTCGAGTGCGCGACACGCGATGACTCGACCCGTACCGATCGGGCGATCACGGCGATCAGACCGGCAGCGCGTTGAGCTTGCGGCTCTGGATGACCTGGTCGACGATCCCGTACTCCTTGGCCTCGGGGGCCGTCAGGATCTTGTCGCGGTCGATGTCGGCGCGGACCTGCTCCACCGAGCGGCCGGTGTGGCGGGCCAGGATCTCCTCCATCTGGGCCCGCACCCGCGCGATCTCGGCGGCGTGGATCTCGAGGTCCGAGACCTGGCCGCCGGCCTCGCCGGAGGGCTGGTGGATCAGCACGCGCGAGTACGGCAGCGCCAGCCGCTTGCCCGGGGTGCCGGCCGCGAGCAGGACGGCGGCGGCCGAGGCGGCCTGGCCCATGCACACGGTCTGGATGTCCGGGCGGACGAACATCATCGTGTCGTAGATGGCCATCAGCGACGTGAACGAGCCACCGGGCGAGTTGATGTAGATCGTGATGTCGCGGTCGGGGTCGGCCGACTCCAGCGTGATCAGCTGGGCCATCACGTCGTTGGCCGACGCGTCGTCGATCTGCACCCCGAGGAAGATGATCCGCTCCTCGAAGAGCTTGTTGTACGGGTTGCTCTCCTTCATGCCGTAGCTGGTCCGCTCCACGAAGGAGGGCAGCACGTACCGGCTGGAGGGCAGCTGGAAGTCGCTCATCGTCTGTCAGTCCTCGCTGCTCAGTTGTCGGAGACCGGGTTGGCGCTGTCGGTCATCGCGGCGCGGCTGACGACGTGGTCGACGAAGCCGTACTCGAGGGCCTCCTGCGCGGTGAACCAGCGGTCGCGGTCGGAGTCCCGCTCGATCTGCTCGATGGACTGGCCGGTGTGGAACGCCTGCAGCTCGTTGAGCTCGCGCTTGGTGCGGCGGAACAGGTCGGCCTGGATGGCGATGTCCGCGGCGGTGCCGCCGACGCCCGCGGAGGGCTGGTGCATCATGATCCGCGCGTGCGGCAGGGCGTAGCGCTTGCCCTTGGTGCCCGCGGTCAGCAGGAACTGGCCCATCGAGGCGGCCAGGCCCATGCCGTAGGTGGCGACGTCGCAGTCGATGAACTGCATCGTGTCGTAGATGGCCATGCCGGCGCTGACCGAGCCGCCCGGCGAGTTGATGTACAGGTGGATGTCCTGCTTGGGGTCCTCGGCGGACAGCAGCAGCATCTGCGCGGCCAGCTGGTTGGCGATGACGTCGTCGACCTGGGTGCCCAGGAAGATGATGCGCTCGCGCAGCAGGCGCTCGTAGACCGAGTCGTTGAGGTTCATCCCCCCGGCGGCACCCCGCATCAGCGGGCTGTACGCCGGGTTCGGGTCGGTGCTCACGGGTGGTGTGACCTCCGTTGGCGGTGGATCGAGTCGGTCTCGGTGGGCGGGAGGCGGGGCCGGCGGCCCTGGCGGGCCGTACCCCCGGCGTCCGCCCCGAGTCACGTCGACCCTAACGCGCACCCCTGGGCCCGGAGTCCCGGCGCGGGGGCCTGTTCGCCGACGGCGCAGCGCGCCCCCGGGAAGACGACGGACGCCGCCCTCCCCCGCGTGCGCGGGGCAGGACGGCGTCCGTGGTGGGCATCCGGGTGGCCCCGTGCCGAGGCTCACCCCGAGCTCGCTCGGGGTGGGGAGGACGGGGTCCTCCGTCAGCCCTTGGCGACGTCCCCGCTGTCCTCGGTGGCACCCTCGGTCGCCTCGACGGCGGCCGCGTCGGCGACCTCGGCGTCGGGAGCCTCCTCGGCGGCGGTGTCGTCGGCGGCGGTGTCGTCAGCCGCGGGGGCGGCCTCGGCGGCGCGCACCGTCTGCGGGCGGGCGGCCTCCAGGTCGACGACGTTGCCCGAGGCGTCGGTGATCGTCGTCTGCTCGAGCAGCTGGGCCAGCGCCTTGGTGCGGCGCACGTCGGCGACGAACTCGGCGATGTTGCCGCTCTGCTGCAGCTGCTGGGCGTACTGCTCCGGGCTCATCCGGTTGCGCGAGGCCTGCGCCATGATCTGCGCCGACAGGTCGTCGTTGTCGACGGTGATCTCACGCGCGTCGGCGATCGCGTCGAGGACGAACTGGGTGCGGACCGCCTCCTCGATGTTCTTCCGCTGCTCGGCGTCGTAGGCCTCGCGGCTCTCGCTGCCCGACATGGACAGGAAGGTGTCCCAGTCCATGCCGGCGCCGTTGAGCTCGGTGGTCAGCGCGTTGTTGCGGAACTCGAGCTCGCGGTCGACCAGGCCCTCGGGGATCGGGACCTCGGTGACCTCGAGCAGGTGCTCGACCAGCTTGTCGCGGGCCTGCGCGCCCTGCTGCATGACCTTCACCCGCGACAGCCGGGTGCGGACGTCGTCGCGCAGCTCCTCGAGGGTGTCGAACTCGCTGGCGGTGGAGGCGAACTCGTCGTCGAGCTCGGGCAGCTCCTTGGCCTTCACCGAGCGGACGGTGACGGTGACCTGCGCCTGCTCGCCGGCGTGCGGGCCCTGCTGCAGCGGGGTCTCGAAGGTGGCCGACTCGTCGGCGGACAGCCCGCGGACGGCGTCGTCGAGGCCCTCCATGAGCGAGCCGGAGCCGACCTCGTAGGACATGCCGCTGGTGGTGCCGTCCTCGAGCACCTCGTCACCGACGCGGGCCTCGAGGTCGATGGAGACGTAGTCGCCGTCCTGGGCGGCGCGCTCGACGCCGGTCAGCATGGCGAAGCGCTCGCGCATGACCGAGACCTGCTGGTCGATCTCCTCGTCGGTGACCTCGACGTCGTCGACGGTGACGTTCAGGTCGTCGAGGGCTGGCAGCTCGATCTTCGGCGCGACGTCGACCTCGGCGGTGAACGCCAGGGTGTCGTTGTCGTCGAGGCGGGTCACCTCGATGTCGGGCTGGCCGATGACGCGGACCTGGTTGTCGCGGACGACCTCGGAGTAGACCTCCGGGATGGCGTGCTGGACGACCTGCTCGAGGACGACCGGACGACCGATGCGCTGGTCGAGGATGCGGTTGGGCACCTTGCCCGGGCGGAACCCGGGGACGCGCACCTGCCGCTTGAGCTCCTTGTAGACCTCACCGAAGGCGTGGTCCAGGTCTCCCCACGGCACCTCGATCGCCATCCGGACCCGCGTGGGGCCCAGTTCCTCGATGGTGCTCTTCACAGCGGCAGTGCTCCTCGGTACGACGGAAGGGGGACGCCGGGACCGGCGCCGGGTCGACCCCCGAGTCTAGAGACGCCGGGGGCGGGGTCGGGGTGGCGGGATTCGAACCCACGGCCCCCCGCTCCCAAAGCGGGTGCGCTACCAAGCTGCGCCACACCCCGTGGCGGCTGCGAGTCTAGGCGGGCACCGGCGGGCGGCGTGCCGCCCACGGGGCGGCCTCCTCCAGCGCGGCGGCGACCCGCACGAGCAGGTCCTCCCGCCCGGCGCCCGCGACCAGCTGCACGCCGACCGGCAGCCCGGCGTCGGTGGTGTGCAGCGGCAGGCTGACCGCCGGCTGGCCGGTGACGTTGGCCTGGGCGGTGTACGGGATGAACGCCCCGATGCGGCGGCCCTCCTCGCGCGGGCCTGCGGCGGTGAACCAGCCGAGCTCCGGCGGGGGCGCGCCCACGGTCGGGGTGACCAGCAGGTCGAAGCCCTGCCCGCCGTCCGCGGCCGGCGTCCAGAAGCGGGCCATCCGGCGGCACCAGGAGCCCAGCCAGGCGCGGGCGCCGAGGTACTCGGCCGAGGTCATCCGGTGGCCGGCGGCCCGGTAGTGGGCGTTGCGCGGCTCGAGCTCGTCGTCGGTGATCTCCCGGCCGAGGACCCGCTCGAGGTCGGTGAGCATGCGGGCGGTGTCGGCGGCGATGGTGGCGTTGAAGTGCCGGGAGAAGCCGTCGTCGAAGAAGGCGGCGGGCGCGGCGGGCTCGACGTCGCAGCCGAGGTCCTCCAGCAGCCGGCCGGCGCGGGCGACGGCGGCCCGGCACTCGGGGCTGTCGAGCCAGCGCTCGTGCGGCGGGGCGTCGACCAGGCCGACGCGCAGCCGGCCGACCGGGGCGCCGACCTCCTCGACCAGCGGGCGCGGCAGCGGCGGCGCGGCGTAGGGGTCGCCGGGCATCGGGCCGGCGATCGCGTCGAGGACGGCGGCGGTGTCGCGGACGCTGCGGGTGACGACGCCGTCGATGGTGGCGCCGGCCCAGCCCTCGCCGACGTCGGGGCCCTGGCTGACCCGCGCGCGGCTGGGCTTGAGCCCGACCAGCCCGCACTCGCTCGCCGGGACGCGGATGGAGCCGCCGCCGTCGCTGGCGTGCGCGACCGGCACGTACCCCGCCGCGACGGCCGCGGCCGACCCGCCGCTGGAGCCGCCGGTGGAGCGGGTGGGGTCCCACGGGTTGCGGGCGGGGGCGTTGGCGGCGGGCTCGGTGGTGACCGTCGTCCCGAGTTCGGGGACGTTGGTGCGTCCGAGGACGACGAACCCGGCGGCGCGGAAGGCCTCGGCCAGGTGGCTGTCGCGCCGCCAACGGATCTGCGCGTCGCGCAGCGGGGCCAGGCCGTAGCAGGTCTCCTCCCCCGCCATGTGCGCCCCCATGTCCTTGAGCAGCAGCGGCACGCCGCGGAACGGTCCGTCGGGCAGCGTGCCGGCGGCCTCGGCGCGGGCGGCGTCGAACCGCTCCCGGATGACGGCGGCGAACTGCGCGTTCGTCGCCTCGATCCGGGCGATCGCGGCGTCGACGAGCTCGGCGGGGCTCACCTCGCCCCGGCGCACGAGGTCGGCCTGCGCGGTGGCGTCCAGCTCTGTGGGCTCGGTCACGCCCGGACGCTATCGGCCCGGCCCGCTACGCTGGTGCGGCACCTCGCGGGTGTAGCTCAATGGCAGAGCCCCAGCCTTCCAAGCTGGCCATGCGGGTTCGATTCCCGTCACCCGCTCCACACATAGCCGCAGGGCAGGGCGCCCGTCAGGCCTTCTGGAGAAGCTCTGGAGGGGACTCCGGAGGGCCCGTTGAAGCCTTCCAGGACCCCTGTTTTCCTCTGCATTGGTCATGGATTGGTCACGCCAGATCCCCCTACGGCCAGGTGGAGACCCTCGTCCACCCCTCGCCGTGACCACTACTGGTCACGCGGTGAGCTGCAGTCCATCGTGTCCATCGGTGCAGCAAGCCCCATCGCCGTCGCCATGATCAACCGATCCCACGGTCCAAGCGCGCGGCCAACCCTGCCGAGTCGCAGCACGCCACAACAGGGCCCGTGATCGCGGCCGAGCGGATGTTCCAGTTCGGGTCCTCCGTGACGGACCACCAGCGTTGGAACGTGGGCCAGGCTGAACCGGCCGGCTCGCTGGAGGTAGTGCAGGTCAAGGCGGCTCGCCAGCAAGACAGCATGCCGCTGCCGGGTCCTCGGCGGTTTCCGACCCAGCTATGGCTCTCAGGACCAGGAATGCGTCTCACGACCCTGAAGAGCCACAGCGGGACAGACGCGTCGGGGCGAAAGCAGTGGTTCCGCGCTCCACCGTCTCAATAGGTGAAGTCTGCCCGTAGGAGGTCCACCGGGGCCGTGCTGAGGACAGGATCGAACAGGACCACATCGCCGCTGAGTGCACCGACGTTGCCTTCTTGCAATTGCCGCCAGTCCTCGACCGTGAGGGTGGCCAGTCCGCCCCTGAGGTCACCCCCCACGGTGACGCTGCCATCGGCTGCCACGGTCATCGTGACGCCGAACGAGTTCGCCAGTCCGGGCGGCAGGTTCGGCCAGGGGAGCCGGCACTGAGCGGCGAGAGGCAGCTCACCCTCCGGCGTCTGCGGATCGACCTGCACGCTGCAACTCTCGAGCACCGGCACCTCGATGTCGGGATCCGGGTCGTAGAAGTCCCGCATGAAGTTGAAGGTAGAGATCACGTCGAAGCCTTCCCCGCCGCGTGCCCCGTTGCCGAGCGGGGACGCCCTGAGGGGATTGGGCAGGACCACGTCGTCGCCGTCGTCGCCCCAAAAGTCATCACTGAAAGACCCCGGCTCGCCGATCAGGACGTCGTCACCCGTGCCGCCATGTACCGAGTTGACCGACGTGCTCGTCCCGCCGTAGAGGAAGTCATCCCCCTCATCCCCGTCGATGAAGTCATTACCGGCGCCCCCGTGAATCTCATCGTCGCCGTCACGCTCTCCTCCGGACGCCGGCAGGGCCCCCACGCGCCGGCCGTGCAGGTTGTCGTCACCATCCCCACCCCGGATCAGGTCGGCACCGGCGCCACCGGAGACGTGGTCGTCGCCGCCGTACCCGTACAACACATCGTCGCCCAGTCCGCCGTCGATAATGTCGCCGCTCAACGGGCCGCTGTCCGAAACCGGGTCCGAGCCGTGCACGATGTCGTCACCGGCACCGCCGAAGATGCGGTCCCGACCGCCCTCGCCATGGACGAGGTCGTCGCCGCCACCAAGGCATATGACGTCGTCGCCCGGTGTACCGAAGATGATGTCCGCCCTGCTGGTTCCGTCGATCGTGCAGAGGCCCCACCCGGGCTCCCCCGTTGCTGGGGCTGCCTGCGCAACCGCTTGCTGGCCGATGACGGCCAGGACAGTCACCGCTGCAATCGGCACGAGCCTCCGATGGGTCGCCACCGCAATTCTCCAATTCATGACGGCAGCGTCGTGCGCATGGCGTTTCAGGACACGGGCACCCCTGCCCCTCCACGCTTCGACTGATGGTCAGGACCGAGGTCGACGTGGCGGGCCTTTTCCACCTTGAACAGCCGGGTGGCTCCGCCGCCGAGACGTGCGGTCCTCTGGTCAGCTACCCGCTTGCTCGATCGAGGTTCGTGCAAGATTTCAGCCGACGCGCCACTCTCTTCGACGGGACCCGCATGTCTGCAGTTGCGCCGCCTGCACCCCAGGCAATCGTCTCCTCTTCTACGGGTCGACACGTCCTCGTGCCGGGCAGCTCGCTCACGTTCGGCCGCGCAGCGAGCAGCGACCTGCGGATCGGCCATGTCCCAGAGGACCTGCGCGTTCCCCGCTCTGTGGGACGGCTTGAGTGCCGACCCGACGGCGTCCTCATCCACAACCTCTCCGACAAGCGAACGCTCCTCGTTGAGACCTTCCCCGGTCCGGGATTCGAGATCCCGCCGCTGATGCTCATGGGGACGATGCCGCACGACCTCGTGACCATCGTGGTCCGTGGTGAGGGCGGCCGACGGCATACCATCCGGGTGGACACGACGGGTCTCTCGGCGTCGCCTCGGCGCCCGGCGGCCGCGGCGACCGTCGATGCCACGGTCGGGTACCGCCGGATTCCGGAGCTCAGCGAGCGACAGCGGGAGCTGCTGTGCGCACTCTGCCTACCCCCGAGCCTCGGCTGGAACGGTCGGACCAGCACGCCCACCTACGCGGAGATGGAGCAGATCTTGCGCGAGCGAGGAGTCGCGGTCAGCGCCAAACGGATCCGCAATGCTCTCGACGACCTCCGCTACGTGTTGGCGCACGAGCATGGCGTAGCCGACATCCAAGGCGAGTCCGCCGACCGCCCCGCGGGCGGAAAGCAGTCCTTTCTGCCGCAACTGGCACAATGGGCGCGGCTGTCCGACAACGTCACCGACGACGAACTCGATGAGTTCGACCGCCGGGCGGTCTGAAACCCGACCTTCTCGGCGCAGCTGTCCCCGACGTGTTGATCCCTCTGCGGTCCCGCAGCGAATTGGGAATGCAAGAGTGACGTCGGAGGCGCTGCGCGTGGTCGCTGGCAAGCACCTCTCCACGAGCTCGGCAGCGGAGCGATGGGACCGTCTACCTCGACGGACCGTCGCGCTCGGGGCGGCTCGAGGCATTGAAGCTCAACCCAGAGCCCTACAGCGCGACCTGCGTCGGCAACGGGCACTGGCACTACTCGGTTGGTGGCACTAGCGCTTCCACCAGTGCCTGAGGGGACGGGTCCGCTGGCGGTGTATTCAGTTGTGGGCGATCTGCCCCAGCCACGGCGTCAGCAGCAGTCGGTCGCGCAGTGGTTCATCCGGTCTTGCGAGCCATGACGACGATCGGCCTGGGGACTCAAGTCAGCGAGCGACGGTCACAGGGTGGGGTTGAAGGCGCGCGCCACCCGACGCCACAGCCTGGGCCGTCCCCGGGGAGGCGGCGGGCCTGCCACCGGCAACGTGCCGCATCCGGTCGTGGCCAGGGTCGCGGCGTCCTCCGCGGGTTCCGAAACGGGTGCCGGACCCGGGGTCGCGGTTGCCCATCCCCCAGCTGCATCCGACCGCTGCATCGCCGCGACCAACTCCGTCGCCGTCCCGGGGCGGTCCTCGGGCCGGCTGGCGAGACCGGCTTGCAGCGCAGCTCGCAGCCCGGGAGCGAGAGCGGCGTCGTCCTCTGGAGCCCGCCTCCCGGCGTGGGCACTGAGCACCTGCCCGGCGGTACGGCCGAACGGCGGGTGCCCGATCAGCACCTCGTAGGCGAGACAGCTGAACGAGTAGACGTCGCTGGCCGGGGTCGCCGGAGCTCCAGAGAAGCGTTCCGGCGCGGTGTAGGGGACGGTTCCCAGGAAAGCCCGGCCGGTGAGGTCCGTCGTCTGGTCCAGCCGGCGGGCGATGCCGAAGTCGGTGAGGAACCACTGCACCTCGGCACCTGGGGCGGCCTCGAACCGCCCCCCGGCGAGGAGCACGTTGGACGGCTTGACGTCGCGGTGCACCAGTCCCCCGCGGTGGACGGCGTCGAGCGCGCCGGCGACCTGAGCCAACCCGGTCAGCGCGTCCTCGACGGAGGGGCGCGGCGACGTCAGTAGCAGGTGGCCGAGGTCGACGCCGTCCACGTACCGCATGGTCAAGTACAGCCGGCCGTCGCTTTCGTTGCGGTCGTACACGGGGACCACCCCTCGCGCCTCGACCGACGCGGCGAGTTCGGCCTCCCGGAGGAAGCGCTTGCGGAACTCCGGGTCTGCCGCGAGCGCTGGAGAGATGACCTTGAGCGCCTCGAGCCGACCAATCCGCGGGTGCCGGACCAGGTAGACGGTGCCCATGCCGCCAGCGCCGAGCTCCGCGAGCACCTGATAGCCGGCGATGGACGCCGGCAGGTCCCTCCTCGACCCCATGCCACCCCTGACCGCCGCTTCGCTGACCTCCTCATCCTCGCGCACCGTCGACCCGGCGCCGACCCGTTGACGTCGCTCCACGACCGAACGTCCTCTGCTCTGCACCACCCGGGCCGACGCAACCCCGCCCCGGACAGGGGTGCCTGGAACTCCGCGCCGTCCGACCGCGCGATGTTGGCGACATGGATGGGCCCAGTGACGGCCAGCAGGGACGCCATGTCACCGCAGCTCGGTGTCCGCATCGATGCTGGTGACGGCACGGGTACGACAGCGCCTCGAAAGCCCGGCCGCACAGGGCCGCTGCACTGCAGTCGGGCGGCCCACCGGTTAACGTCTGCCCGGGACGGGCAGCCGTGACTTCCCGGGCTGCACGGGCACAGGGACGGGCGCAGGGCTGCCCACGGTCGCGGCGGGGGTGCGATGACGCCACGACGACTGGGGCCGTACGAGCTGGAACAGTTGCTCGGGTCCGGTTCGATGGGCGAAGTCTACCTGGCCCGGGACTCCCGACATCACGACCGCCGGGTCGCGGTCAAGCTGCTGCCGGAGAGTCTGAGCGCCGACCGGGAGTTCATGGTCCGGTTCGAGCGGGAGGCCCGGATCACCGCGCAGCTCAGCGAGCCGCACGTCATCCCCGTGCACTCCTACGGGGTGATCGAGGGTCGCCCGTACATCGAGATGCGGCTGGTCCAGGGCAGCGACCTGCACCGGCTCCTCAGCCGCAGCGGACCCCTCCCCCCCGGCCGGGCCGTCTCGCTCGTCGCGCAGGCCGCGGCGGCCCTCGACGCCGCCCACGCCGAAGGGCTTGTCCATCGCGACGTGAAACCCTCGAACATGGTGGTGACGCCGCAGGACTTCCTGTACGTCGTCGACTTCGGCATCGCCCGCGCGTCCGGGACGAGCAACACGGCACTCACCGGGACCGGCGTGGCCATCGGCACCCTGCAGTACATGGCTCCCGAGCGGTTCCTCGGGCAGGATCTCGACGCCCGGACCGACCTCTACTCACTCACCTGCGTGCTGGTCGAGTGCCTGACGGGTGCGCCACCGTTCCGCGGCGAGGAACTACCGGCCCTCCTCTATGCGCACATCAGCCTGGACCCGCCTCAGCTGAGCCGATTCGTGCCGGGGATCCCAGCCCAGCTGGACGACGTGGTGGCGCGCGGGATGGCCAAGGACCCGGCCGACCGCTTCCCGACCGCCGGAGAGTTGGTCGCCGCCGCGACGGAGGCGCTGCAGGGACACAGGCCGGCGCCGGCCACCGTCGTCCGGCGCGACGACGAGGCGACGGTGAACGGCCTCTCGACGACGGCACCCCGCCGGGACCGGCCACCCGTGCCCGTGCCCGCCGACGGGGGCCCTGACAGGTCCCACGCGGCGCCCGCGCGCACCGTGCGCCGGACCGCACTAACTGCGGCGGGCGTGCTGGCGCTCGTCGCCGCGATCGTCCTGGCCCTCGTGTACCTGCCCGACCGGGAGGACGACGCCGTCGCCGGCGGGCCGGGTGCACCGCCGTCACGCAGCTCGTCTGCGTCCTCGTCCAGCTCCGCCGCCCCCCTGCCCAGCGTGCGGTCGCCGGTGCCAGCCGGTCAGATCACCGAGCGGCTGGACAATCCGCACGACATCGCACTGTCCCCAGACGGCACCCGGGCCTACGTCGCCGATGCGGATGCCGGGCTGCTGCAGGTCATCGACCTCGGCCAGCAGGCCGTCGTCGACTCCATCCCGATTCCGCAAGGCCCACCGCAGTACGTGACGCTGTCCCCCGAGGACGACAGCACGGCCTACGTGACCACGTCCCAGGAACAGTCCACCGACCTGTACTTCCTCGTCGTGGACCTCGCGGGTCGCACCGTCCGCGAGTCGACGCCCGTTGACCGGTATCCACTCAAGCCCACGGTGAGCCCGGACGGGGCACTGGTGTACGTGCCGCTGCACGATATGGGCCAGGTCGAGGTCTTCAACGCCGACGGCCTCCCGATCACCCGGTTCTCGGTGCCGGAGAACCCGCACTCGATCGCCATCAGCGCCGACGGGGAGACGGGCTACGTCGCGAACCACGAATCGAACGCGGTCACCGCATGGGACCTCCGCGACCTCCGGGACGTCCGGCAGGTCGGTGACCGTATCGGTGCGGGAACCGCACCTCACCGCCTCGCCCTCTCCCCCGACGGCCAGCAACTGGCGGTCGTCAACTTCCGGAGCCACGACGTCTGGCTGTATCCCCTCGCCGACCCGTCGAACCCGCAGAAGGTCGGCGTCGGCAACAACCCGCAGGACGTGGCCTTCGCGCCGGACGGCCGCCACCTGTACACGGTGAACCTCGATGACGACAGCCTCTCCGTGGTGGACACCCAGACCCTGCAGGTCGTCCGCGTCCCGGTCGGCAACCAGCCGACGAGCATCGTGCTGCGCGCCGATGGCAGTCAGGCCTTCGTCACCGTGTCCGAGCCGCCGGACGACGCGGCCCCTGAGCGGGCCGGGATGGTGGCCGTCTTGGACACCGCCGGCTGAGTGCCGGGGCCACCGGTCGTCCGGCGGACAGGACCCGACTCTGGCGGGCGGGCAGGGGTGCCCGGGACTCGCGGCCCTCCCGCGGCGACAGTCCGTGCCATGGAACTGGACTTGGCACCTGTCCCCTGTCGAGGACGGCCCAGCAGGCGGGGGATGGAGCTGCGGATCACGGGCGAGGCCGCACCGCCCCACGTGATCGAGCTGTCGGACCGGCCATGGGTCATCGGGCGCGCGGCCGACTGTGACGTCCGGGTAGCGGACCCGCGCGTCTCGAGTCACCACTTCCGGGTCGAACCGGTTGCGGGCGGTACCTGGCGGGTGACCGACCTCGGCAGCCGGAACGGCACCTTCCACGGAGGCGAGCGGATTCGGCAGAGGTTGGTGCAGGGCGACACCAGTATCCGCCTCGCCCACCCCGACTGCGGGGTAGGCGTGAATCTGGTCACCCCGCGGTCGCGGCGCCCGCCGGTCGGCATCGTCAGCACGGGCGGGGCCGGCGTGGTGATGGAGGACGTCGTCGTCCGGCGTGGCGGTGTCGAGCTGCTGCACGGGGTCGGCGCAACGCTGCCTCCGGGCAAGCTCTCCGTGATCATCGGCCCCAGCGGCGCCGGGAAGTCGACACTGCTCGCGGCGCTGACCGGGGCCGTCCCGCTCAGCCGTGGCCGGGTGCTCCTCGGCGGCGCGGACCTGGCGGACCTCGGCACCGACCTCCTCGCCTCGCTCGTGGGCGTGGTCCCGCAGGAGGACGTCCTGCACACTTCGCTGCCCCTACGCGCCAGCCTGCGGACCAGCGCCCGCCTGCTCCTCCCCGCGTCGACCGGTCGACGGGACCGGCACGCGGCGGTCGAGCGGGTGCTGGAGCAGCTGCACCTGACTGAGCGCGGTGGCCTGCGGATCGACCGGCTGTCCGGGGGGCAGCGCAAGCGCGCCAACGCGGCCGCCGCCCTCCTCACCCGGCCCCACCTTCTCGTGCTGGACGAGCCCACATCGGGGCTGGACCCGCACCTGGAGCGCTCCTACATGCGCGACCTCAAGGAGCTGACGGATGCTGGGACCACGGTCGTCGTGGTCACCCACAGCCCCGCTGCCGTCGACGTCGCCGACCATGTGCTCGCCGTGGCGGCGGGGCGAATCGCCTACGAGGGTCCGCCCGGCGGTCTGCCTGGACACTTCCGGGCCCGCGGGCTCGGCACCGTCTTCGCCGAGATGGGTAACAACGCCCAGAATTGGGCCCAGTTATGGGAGTGTGCTCGCCGCGCGTCCGGCACGCGCCGGATCGCCGTGGCCCCTCCATCGCCGGCACACGGGTCGCGCCGCCACCACTTCCCCGCGCTGCTAGGACGCAACCTGCGCCTGCTGGCCGCCGATCGGGGCAGTCTGGCCCTGCTCCTGCTCCAGGCCCCGCTGCTGGGCATGCTGGCCCGATTGTTCCCCGACGGCGGCGGCTTCGACCCCATGACCGCACCGAACCGCGACATCCGCACGGTGCTCCTGGTCCTCGTCCTCGCAGCAACCTGGTTGGGTACCTTCGCGGCGATCCGGCAGGTCGTCGACGAGCGCCGCGTCCTCGACCGTGAGCTGGGCGCTGGGGTGTCACCGCTCGCTTACGTGACCGCCCGCGCAGCCCTGCTGGCGCTGCTCGTGCTCGTGCAGGTCTCTGGGCTGCTGGTCGCCGCGATGGCCGGGCGGGACCTTCCGGCCGGGCAGCTCCTGGCCCGTCCCGGGCTCGAGCTGTTCCTCACGCTCACCCTGACCGGCTGGACGTCGGCCGCCGTCGCCCTGCTCTTGTCGGCGTTGACCCGGTCCGGTGCCGGAGCCGCGGCTCTCGCCCCCCTCGTCGTGGTGCCTCAACTGCTGTTGTGCGGCGCGCTCGTGCGGGTCGACGACCTGCTGCCTCTTGATCTCGCGTCCCGCGTCGTCAGCGCACGGGCGGCGTTCTCCGCAACGGCCGCGAGCACCGACCTGCAGGTCGTGGAAGGCGGTACGGACGCTCCGGCGGCCTGGCACGGCGATGCCGCGACGTGGCTGCTCAACCTGCTCGAGCTCGGCGCACTGGCGGGGATCGCGCTGCTCACCCTGTGCTGGGTCCTCCACCGCCGCGCCACCTCCCGACGCTGACCGGCCCCATTCTCCGCCGGATGTGCTTCCGACGCTGCCGGCATCGCCGCCGTCGAGCGGTACTGGGACGGCTTGCGCTGGCCCGGCCACCCGCCGCGTGCCACCCCCGGCCGAGCGCGTCCGCACCAGCACCACGGCTGCCGCCAGACCGTGCACAGGGCGCCCCCGATCCTGCCCCGATTCCACCTGGCCCGAGAAAGGACCTTCCGTGCGCATCATCCGCCTTCTTCTCACGGCACTCGCCGCGATCACCATGGCTCTACTGACACCGGCCGCCCCGGCCACTGCCGACACCAGCCGCAGCTTCCCGGGCTGCCCTGTGCTCCATGAGGGCGATCCGTCCGGGACTTGCGTCGAGCGGCTGCAGCACTCCCTCAACGCGGTCAACGACGGCTACGACCTAGACGCCGACGGACAGTTCGGCTCCGCAACCCGCATCGCCGTCCTGGACTTTCAGGGCCGCAACCACCTCGGGGCTGACGGCATCGTCGGCGCTTCCACCGCCGACGAGCTGGAACGCCAGGCGCTCCAGCGGGCGTCGGTCGACACGCCGTCCCCCGGCCCCGAGCTGACCCCGAGCGAGCGATGCCGACTCATCGGCCCAGGGTGGATCGTCCTCGGAGAGGACCGGTGCGTCCGCGACGGGGTCATCCCACTCGGACTCGACCCGCTGGAGTGCGCACGGGAAGAGGTTGCACTCAAGCAGTTCGAGGAGTCGCTCAAGATCGGCTACCCCATCGACGTGGCCAGACAGGCGGCAGAGGATGCAGTGAAAAAGCTCAGCACGGTGGCCACCGTCGTGAGCGTCTTCGACTGCATGTTCGTCGACATCGATCCGGAGACGCGACAGGCGTACGAGTCGGTGCCGATGCCCTGATCCGGCTCCACGCCCCGTTGCGGAAGGACCCGGTAGGGCAGTCCCCGTGACCATCGGCGCAGCCGTCAGAACGCCGAACCGACGTCTGACAACTCTTTCCCCTTGATCTATGCCGCCCGTCTCGGCGACGGGACCTGCCACATGCAGTACCGCACCAAGCCTCGTGTGCAGACATGACACGAGCCCACAACCTCTTCGAACGGAGATCGCCGTGGCGCGCAACAAATGGGTCAAATCGGACGGGCCTCTCACGTGGCTCTGGGCTCACAAGATCACATCATTGATGCTCGCCACGTTCATCCTGATGATGATTGGCCCCCTCATCGGTGAAGGCGTCTTCATGGCCGCAATCTTCATCCTGGGGGGTGCGTTCTGGCTCATTGCAACAATTAGGAGAGCCGCATACATGCGCGACAACCACCTGGGGTGAGCCCACGACGCAAGCGCTGCAGACACCATTCAGCATGGGGAGGACCCATGGACCCAGCGCTACCGCGCACTGCTGCTCGTCCCCACCTTCGGTGGGCCCGAGTTGGTGAAGCCACCGCGATGCGCCGCTCCCCCGTCCTGCCCGGCGGTCACTTGCGCGTCGAGCGCTCATTCCGACGCGTCGGAAACGGCCGGTCAGTCGGCGAACCGAGATTGACGCTGGCCACCGGACCGTGACTCTCCTCGCCGCCATCGCGACCGTACTGGAGGAGCACCTGAGAAGCACGTCCCCGCTTCTCCGGACGCCCTCCTGTTCGCCACCAGTTCCGGCGGCTACCTCGCCCGCAGCAACTGGAACGGGACCTTCCGCCGTGCCGCCGACGCCGTCGGCCTGCCGGCGGTCCGGCCCGCACGAGCTCCGCCACACCGGCGCCACCCTGGCCGCAGCCACCGGCGCGACCACCAAGGGAGCTGATGCGCCGGCTGGGCCACTCCTCCCCCGCCGCCGCCCTGCTCTACCAGCATGCCGCGGACGACCGCGATGCCGAGATCGCCCGTGCTCTCGACGCCATGCTGGGTGCGGCCAGTGAGTCATGGGACGACGATCCGGACCGGGACGACTAGCAGGCTCCCGGCGCGGTGGGTCACGCGTGGGTCATGCCGGACCGCTGGGTCACATGTGGGTCACGAGCCCTCGTCCGGAGGTCGGAATGAGCGGCTGACCAACGCAGACGGGGTCACGAGATCCTGCCTTCCAAGCTGGCCATGCGGGTTCGATTCCCGTCACCCGCTCTCCTCGACCGGCACCCCGGCGAACCGGAACAGGCCGTCCGTCCAGAGGCCGTTTCGTGCCGGACACGCCCGGTTACGGTCGTTCCGCAGAGGGGCCCTGGTTCGAACAGCGTGCCCAGGTCCTCTCCCGTTCCCCGGGCAGGTCGCCGGGACCGGGAGGCGACATCGTGGAAGCCAGCGAGCGGGTCACGTGGGAGGACTGCCCGATCTGCCGGCGGCCGGCGGCCGTCGGGTGGGTCGACGGGCAGGCCGTGGAGTTCGACTGCCCGGGCGGCTGCCGCCCGGGCCGGGCACAACTGGACGCCTTCGCCGCGCGGCGCGCCCGGCCGCCGGTGGTCTGGCTGACCCGCATCTAGCCGCGCCGGACGCCGCTCAGTCGGTGAACCCGCGGGTGAGCAGCACGACGGTGACGAACGTCCGGTAGAGGGCGACCGGGTCGTCGTCGGCGATCCGGACGTCGAGGGTCCCGGTGCGCTCGACCCCGACGACCCGGCAGGCCAGCTCGGCCAGGTCCGCGTTCCGGAAGGTGACCTCCAGCGTCGCCGGCAGCTCGATCGCCGGGAGGCCGGCGGCGGACAGGCCCCGCACGGCGGCGGCCGCCCGCTCGCGGATGAGCGCGCACGCCTCGGCCGGGTGCAGGCTCTCGGCCGCGAACCGGGTGACCGACCGCTTGACCACGGCGGCCTCGATCCCCGGGCACACCGCGCGTGCCTCCTCGGCCGTCGTCTCGTCGCCGGTGACCAGCACGACCGGCACGCCGTGGCCGAGGGCGACCAGCGCGTTGATGCCCGACTCCCCCACCTCGAGCCCGTTCAGGCGCACGCGGGCGACCGCCGCCGGGTTGTAGGTGTGCGACAGCACCGAGGCCGTCCCGGACATCGAGCCGTGGTAGCTGACGAGGAAGACGGCGTCGAAGGAGCCGTCCAGCCCCTCCATCATGTACATCGGCTTGTGCCGGCCGGCGAGGTAGCGGGCGTTGCCGAGCAGCTCGCCGGGCCGCAGGTTCTGCATCGTCGAGTGCGAGTCGTTGACGAGGAACTCGGTGGCGCCGGCGTCCATCGCGCCCGCGATCGCCGCGTTCACCTCGTCCTGCAGCATCCGCCGGTAGTGCTCGTACTCCCCACCCGGGCCGCGGCACTGCGCCCAGTCGACGACACCCGCGGTGCCCTCCATGTCCGACGACACGTAGATCTTCACGGGCCCCATCCTCGGCCGCGCCCTCCGGCGGCCTCGCACCGCGGCGGCACGGGGCCGCCGGAGGCGGTCAGTGGTGGGCGTGGACGACGGCGTGGCCGAGGCCGCGCCCCATCAGCCAGCGGTTGACCGGCAGGGTGACGACGAACGCCACCGCGAGGGCGGCGGCCAGGGACAGCCAGAAGAACGCCGAGCCGACGCCGGCCTCCATCGCACCCGGGACGCCGACCAGGACGGCGTTGTCGACCAGCTCCATCACCGCGATCGAGACGGTGTCGGCCGCCAGCGCCACCCGCAGCGCCCGGCGGAACGTCAGGCCCGCGCGCAGGACACCGCGCATCGTCAGGGCGTAGCCGAAGACGAAGGCCAGCGCGACGGCCAGGGCGACCGTGGCCCAGGTGGACAGGCCCAGGCTGGTCCCGATGACCATCCCGAGGACCTCGCCGATGGCACAGCCGGTGAGGCAGTGCAGCGTGGCCTGCACCGCCGCGGCCCAGGGAACGGCGTTCCTCCCGTGGCCCGCGTGCCGATCCGTGGTGGGCATCCGGTGGACGTGGTCGCTGTGCATGTCCCCTCCTCCGTCGGTGCCGCCATGTATACCCCCCGGGGGTACTGGGGGCAACCCCTCGACGCGCCGCCGCCTCCCGACCCGGGTGGGTGGGAGGCGGCGGTGGAGGCGGGCGGGAGGTCAGCCGGCGGCGGGCGCCGCGTCCGGGGTGAGCGGCAGGCCGAGCCGGGCGAACAGGTCGTTGTCGAGGTCGAGGAAGCTGGTGATGTGCCGGATCCGGCCGTCCTCGATCTCCAGGACGTGCAGCGCCCACGGGGTGTGGCCGCCGTCGTCCGTGGGGCGCCACTGCGCCACCGCCGGGCTGCCGTTGGCCTCGGTCAGCAGCAGCCGGGAGTTCCGGCAGCCGCTGCCCGGGCCGAGCATCCAGGTGCCGATGTCGGCGGCGCTGCCCAGCCACATCTCGAACGGCGGCATGTGCTGGGTGGCGTCCTCGTGCAGCAGGGCGACGAAGGCGTCGATGTCGTAGCGCTCGAAGGCGTCCAGGTAGCGGTCCAGCAGCTCGCGGTGGTCGGTGTCCAGCGGCCGCTCCTCCGGGGTGCCGCCCATGGCCGCCAGCGTGGCGCGGGCCCGCTGCAGGGCGCTGTTGACCGAGGCGACGGTGGTCTCGAGCAGGGCGGCGACCTCGTCGGCGTGCCAGCGCAGCACGTCGCGCAGCAGGAGGACGGCGCGCTGCCGCGGCGGCAGGTGCTGCAGCGCCGCCACGAAGGCCAGCCGCACCGACTCACGCGCCACCGCACGCTCGGCCGGGTCGCCGTCCTCGGGCAGGACCGCGCGGTCGAGGACCGGCTCGACCCAGGCATCGGCCGGCCGCTTGGCGGCCAGGGACGCCTCGACCGGCGACCACGGCGAGCCGGAGAGGTCCATGGGCAGGGCCCGGCGCTGCCGCCCGGAGAGCTGGTCGAGGCAGACGTTGGTGGCGATCCGGTACAGCCAGGAGCGCAGCGAGGAGCGGCCCTCGAACGAGCCGAAGCTCTTCCACGCCCGCACCAGCGTCTCCTGCACCGCGTCGTCGGCGTCGAAGGACGACCCCAACATCCGGTAGCAGTAGCCGGTCAGCTCCCGCCGGTGCTCGAGCAGTCGCGGGTCGAGCTCGTCGGACACCCCGGTCAGCACGCTGGTCACGCGGACCACCTCTCCTCGGTCGCCATCCCCGTCGACGGGCGGTAGTCCACCACGGAGGACCGACGGAACGGGAGTCCCCGGCGGGCTGACCGTCCCGGACGCCGACCGCCCCGCCCAAGGGCTCCGTCTGGGCGGTCGAGTGCGGGTGGGACGGGTGCGTCAGGGCGCCAGCGGCTCGCCGGTGCGGACCCGCCGCCAGTTCGCGACGGCGGACCGTGCGGGGTCGATGACGCCCTCGGACTGCGCCCGGTCGACGAGCGGCTGGCGGATCTCCTGCTGCTCCTCGTGGACGACCGGCGCGGTCGAGATGCCTGGGAAGCCGGCACCCGAGCGCCGGTAACCGTTCACCGGGGGACTACTGGTAGGTGACCAGCTGGGGTCGCGGGGAGACCTGGGCGATCGTCTCCTCGGGCGTGAGCATCGGCGAGTCCTCGTCGTAGAAGTTCTTCCAGCCCCAGGCCAGCCCCTCGGGGCCGATGCCGTGCAGCACCCGCCACGTGTCCTGCTTGCTCCCCTGCGGGCCCTGCCCGTCGGCGTGCACCATGACGGCGACCTCGTCGCGGGACAGGTCGACCTGCTCGCGGCCGGGGATCATGTCCACCCGGAACTGGTGCAGCACGAGCAGCTTCTGCGGCAGCCGGTTCTCGCGGGTGAGGTCGGCCAGCCAGGTCACCACCCGGTTCACCTCGTCGATGCCGACCGAGCCGATCTGCGTCAGGTGCACCTGGTTCGGCGCCAGCCGCCACTCGGGGTCCAGCGCCAGCCCGACGTGCGGCAGCTCCAGCAGCGGCCGGTACAGCTCGGCCTGGGTGACGAAGTCGGTGCGCCCGGGCTGCAGGTCCAGGACGACGTAGAGGCCGGCCTCCCCCGCGGCCTCCACCCACGGGCGGATCTGCTCCAGCGGCGCCTCGAAGGAGTAGTCGTTGCCGTCGGTCGGGAACTCCGAGGCGACCGTGGCGATGATCTCGAAGGCCGGGACGACGGTGGCGTCGGGGACCAGCGACTCGTAGGGCGCGGCGTGGTCGCGGGCCCGCTGGACGCTCGCCTGCACGTCCTGCTCGCCGAGCACGCCGAGCGCGCCGGTGCCCGGGTGGCCGTAGAGCGCCACCATGAAGTGCTGCGGGAACAGCGTCTGCCCGCCGCCGGGCAGCTGGGTGCCGGTCGCCGCGGTCTCCACCTTCCAGTCCAGGCCGTCCTCCGCGCCGAACCCCGCGCCCAGGGCGACGACGGTCTCCGCGCCGGACACCGCCTCGACCGCGTCGGCCGACCCCCGCGGGTCGGTCTGCCCGCCGGTCACCTGCACGCGCGCGCCGGCGGCCCGGGCGGTGGCGACGCCGGCCAGCGACCCCGGGTCGCCGTCGGCCAGGACGACGGTGCCCTCGAGCGGCTCGGCGCGGGTGACCGCGGGCAGCTCGCCGTCGGCCTCGCCCTCGGCCGCGGCGCCGTCCTCCTCGGGGCGCAGGGCCGCGGGTCGGTCGGGGTCGAGCGCCGCGACCGCGGCCGCCTCGCCGTCGGCCGGCACCGGGTCGGCGTCGGCGAGGTCGAGGCGTGTGGCGGCGGCGACCGCCTCGGCACCGGCCGGGACGCCGACGACGTCGGCGTCGCCGGGTGCGGTGTCGGCGCCCACGGCGAGGACCGTGCGCGCCCCCAGCCGGCCGATCTCCTCGGCGACGGCAGCGTCGGCGTCCTCACCCTCGGGGTCCAGCAGCAGCGGCACGCCCAGGCCGACCGCGGCCGAGGCGCCGAGCAGGGTCGCCGCCCGGTCGCCCTCGGGGGCGACGACGACCACGCCGGCCTCGTCGAACAGCGCGCGGCTGGCGCTGACGGCCGACGCCGCGGGCTCGGCGTCGGCGACGACGGTCAGCCGCTGGTCCGGTGCGGAGGTCGCGACCGGGGCGGTGCCGCCCCCGTCCTCCTCCGCGGCGGTGGACGCCGTGCAGCCGGCGGCCAGCAGGAGCGCGCTGAGCGCGACGGGTACCGACCTCGGGCGCACGGGCGACCTCCGTCCAGCCGGGCACGCGGCCGCGCGGGGGCACGGCGCCGTCGGCGCGCTCGGGATCGCGCCCGACACTAGCCAGGACGCTGGACACCGGCCCGCCGTGACCGGGAGCATCGCCGGCGACATGAGGAGCGCAGCGGGTGTCGGGCCAGCCCGACAGCGGATCGACCGGCTGACGGGATCGGCCGGGCGCCCCCGCGCCAGCAGGCTCGCTGCATGACCACCGACACCCTCGTGATGCCCTCCGCGACCGCCGCCCCACCGCACGCCGGCCTCCTGCGCCGGCTGCTCGTCGACTCCGGCTACGCGCTGCTGTCGCTGCCGGTCGGGATCGCCGCCTTCGTCGTCGCCGTGACCGGCGTCGCCGTCGGCGTCGGCACCGTGGTGGTCTGGGTCGGCCTCGCCGTCCTCGCGCTCACCCTGCTCGCCGCCCGCGGGTTCGCCGCGCTCGAGCGGGCGCAGCTGCCCGCGGTGCTCGGCCACCCGGTTCCCCGCCCGGCCTACCTGACCCCCGACGGCGGCCGGGTGCGCCGGCTGCTGACCCCGCTGCGCGACCCGCAGTCCTGGCTCGACGTGCTGCACGCCGTCGCCCGGTTCCCGCTCGCCGTCCTGGCCTTCGTCGTCACGGTCACGTTCTGGGCGCTCGCGCTCGGCGGGATCACCTACGGGCTGTGGGACTGGGCGCTGCCGCAGGAGGGCAACGAGGACCTGTTCGAGCTGCTCGGCTTCGACGGCGGCACCCCGCTGCGGATCGTCGGCTACACGGCGATCGGCCTGGTCGCCGCGGCCGTGCTCCCCTTCGCCGTCCGGGCGGTCGCGCTGCTGCAGGCGCAGCTCGGCCGGGTGCTGCTCACCTCCCGCGCCGCCACCCAGGCCGAGATCGGCCGGCTCTCCCGCGGCCGCGACGCCGCCGTCGCCGCCGAGGCGGTGGCGCTGCGCCGGCTGGAGCGCGACATCCACGACGGCCCGCAGCAGCACCTCGTCCGCCTGGGCATGGACCTCTCCCGCGCCCAGCGCCAGCTCGAGCGCGACCCCGCCGCCGCCCGCACGACGCTGGCCGAGGCCGGCGTCCTCGCCAAGGAGGCGCTGGAGGAGCTGCGGGCGCTGTCCCGCGGCATCGCCCCGCCGGTGCTCGCCGACCGCGGCCTCCCGGCGGCGCTGGCCGCGCTGGCCGCCCGCTCGCCGGTGCCGGTGGAGCTCGCCGTCGACCTGCCCGACGAGCGGCCGGCGCCGGTCACGGAGAACACCGCCTACTTCGTCGTCAGCGAGGCGCTGGCCAACGTGGCCAAGCACAGCGGGGCCGGCGTGTGCCGGGTCGAGGTGCGGCGGGCCGGCGACGTGCTGCGGGTCGTCGTCGAGGACGACGGCGAGGGCGGGGCGCTGCTGGTGCCCGGGCACGGCCTGGCCGGGCTCGCCGACCGGCTGCGCGCCGTCGACGGCGTGCTGGCCGTCGACAGCCCGCGCGGCGGCCCGACCCGGACCACCGCCGAGCTGCCGTGGGCCTGACCCCGGACGGCCGGCCGCTGCGGGTGGTGCTCGCCGAGGACTCGGTCCTGCTCCGCGAGGGGCTGGTCCGGCTGCTCGAGGAGGCGGGCACCACCGTGGTGGCCGCGGTCGGCGACGGCCCGTCGCTGGTGCGCGCCGTGGGCGAGCACCGGCCCGACGTGGCCGTCGTCGACGTGCGGATGCCGCCCACGCACACCGACGAGGGGCTGCGCGCTGCCGTCGAGGTGCGCCGGGCGGTGCCCGGGACGGCGGTGCTGGTGCTGTCGCAGTACGTCGAGGTGGCCTACGCCGACGAGCTGCTCGCCGACGGCCGCGGCGGCGCCGGCTACCTGCTCAAGGACCGGGTGACCGACCTCGACCAGCTGCTCTCCGCGCTCGCCGAGGTGGTGGCCGGCGGCACCGTGCTCGACCCGCAGGTGGTCGCCCAGCTGTTCGCCCGCCGCCGCGCCGACGACCCGGTGCGCCGGCTCACCCCGCGCGAGCGCGAGGCGCTCGGGCTGATCGCCGAGGGCCACTCCAACACCGCGATCGCCCGGCAGCTGGTGGTCACCCCGGGCGCGGTGGAGAAGCACACCCAGCGGATCTTCGCCAAGCTCGGCCTCGCGCCCGACGAGGACCGCAACAGCCGGGTGATGGCGACCCTGGCCTACCTCCGCGGCTGAACGCGGTCGCGGGCCGCCGTCCCCGCCCGGTAGACACCAGGGGTGACCGATCCCGCCGACCTCCGCCCCGTCACCGCCGAGGAGTGGCCCGCCTTCAGCCGGGCGATGCTCGAGGTCTTCGGCGACGACCCGATCGGCGACTTCACCGAGCGGGTCCCGCCGACGGCGGAGCTGGACCGGTCGCTGTCGCTGTGGGCCGGCGACGGGCGGGTCGCCGCCACCGGCGGCATCTACAGCCGGCAGGTGACCGTGCCCGGCGCCGTCGTCCCGTGCGCGGGCGTCACCTGGGTGACCGTCTCCCCCACCCACCGCCGCCGGGGCGTGCTGACCGCGATGATGCGCCGCCAGCTCACCGAGCTGCACGAGCAGCAGGGCGAGCCGCTGGCCGCGCTGTGGGCCTCCGAGGGCTCGATCTACGGCCGCTTCGGCTACGCGCCCGCGACGCAGCGCGGGAACCTGCGCGGCTCCACCCGCGACATGGCCTTCCGCCCCGGCGTCGACCTGGGCACCGGCACGGTGGCCCCGGCCGACCCCGAGGCGTGGCGGGCCGGCGCCGCGCGGGTGCACGAGGCGCTGCGCCGCTGGGTGCCCGGCACGTTCGAGCGCGACGGGCGCTGGTGGGAGCGCGCGCTGCGCGACCCGGCCGAGCGCCGCGGCGGCGCCGGCGCCCGCCGGTACGTGCTGCACACCGAGGCCGACGGCGAGGTCACCGGCTTCGCCGCGTTCCGCGTGCGCACCCGGTGGACCGACGACGGCCTGGCCGACGGCACGGTCCTCGTCGAGGACGTGCGGGCGCGGAGCACCCCCGGCTACGCGGCGCTGTGGCGGTACCTGCTCGACCTGGACCTCGTGCGGACCGTGGAGGCCGGCTACGCGCCCGCCGACGACCCGCTGCGCCACCTGCTCGCCGACCCGCGCGCGCTGCAGGCGCGCCCGCTGGACGGGCTGTGGCTGCGGCTGGTCGACGTCGGCCGGGCGCTGGCCGCGCGCCGCTACCCGGCGCCGATCGACATGGTCCTCGAGGTGCGCGACCGGTTCTGCCCGTGGAACGACGGCCGCTGGTGGCTGCGCGGGCACCCGGCCGGGGCGTTCTGCGCCCCCACCGACGGCGACCCCGACCTGGTCGTCGACGTCGAGGCGCTGGCCGCGGCCTACCTGGGCGGGGTCTCGCTGGGCACGCTGCAGGCGGCCGGCCGGGTCACCGAGGTGAGCCCGGGCGCGGTCACCCAGGCCGCGACGGCGTTCTCCTGGCCCGTGAGCCCGTTCTGCCCGGACCAGTTCTGATCGTCAGACCACGTCGCCGCGGGTGGGGAGGCCGCCGGCGGGGCGGTGCCGGTTCTGCTCGTAGTCGTGGATCAGCCCGATCCGGCGGACGTGCCGCTCGTCGTGGCTGAACGGCGTCCGGAGGAACTCGAGCACCAGCGCGGTGGCCTCCTCGATGGAGTGCTGGCGGGCGCCGATCGAGACGACGTTGGCGTCGTTGTGCTGCCGGGCGAGCTGGGCGGTCTGGGTGTTCCACACCAGCGCCGCGCGCACCCCGGGCACCTTGTTCGCCGCGATCTGCTCGCCGTTGCCCGAGCCGCCGATGACCACGCCGAGGCTGCCCGGCTCGGTGACCACGCGCTCGCCGACCTCGAAGCAGAACGGCGGGTAGTCGTCCTGCGGGTGGTACTCGAAGGCGCCGCAGTCGACCGGCTCGTGCCCGGCCTCGGTGAGCGCCTGCTTGAGGTGCTCCTTGAAGTCCAGCCCGGCGTGGTCGGTGCCGACGAAGACGCGCATGCGCCGAGTCTGTCAGGGTCGGGTGGTGGCGGTGCTCGGGGTGGACGGCTGGCGCGGGGCCTGGGTCGGCGCGCTGCTCGACGGCCGCACGGTGCGGTTGCTCCACCTCGACGACGCCGCGGCGGTCCTCGCGGTGCCGGACGTCGACGTCGTCGCCGTCGACATGCCCATCGGCCTGTCCGACGACGGTGTGCGGACCTGCGACGTCGCCGCGCGGGACGAGCTGCGCGGCCGCGGCGCCGCCGGCTCGGTGTTCCCCGCCCCCGTGCGCCCGGTCCTGGCCGCGCGGGACTACGCGCACGCCCGTGAGCTCTCGATCGCGGCGACCGGCGGGCGCTCGCTGTCGGCGCAGTCGTTCCGGCTGAGGCGCTCCATCCGCGACCTCGACGACGCCCTCGGCGACCCGTCTGACCCCCGCGTGCACGAGGTCCACCCCGAGCTGGCGTTCCGCGCCCTCGACGAGCGCGTGCGCGATCCGAAGGCGAGCGCCCGGGGCCAGGGTCAACGCCTGCGCGCACTCCAGCCGGTCATGGACGTCCTGGACGCGCTGTCCGAGGCGCCGGCAGGCATCCCGGCGGTCGACGCGCTCGACGCCTGCGCCGCCGCCTGGTCGGCCCGGCGGATCGCCGACGGCGCCGCGGAGTGCGTGGGCGACGGCTCGCTCGACGCCCGCGGCCGGCCGATGCGGATCTGCTGGTGACGTTCACCGAGGTCGCCGAGGGCGTCTTCGTCCGCCGGCACGGGTCGCTGGACCTCAACTGCGGGCTGGTCGTCGGCGACGGCGCCTGCCTCGTCGTCGACACCCGCTCCTCCCCCGCCGAGGCCGCCGACCTCGCCGCCGCCGTGCGCCGGGTGACCCCGCACCCGTGGACCGTGGTCAACACCCACGCCCACTACGACCACTGCTTCGGCAACGCCGCGTTCCGGCCGGCGACGGTGTGGGGCACGCGCGGCTGCGCCGCCGACCTGCTGGCGACCGGCGAGGCGCAGCGCGCGGCCCGGGTCGCGGAGCTGCTGGCGGCCGGGGACGACGAGGCCGCGGCGCAGGTGCGGCGGGCGCCGCTGGACCCGCCGGACGCGCTGATCGACGACGTCGCGGTGCTCGACGTGGGCGGCGTCGAGGTGGTGCTGCGCTTCCTCGGCCGCGGGCACACCGGGCACGACCTGGTCGTGGAGGTGGAGGACGGCACCGTCTTCGCCGGGGACCTGGTCGAGGAGGGCGCCCCGCCGGCGTTCGAGGACGCCTTCCCGGCCGAGTGGCCCGCGACGCTGGGCCGGCTGCACGCGCTGGCCCGCGGGCCGGTCGTCCCCGGCCACGGCGCGGTGGTGGACGCGGACTTCGTCGGCGCCCAGCGCGAGGAGCTGCTGGCGGTGCTGGCCGCCGTCCGCGCCGGCCGGCTGGACCGCGGCCCCTACGACCAGGCGGCGATGCGGGCCGCCGCCTCCCGCCTCACGTGAGGCGGCGCACCACCGGCAGCGGGAGCACGCGCAGCAGCGCCGACACCGGCCGCCACGGCCACTCGGGCACGTAGGCCCGCACCGGCTCCCGCTCGATCGCGGCGACGAGGGCGTCGACGCCGGTGTCGAGGTCGACGGTGAACGGGCCGCGGCGGCCGACGTTGATGTCGGTCTCGATGTAGCCGGGCAGCACCGTGGTGACCCGGATGCCGGTGCCGAGCAGGTCCGACCGGATGCCCTCGGCGAGCGCGTTGAGCGCGGCCTTGCTGGCGCCGTAGGCGGTGCGGGTGCCGCGCATCCCGCGGACCGAGGCGACCGAGCTGACGACGACGAGGTGGCCCGACCCCTGCGCGCGGAACAGCTCGACGGCGGCCTCGCACTGGGCGTGGGTGCCGAGGACGTTGGTGAACAGCGTCGCGCGGTTGGCCCAGCCGGCGCCGGTGCCCACCGACGCGCCCTTGCCGATGCCGGCGTTGGCGACGAACCGGTCGACGCCGCCCAGCTCCGCGGCCAGCGCCGGGACGCCCTCGGCCACGGCCGTCGCGTCGTCGACGTCGAGGGCCGCGGTGACCACCCGGATGCCGGGGTGCGCGGCGAGCAGCTCGTCGCGCAGCTCCTCCAGCAGGTGCTCGCGGCGGGCGGCCAGCGCGAGGTCCCGGCCGCGCGCGGCGAAGCGGCGGGCCATGCCCATGCCCAGCCCGGAGCTGGCGCCGGTGATCAGGATGCGCTGGCGGGTCGGTCGCGGCACGCCCGGCAGCATGCCAGCCGTGCACTTCTGCGGACCCGCCCGGTGCGGGTCCGCGGAAGTGCACGGGCGGGCTCAGCTGTTCTCCAGCTCCAGGGCGTCGGCCGGCACCGAGTCCATGTCCGGGCCCGACGTGCGGGTCCGCTTGAGCTCCCAGAAGTCCGGCAGGTTGGCCAGCAGCACGGCGCCGTCGAAGGCCCGCCCGGCGTCCTCGCCCGTGGGCACCCGGCTGATGACCGGGCCGAAGAACGCGACGCCGTCGATGTGCATGACCGGGGTGCCCACGTCGTCGCCGACCGGGTCCATGCCGGCGTGGTGGCTCTTCTCCAGCGCCTCGTCGTGGTCGGTGGAGGTCGCGGCCTCGGCCAGCTCGGCCGGCAGGCCGACGCGCTCGAGCGCGGGGGCGATCAGCTCGTCGAGCTCCCTGCCCTCGTGGTGCCGCAGCGTGCCCATGGCCGTGTAGAGGTCCCCGAGGACCTCGTCGCCGTGCTTCTCGGCGGCGGCGATCGCGACCCGCACCGGGCCCCACGCCTGCTCCATCATCTTCTGGTACTCCTCCGGCAGGTCGCGCCCGCGGTTGAGCACCGCCAGTGACATGACGTGCCAGTGCAGGTCGATGTCGCGCACCTTCGCCGCCTCCAGGACCCAGCGGCTGGTCAGCCAGGCCCAGGGACACAGCGGGTCGAACCAGAAGTCCACCCGGGCCCTGGTCGGGGCGCTCTGCACTGCCTCGGTCATCGATCGCTCTCCTCTGGTCCGTCGTCCTCGGGGCCGGGGTCGCACCTCCGGCCACTGCCCGCTGCCAAGTGCCCCGTCCGGCCGGTTGTTCCCGGTGCCCTGCGGGCGTGTCGGCCGTCCGTGGCAGGCTGCCGGGCGTGGCCGTACCCAACCTGACCCGCGACGACGCCGCCGCCCGCGCCCGCCTGCTCGACGTCGACAGCTACGACCTCCGCTTCGACCTCACCGACGGTGAGGGGCGACCGGGCAGCGGGACCTTCCGCTCGACGACGACGGTGCGGTTCACCTGCCGCGAGCCCGGCGCCGCCTCGTTCGTCGACCTGGTCGCCGAGACCGTCCGGTCCGCCACGCTCAACGGGGTCGAGCTCGACGTCTCCACCTACACCGAGGAGGGCGGCCTGCCGCTGCCCGACCTCGCCGCCGACAACACGCTCGTCGTCGACGCCGACTGCCGGTACTCCAACACCGGCGAGGGCCTGCACCGCTTCGAGGACCCCGAGGACGGGCACGTCTACCTCTACACGCACTTCGAGCCGGCCGAGGCCAAGCGCGTGTTCGCCTGCTTCGACCAGCCCGACCTCAAGGGCACCTACGAGGTGCACGTCGTCGCGCCGTTCGACTGGCAGGTGGTGTCCAACACCGGCGGCCGCACCATCGAGGCCGGGCCGGCGGGCTCGCAGCTGGTGCACTTCGAGCCGACCAAGCGGCTGTCGACCTACCTGGTCGCGCTGATCGCCGGCCCCTACGCGCGGGTGACCGACTGCTACGAGGACGTCCCGCTCGGGCTGTACTGCCGCGCGTCGCTGGCGAAGCACCTGGACCCGGAGGAGCTGTTCCGGGTCACCAAGCAGGGCTTCGAGTTCTTCCAGCGGGTGTTCGACTACCCGTACCCGTTCGACAAGTACGACCAGCTGTTCGTGCCGGAGTTCAACGCCGGCGCCATGGAGAACGCCGGCGCGGTCACCGTGCTGGAGGACTACGTCTTCCGGTCGCGGACCAGCCGGGCGCGCTACGAGCGGCGCGCCGAGACGGTGCTGCACGAGCTGGCGCACATGTGGTTCGGCGACCTCGTGACCATGCGCTGGTGGGACGACCTGTGGCTCAACGAGTCCTTCGCCACCTACATCTCCACGCTGTGCCAGGCCGAGGCCACCGAGTACACGACCGCCTGGACGACGTTCGCCAACACCGAGAAGGCCTGGGCCTACGCGCAGGACCAGCTGCCCTCCACCCACCCGATCGCCGCGGACATGGTCGACGTGGCCGCGGTCGAGGTGAACTTCGACGGGATCACCTACGCCAAGGGCGCCTCGGTGCTCAAGCAGCTGGTGGCCTACGTCGGCCGGGAGGAGTTCCTCGCCGGGATCCGCCGCTACTTCCGCACCCACGAGTACGGCAACACGACGCTGGCCGACCTGCTCGACCCGCTGTCGGAGGCCACCGGCCGCGACCTCACCGAGTGGTCGGCGCAGTGGCTGGAGACCAGCCAGGTCAACACCCTGCGCCCGGTGTACGAGCTCACCGACGACGGCCGCTACGCCTCGTTCGCCATCGAGCAGACCGCCGTCCCCGAGCACCCCGTGCTGCGCCGGCACCGGCTGGCCGTGGGCCTGTACGACCGCGGGCCGGACGGGCTGACCCGCACCACCCGGGTCGAGCTGGACGTCGACGGCGAGCGCACCGAGGTCGCCGAGCTGGCCGGGCACCCGGTGGCGGACCTGGTGCTGGTCAACGACGACGACCTCACCTACGCCAAGCTCCGCCTCGACGACCGCTCGCTGGCCACGCTGCGCGAGGCGATCGGCACGGTCCCGGACCCCCTCGCCCGCGCGCTGTGCTGGGCCGCCGCCTGGGACATGACCCGCGACGCCGAGCTGCCCGCCCGCGAGTGGGTGCAGCTGGTGCTGGCCGGCATCGACGCCGAGACCGAGATCAGCGTGGTGCAGTCGCTGCTGGCCCGGGTGCAGTCCGCGCTGACCTCGTACGCCGACCCGGCGTGGGCCGAGACCGGGTGGGCCGCGCTGGCGGACAAGGCGCTGCAGGCGCTGGAGTCGGCCGAGCCGGGCAGCGACGAGCAGCTGCAGTGGTCGCGCACCCTGGCCGCCGCGGCCCGCACCGAGGAGCACGCCGCGGTGCTGCGCGGGCTGCTCGACGGCTCCCGCACCGTCGAGGGCCTGACCGTCGACGCCGACGCCCGGTGGGCGTTCCTCAACGGCCTGGTGGCCATCGGCGCGGCCGGCGACGCCGAGATCGACGCCGAGGCCGAGCGGGACGCCACCGCCACCGGGATCCGGCGCGCGGCGACCGCGCGGGCGCTGCGCCCGACCGCGGAGGCCAAGGCCGAGGCGTGGCACCGGGCGTTCCACGACCCGGAGATCCCCAACGCCGTGCACGAGGCGCTGGTGGCGGGCTTCTGGCACCCGGCGCAGCGGGAGCTCACCGCGGAGTACGTGGACCGGTACTTCACCGAGTGCGGCCCGATGTGGGCGCGCCGGCCCGGCGAGATCGCGAAGAACGCCGTGCAGTACCTGTTCCCGTCGGTCGTCGAGGAGCGGACGCTGCAGGCCGCCGACAGGTGGCTCGGCCAGGAGGGGCACCCGGCGCCGCTGCGCCGGCTGGTCTCCGAGGGCCGCGACGGCATCGCCCGCGCGCTGCGCAACCGGGCGCGGGACGCCGCCGCCGGCGCCTGACCCGCTGGACGCGGGAGGCCCAGGACCCGCCGGGTCCTGGGCCTCTCGCGTCCACCAGGGGCGTCCGGCCCCCTGCAGGGTCCCGCCACGAGCTCGCGGGTGGGTGGGGGCAGGGGGTCCTTCGTCAGTGCGTGCGGGCGCCGCGGGGGTGGCCGGCCTGGTCGGACAGCTGCCGCAGGCCGTTGACGATCCCGCCGACGAGGTCGCCGGAGGCGAAGGAGTTCGTCATCGACAGCACCGCGAGCGCGCACGCCCGGTCGGGCAGCCGGCGGGCGGCCGAGGCGCCGGTGACGACCTCGATGACCCGCTGCCCGGGCGAGACGGCCAGCAGCACGGACTCGGCCGGGTCGCCGCCGCGGGCGTGCAGCTCCTCGGCGCGGATGCGGGTCTTGGGCCCGAGGTCGCCGATGTAGAGCGTGAACCGCAGGCCGGTCTCGCGCGAGGACATCGTCAGCGCCTCGTCGAGCCGCGCCAGCTCGCGGTAGCTGAAGATCGTGTCGTAGCCCTCGTCGGCCCGGTTGGGCGCGGTGTCGACCGTCCCGGTGTCGTGGGCGTCGGCGTCCAAGACGCGGGTCATCGCCGGCCTCCTGAGGCGGTCGCGAGGTGGATGGGTGTCACGAGGGCGGTCACCAGGTGCCGCGGGCGCCGCCGAGCGGGCCGCCGGCGGACGGGGCCGGCGCACCGGCGGAGACGGCGGTCGCGCCGTGCGAGCCGCCGGCGATCACGTGCGAGCCGGTGGTGGTCCCGGAGCCGCCGTGGCCGGACCCGGTGGACGCGGTCTCGCCGTACAGCGAGGACCCGACGGCCTGGGTGTCGCCCTGGCCGGCGGCGTGCGTCGGGGCGTCCTTCGGCTGCGGCTCGTACCAGACCGGCTCGTGCTCCCAGGGCTGACCCGGCTTGTACCGGACGCCCTGGCGCTTGCGCCCGCCCGGCAGGTAGGTCAGCGCCCACAGGAGGACGAACACCGCCAGCGGGGCCACGAGGAAGACGAGCAGGGTCTCGACGACGGTCACGCCCGGAATCTACCGCCCTCCGTGATCACCTATGCGTACGCGTCCCAGCCCGGCGGGTGGCGGTGCGCCCACGGCCGGGCCTGCTCCAGCTGGGCGGCGAGGGCGATCAGCGTGACCTCGTCCGCGGGCCGCCCCACGAGCATCGTCCCGACCGGCAGGCCGTCGCCGGTCCAGTGCAGGGGAACGCTGACGGCCGGCTGGCCGGTGACGTTGTAGAGCGCGGTGAACGCGGCGTACCGCTTGTTGCGCTCGAAGTCCTCGGCGCCGTCGCCGTCGGCGTCGAACCAGCCCAGCGGCCGCGGCGTCATCGTCGTCACCGGGGCGACGAGGACGTCGAACCCGTCGGTGGCCTCGACGTAGCGGCGGGCGAACAACCGGAGGGCACCCAGGGCCTCCATCGCCGCCTGCGCCGACAGGGCCAGCCCGCGGGCGCGCAGCTCCCGGGTGAGCGGCCGCAGCTCCCCCACCCGGCCCGGCGGCACCGGCAGCGTGGTCCCCGACAGCGACCACACCCGCTCGAAGGCGCCGAGCACGTCCGGGCCCACCAGGCCGGGCGGGACGTCGACCACCTCGTGCCCGAGGTCGGTGAGCAGCGCGGTGGCGTCGTCGAGGGCCGCGGCCACCTCGGGCTGCAGCACCGTGCCGGGCATCGGGGACTCCAGCGCGCGGCCGATCCGCAGCCGCCCGGGCGGCCGGTCCGCGGCGGCGAGGAACGTCTCCCCCGGCGGCAGCGGCGGCGCCCAGGCGAAGTCGCCGGTGACCGGGCCCGCCATGGCGTCGAGCATCGCGGCGGCGTCGCGGACGGTGCGGGCCAGCGGCCCGTTGGTGCCCAGCCCGGTGACGTCGCTGCCCAGCGGCCCGTTGCTGATCCGCCCGCGGGTCGGCTTGATGCCGAACAGCCCGTTGATGCTGGCCGGGATGCGGATCGAGCCGCCGCCGTCGCTGCCCTGGGCGAAGGGCACCATGCCGGCGGCGACCGCCACCGCCGCGCCGCCGCTGGACCCGCCGGCCAGCCGGGTGGGGTCCCACGGGCAGCGGGCGGGGCCGGCGAGGTCGTTGTCGGTGTAGCAGGGGTAGCCGAACTCCGGGGTGTTGGTCTTGCCCAGGCTGATCGTCCCGGCGGCGGCGAGCTTGGTGACGACGGCGTCGTCGACCTGGGGCACGAAGTCGGCGAACACCGCGGAGCCGAAGGTGGTGCGCACGCCGGCGGTGTTGTTGAGGTCCTTGATCGCCGTCGGCACGCCGAGCAGGGGCGGCAGGTCGCCGCCGCGGAGCACCCGGGCCTCGGCCTCGGCCGCCGCGGCCAGCGCCCGCTCGGGCGTGACGGTGACGAAGGCGCCCAGTCCGGCGTCGAGGGCCTCGACGCGGGCGAGGGCCGCCTCCACCAGCTCGACGGGGCTGACCGTCCGGTCCCGGACGGCGGCCGCCTGCTCCAGCGCGGTGAGCTCGTGCACCTGCGTACCGGTCACGGGCGGCGACGGTAGCCCCGCCCGGTAGACACGTCGCCGTGTCCCTCTCCCGCGCGCACGCCGAGGCCCTCGACGACGTCGACCCGCTGGCCGGGTTCCGCGCCCGCTTCGCCGGCGTCGACGACGGCCTGCTCTACCTGGACGGCAACTCGCTGGGCCGGATGCCCGTCGACACCCCGGCGGCGCTGGCGCGGGTGGCCGAGCAGGAGTGGGGCCGCGGGCTGGTCGGGTCGTGGTCGTCGTGGATCGACGTCGGCACGCGGGTCGGCGACGTCATCGGCACCGGCGTCCTCGGTGCCCGGCCCGGCGAGGTGCTGCTCAGCGACTCGACCACCGTCGACCTCTACAAGCTGCTCGTCGCCGCGGCCGACGCCCGCCCGGGCCGGGACGTGCTGGTCTGCTGCGCCGACGACTTCTCCACCGACCGGTACGTCGTCGCCGGGGTCGCCGCCGCCCGCGGCATGACCGTGCGGGAGGTGCCCGCCGACGTCGACGAGGGCCTGGACCCGGCGGTGCTCGCGGCGGCGCTGGACGGGCGGGTCGCCGTCGTCGTGCTGTCCGCGGTCGCCTACCGCTCGGGCGCGCTGGCCGACGTCGCGGCGGTGACGGCGGCGGCCCGCGACGCCGGGGCGCTGGTCGTCTGGGACCTCTCGCACGCGGCGGGCGCGGTGGAGCTGGACCTGACCGCGAGCGGCGTCGACCTCGCCGTCGGGTGCACGTACAAGTACCTGGGCGGTGGGCCGGGCGCGCCGGCGTTCCTCTTCGTGCGGCGTGAGCTGCAGGAGACGCTGCGCCAGCCGATCTGGGGCTGGTTCGGCCAGCGCGACCAGTTCGCCATGGGACCGGCCTACGACCCGGTGCCCGGCGTCGGGCGGTTCGCCACCGGGACGCCGCCGGTGCTCGCCGCCGCGGCGGTCGAGGTGGGCGCGCGCCTGGTGGCCGAGGCCGGCACCGACCGGCTGGCGGCGAAGGGGCGGGCGCTGACCGGGCTGCTGGTCGACCTCGCCGACGCGCACCTGGTGCCGCACGGCGTGGCGCTGGCCAGCCCGCGCGACCCGGCGCGGCGCGGGTCGCACGTCACGCTCGCCCACCCGCACGCCTGGCAGCTGACCCGGGCCCTGGTCGACCGCGGGGTGGTGCCGGACTTCCGCACGCCCGACCGCGTGCGCCTGGGCCCCGCGCCGCTGTACACGCGGTTCGTCGACGTCTGGGACGCCGTCGACCGGTTCCGCGCCCTGCTCGAGGACGGCGGCTGGGCCGCCTACCCCGAGGAGCGCGCCCGCGTCACCTGAACGGAACACCGCTGTCGGAGACACCGCTCACCGCATCGAGGAGTGACGATGGTCGATGCACCGGCGCATGAGGCACTGCGCTATCTGATCCGTTCCTCCGGCAGCCCGGAGGTCAGCACCAACAACGTCCTCAAGGCACTACTGGACGCTCACCCCGAGATGCGCTGCGCCTTCCTCGCCTTCCTCGGATCGGTGACCGGCCTCTCGCTCGATGACTGCGTCGTGGAGCGAGAGGCGTACGAACAGGATCCGGTCACAGGCAAGAAGTCCTACCGGGACTTCCTCGTCACCTCGAAGGGGTCTCCCCGGTGCATCGTCGAGACCAAGGTGGACTCAGCGCTCACCTCGGAGGACCAAGCGCCGCGATACCTCGAGCAACTCGACGCCGATGGCTCTCTCGTCCTGGTCACGCGTGAACCGTTGGTCGACGCCTTGGCGGTACAGGTCCGCGAGCAGCTGGGTGTCCGTCTGAGCTCTTCCACCGGCAGCTACACGGGCCATGCCGACACTCGGACGGTCGTGGTGCTGTCCTGGTCCCAGTTGCTCAACGGGGTCCTCGACCGCTCCGGGCGGCCGTTCACGGAGTTGCTGGCCCTGGACGCCGCCCTCGTCGGGGTCAGTGACTTCGTTCCCTTCACGGCATCCGTGCAAGACGTGGCGACAGGTCGCATGGTGCAGCAGGTGGTCAGCATCGCCCGAGACCTCTGCGACAAGCTGAAGACCCGCCTGGACGAGGAAGAGGTCCGCTACGACTCGTTGACGCGCTCACGCGGTTGGGACACCGATCCGACGGTCACGATCACGGTGTTGCACCACCAGTTCTGGGTGGGTTACAGCCCTGACTACTGGGCGACAGTGCCCGGCGATCCACGTGACGACTCGGCGGGATTCGCTTCAGCCAGCTTCCCCAGTCCCGTCTGGGCGGGGCGGTTCTACACCAGACCCACTCGGGCCGATCGGGCCGTCGTGTCCGCCCGGCGAGAGCGACTGGATGCGCTGGGAGTCACGAGACCTCTCGGGATACCGCTGGGAGCACCTCGCGACGCCGTCGTGGAGTCGCTCCTCGAGCAGGCTGTGGCTCACGTGCGAGTCATCAGCGAGGCGCTGCACGAAGACCCGTCGGTGATGGGCGTGCCGACCTCCGCGGTGTCGGAGGGCGTCGAAGCACCCGAGAGCGACCCTCCGTCCGAGTGACGATCCGGAGTCGACTCAGTCGGCGTCGGGCGGGACGCCGATCGGGTTGCGGTCGGGGAAGAGACCGGCGGCGACGACGGCGCGGCGCAGCGGCACGAGGAGCTCGGCGAGCCGGTCGCAGCGCGTGTCGCCGAGCGTCCGCCACGGGCCGAGCGCGAGGCGGTCGGTGTCGGCCTCGATCGCGGTGACCATCGCCAGGCCCTCCGCGGACAGCTCCACGTCGTCGGGCCCGCTGCCGTCGAGCCAGCCGCGCCGGGCGAGCTCGTCGGCGGCGGCCGCCCACGCGTCGTCGCCCCAGCCGCGGGCCTTCTGCAGCCACGCCCGGTCGACCCGGCCGGCGGCGGCCACCAGCACGTGCGCGCCGACGCCGGACACCTCCCGGCCGAGCAGCGCCGCGTTGTGCCCGTCGCCGCGGTGCTCCCGCAGCGTGGTGAGCGCCTGCCACAGCGCCAGGTGCGGCTCGTCCGGCTCGGCCACCGCCGCGTTCGCCGCCGCCAGCGGCCGGCCCGGCAGGTCGACCGCCTCGGCGGCGATGCGCGCCAGCTCCGCGGCCTCCGCGGCCTCGGCCGAGGACGCCCACTCGCCCAGCACCCGGCGCACGACGGCGTCGACGGCGGCCAGCCGGACGCGCAGCGCCTGCTCCGGCGTCACCGCCGACCAGACGCCGGGCACCCGGCGGGCGACGAACGACGGCGCGAAGTTGTAGAACGCCGCCGTGACCACCGCGGGCCCCACCGGCCCGAGCGGCGCGGCGCGCAGCGCGAAGTACGTGGCCCAGAAGCCGGACAGCCCGGCCTCCCCGGCCGCGGACCGCGCCTCGTCGGCGAAGTAGGTGACCGCGTGGTACGGCTCGCCCAGCGCCCACAGCCGCCGGGCGGTGCCCGCGGAGGTCACGGGGTCCTCCTCCGGCCGCTCGCCGGCCCCGTCCAGGGGCCCGGCCCGGGCCTGCGACGGACGGGGAGGACGGGGTCCTCCCTCATGCGGAGACGCTCTCCGGCATCCCCAGCCACTCCCGCCAGCGGGGGTCCACGGTGCGTGCACCGAGCAGCCGCCAGGCCGCGCCGCTCGGCGTCCGCGGCGGGTGTGGCAGCTTCCACCCCAGCTCGGCCAGCGACCGGTCGGCCTTGGTGTGGTTGCACTTCCGGCAGGCGGCCACCACGTTGTCCCACGTGTGCGTGCCGCCGCGGCTGCGCGGGACGACGTGGTCGATGCTCGTGGCCGACCCGCCGCAGTAGACGCAGGTCTGCCCGTCGCGGGTGAACACCGCCCGCCGGGACAGGGGCACCTGCGCGGGGTAGGGCACCCGCACGAAGCGGGTGAGCCGCACGACCACCGGGACGGCGAGGGCCACCCGCTCGGCGTGCACCACCTCCGCGGAGTCGTCCACCGGGACCGCCTTCTCGGCCAGGACCAGGACGATCGCGCGGCGGCTGGAGACCACGCACAGGGGTTCGTAGGTGGCGTTGAGCAGCAGCGTGGCCGACGCCGTGCCGGACGAGGGCACGGGCAGCCGGGGGACGGGGACGGGGTCGCGCCGCGGACCTGGGTGGCCCGCCGGCGACGACCCGGACGCGGAACGCGACACGGATCACCTCCGACGCCCCGGACCGCCGTACCGGGGCGGCCGCACAGGGCTGTGCCCATCCTGCCCTGACCTGCGCCTCCGGCGCGCGGGGAAACGATTCCGGAGGGTGCCGGGGCGCCGACGGGGGCGCCGTTACGGTGGTGCGGGTGCGCTACCCCGACGCCGAGAGACTCGACCTGGTCGAGGACCTGCACGGTCACCGCGTGGCCGACCCCTACCGCTGGCTCGAGGACCCCGACGACCCGCGGACGCAGGCGTGGACCGCCGCCCAGGACGCGCTCACCGCCGACGTCCTCGGCGCCCTCCCCCTGCGGGCCGACCTCGCCGCCCGGCTCGAGCGGCTGGTGCACGCCGGCGCCGTCGGCGTCCCGGTGCACCGCGGCGGCCGCGCCTTCTCCACCCGCCGCGACCCCGGCCAGGAGCACGCCGTCCTGCGGGTGCGCGAGGCCGACGGCAGCGTGCGCGTGCTGGTCGACCCGATGGCCGTCGACCCCTCCGGGACGACGACGCTCGACGCCTGGGCGCCGTCGTGGGAGGGCGACCGGCTGGCCTACCAGCTGTCCACCGGCGGCGACGAGGAGTCGCGGCTGTACGTCCTCGACGTCGCCACCGGCGAGCGGCTCGACGGCCCGGTCGACCGCTGCCGCTACTCCCCCGTCGCCTGGCTGCCCGGCGGCGAGGAGCTGTTCTACGTCCGCCGCCTCGCACCCGACCAGGTGCCCGCCGGCGAGGAGCAGTTCCACCGCCGGGTGTGGCGCCACCGGGTCGGCGCCGACCCCGGCGACGACGTCCTGGTGCACGGCGAGGGTCTGGACCCGACCAACTACTACGGCGTGCGCACCAGCCGCGACGGCCGCTGGCTGGTCGTCTCCGCGTCGGCCGGCACCGCCCCGCGCGACGACGTCTGGCTGGCCGACCTGACCAGCTCTGCACCCAGCACCCGCCCACCCCTGCAGGAGCTCCAGGTCGGCGTCGACGCGCAGACCGCCGCCTGGGTGGCCCGCGACGGCCGGCTGTGGCTGCTCAGCGACCGCGGCACCCCGCGCTGGCGGCTCGCCGTCGCCGACCCGGCCGACCCGGCCACCTGGGCGGTGGAGGCGTGGGCCGACGTCGTCCCGCAGGCCGAGGACGGCGTGCTGTCCGACGTCGCGCTCGTCGACGGTGCCGACGGCTCGCTGCAGGTGCTCGCCGTCCACTCGGTCGACGCCACCGACCGGCTCTCGGTCTGGGCCGGCGACGGCTCCGGCCGGCTGGCGGAGGTGACCGGCCTGGGCGTCGGCAGCGTCTCCGGCGTCAGCGCCCCGCCGGAGGGCGGCACCACCGCCTGGGTCGGCTACACCGACCACTCCACCCCGCCGTCGGTGCTGCGCTGGGACGCCGCCGAGCCGACGGCGCTCACCGAGGACGAACGCGCCCCGGTGGCCGGCGAGGTGCCGGAGGTGACCGTCGTGGAGACGCACGCCACCTCGCGCGACGGGACGCCGGTGCACCTGTTCGTGGTCTCGCGTACCGGCGAGCCGGACACCCCGCGGCCGACCGTCCTCTACGGCTACGGCGGGTTCAACGTCGCGCTCACCCCGTCCTACTCGGCGCAGGCGCTGGCCTGGGTGGCCGCGGGCGGGGTGTGGGCGGTGGCCAACCTGCGCGGCGGCTCCGAGCACGGCGAGGAGTGGCACCGCGCCGGCATGCGGGAGCGCAAGCAGAACGTCTTCGACGACTTCGCCGCGGCCGGCGAGCACCTGGTCGCCCAGGGGTGGACGACGCACGGGCAGCTCGCGGTGATGGGCGGATCCAACGGCGGCCTGCTCGTGGGCGCGACACTGACCCAGCGGCCGGACCTCGCCGCGGGCGTCGTCTGCAGCGCGCCGCTGCTGGACATGGTCCGGTACGAGCGCTTCGGCCTGGGCCGCACGTGGAACGACGAGTACGGCACCGCCGAGGACCCGGAGGAGCTCGGCTGGCTGCTCGGCTACTCGCCGTACCACGCCGTCCGCGAGGGCGCCGCCTACCCGGCGACGCTGTTCACGACCTTCGAGTCCGACACCCGCGTGGACCCGCTGCACGCCCGCAAGCTCGCCGCCGCGCTGCAGGCCGCCACCAGCGCCGACGCGCCGGTGCTGCTGCGGCGGGAGACGTCGGTCGGCCACGGCGCCCGGGCGGTCAGCCGCACCGTCGGCCTGGCCGCGGACCAGCTGGCCTTCCTCGCCGCCGCGACCGGCCTGTCCGGATGGCGCGCGGATCACTCCTGATCCGTCGCTCCGACCTGACACCATGGAGAGTGATGACTGCTCCACCCTCCGTAGTGACCGCCGCTGCTGACAGCGGGCTCGCCGGCTCCATGCCCGACTGCGTCTCCGACCCGACGACGCTGTGCGCCAAGGTCTACGAGCTGTCCGGCATCGACTGGCTGGCGAACAACGCCGAGGCGCTGATCGAGAAGCCGGCGAAGATCCTGCTCGTCGTGGTGATGGCCGCGGTCGTCCGGCTGCTGCTGCACCGGGCGATCCGGCGGCTGACCGACCGCACCGCCACCGGGTCGATGCCGACGATCCTGCGGCCGCTGCGCAACCGCGCGGCCGCCGGCGGCGGCGACCCGCTCGAGCAGGTGGCCGCCCGGCGCACCCAGCGCGCCGAGGCGATCGGGTCGGTGCTGCGCAGCTTCGCCTCGTTCGTCGTCATGGGCATCGCCGTCGTCCTCGTGCTCGGCGAGCTCGGCATCAACCTGGCGCCGATCGTGGCCAGCGCGGGCGTCGTCGGCGTCGCGCTCGGCTTCGGCGCGCAGAACCTGATCAAGGACTTCATCGCCGGGATCGGGATCATCCTCGAGGACCAGTACGGCGTCGGCGACGTCGTCGACCTCGGCGAGGCCAGCGGGACGGTCGAGGCGGTGGGCCTGCGGATCACCCGGCTGCGCGACGTCAACGGCGTCGTCTGGTACGCCCGCAACGGCGAGATCCTGCGCGTGGGCAACAAGAGCCAGGGCTACGCGCAGGTGGTCATCGACATGCCCGTCGCGCACGACACCGACCTCGAGCGCTGCCGCACCGTGATGCAGGAGGTCGCCGACGGGATGTACGCCGAGGACGAGTGGGCGGCGGTGCTGCTGGCCGAGCCCGAGTCCCTCGGCGTCGAGCAGATCCTCTCGGAGGGCGTCTTCATGCGGGTGCAGGTGCGCTCGACCAACGCCGACCAGTGGCGGGTCGGCCGCGAGCTGCGCATGCGGCTCAAGGAGCGGTTCGTCGCCGAGGGCATCAAGACCCCGCCCCCGCTGATCGGCGCGTCCTCCGGCGCCGCGGCCGCCGGCGCCCGATGAGCACCGGGGACGGTCGCCGCGCGACCTCCGAGGGGAGGGCCACCGACCGGGCGAGCTTCCGCGCGGTCTTCGCCGTCCGCGAGTTCCGGCCGCTGTTCGGCACCTACACGCTGTCGACCATCGGCGACGAGCTCGCGCGGGTGGCCCTGACCGTCCTCGTCTACCAGCGCACCGACTCGCCGCTGCTGTCGGCGTTCACCTTCGCGCTGGGCTTCCTGCCGTGGGCGCTCGGCGGCCCGGTGCTGGCGACCGTCGCCGACCGGTTCCCGCGGCACCGGGTGCTGATCACCAGCGACGTCGTCCGCGCGGTCCTGGTCGCCGGGATGGCGGTCCCCGGGACGCCGCTGCCGCTGCTGCTGGTCCTGCTGTTCCTCGTCGCGCTGTGCGCGCCGCCGTTCGAGTCGGCGCGCTCGGCGCTGATGGCCGACGTCCTGGAGGGCGAGCGCTACGCCGTCGCCACCTCGCTGACCAACGTCAGCCTGCAGGTGGCGCAGGTGGTCGGGTTCCTCGCCGCCGGCGGGCTGGTCACCGTGCTCGACCCCTCGGTGGTGCTGCTCGTCAACGCGGCCACCTTCGCCGTGTCCGCCGTGTGGCTGACCCTCGGGCTGCAGCGGCGGCCGGCGCCGACGGAGGAGCTCGCGGCGCCGTCGTCGGTGTGGCGAGAGGCCGGCGAGGGGCTGCGGCTGATCGGGGGCAGCCCGCGGCTGGTGGCGATCATCGCGCTGCTGTGGGTCGGCACGCTGTTCGCCAACGCCGCCGAGGGCATCGCCGCCCCGCTGACCGACGAGCTCGGCGAGCGCGCGGTCCAGGTGGGCGTGCTGCTGGCGGCCAACCCGCTCGGGGTCACCGTCGGCGGCCTGGTGGTCGCCCGCTTCCTCGGGACGGCGCGCAGCGACCGGCTGATGCCGGTGCTGGTGGGCCTGTCGCTGGCGCCGGTGCTGCTGGCCGGCCTGGTCGCCGTGACCGCGGGCCCGGGCCGGGGCGCGTTCGCCGTCGTCGTCGGGCTGATGTTCGTCGCCGGGCTCGGCGCCTCCTGGACCATCCCGCTCAACGTCGCCTTCGTGCAAGCGGTGCCGCCGGCCTACCGGGGCCGGGCCTTCGGCGTCGCGGTCAGCGGGCTCTACGGCATCCAGGGCGTCGGTGCGCTGGCCGCGGGGCTCGCCGCCGAGGGGCTGTCGCCCAGCGCCGTCGTCGCGCTGACCGGCGGGATCGGGTTGGTCGCGGTCGTGCCGCCGCTGCTCGCCTACGGCCGCACCCGGACCCTCGTGGCGGGGGACCGCCCGGCTGCGGGACCATCGGTGTCATGAGCGAGGCGACCCGGTCCCTGCCGTCGGCGCGGACCTTCTACGAGGAGGTCGGCGGAGAGCCGACCTTCCGGCGGCTCGTCGCCCGCTTCTACGCCGGCGTCAAGGCCGACCCGGTGCTCGCGCCGCTCTACCCCCAGGACGACTGGGAGGGTGCCGAGACCCGCCTGCGGCGCTTCCTCGAGCAGTACTGGGGCGGCCCCACCACCTACTCGCAGGAGCGCGGGCACCCGCGCCTGCGGATGCGGCACGCCCCGTTCGCCATCGGCCCGGCCGAGCGCGACGCGTGGCTGCGGCACATGCGGGACGCCGTCGACACCCTCGACCTCACCGAGGAGCAGGACGCCACCCTGTGGGGCTACCTGCAGATGGCCGCCCGCAGCATGCAGAACCGCTGAAGGACCCCCTCGCCCCCCACCGCTCGCACGCTCGCGGCGGGCCCCTGCGAGGGGGCCGTCCTCGATCACTAGGAGCCCGGTGAGTTCCCTCACCCCTGCCCGCCCGTTCCGCCGCACCGACGCCGACTGGTGGCGCGACGCGGTCTTCTACCAGGTCTACATCCGCAGCTTCGCCGACGGCAGCGGCGACGGCGTCGGCGACCTCGCCGGCATCCGCGCCCGGCTGCCGCACCTGGTCGACCTCGGCGTCGACGCGCTGTGGATCACGCCCTTCTACCCCTCGCCGATGGCCGACCACGGCTACGACGTCGCCGACCCGCGCGACGTCGAGCCGGTGTTCGGCGACCTCGCCGAGTTCGACGCGCTGCTGGCCGAGGCGCACGCGGCCGGCATCCGGGTGACGGTCGACCTGGTGCCCAACCACACCTCCGACCGGCACGAGTGGTTCCAGGCGGCCCTGGCCGCCGGCCCCGGCTCGCCCGAGCGGGCGCGCTACCTGTTCCGGGACGGCCGCGGGCCCGACGGCGCCGAGCCGCCGAACAACTGGCCGTCGGTCTTCGGCGGGCCGGCGTGGTCGCGGGTGCCCGACGGCCAGTGGTACCTGCACATCTTCGCGCCCGAGCAGCCCGACCTGGACTTCACCAACCCCGAGGTGCTCGCCGACCTCGAGGAGACCATGCGGTTCTGGCTCGACCGCGGCGTCGACGGCTTCCGCATCGACGTCGCCCACGGCATGGCCAAGCCCGACGGCCTGCCCGACATGGAGCCCATGGAGGACACCGGGCTGCTCGACGACCACGGCCCGGGCGACCACCGGTTCGACAACGACGGGGTGCACGAGGTGCACCGGCGCATCCGCGCCGTCCTCGACGAGTACCCCTGCACCATGGCCGTCGGCGAGGTGTGGGTCTCCGACGACGACCGCCTGGCCGACTACCTGCGCGCCGACGAGCTGCAGCTGGCCTTCAACTTCAAGCTGCTCACCGCCGACTGGGACGCCGACGACCTCCGCGACGCCGTCGTCCACTCGCTGGAGTCGGTGGCCCACGTCCCGGCGCCGGCCTGCTGGGTGCTGTCCAACCACGACCGGCCCCGGCACGTGACCCGCTACGGCGGCGGCGGGCTGGGCACCCGGCGGGCGCGCGCCGCGGCGCTGCTGCAGCTCGCGCTGCCCGGCGCGGCCTACGTCTACAACGGCGACGAGCTCGGCATGCCCGACGTCGACCTGCCCGACGAGGTGCTGCAGGACCCGATCTGGGAGCGGTCCGGGCACACCGAGCGCGGCCGCGACGCCTGCCGCGTCCCGGTGCCGTGGTCGGGCACCGAGCCCTCCTACGGCTTCTCGGCGCAGCGGGACACCTGGCTGCCGATGCCCGGGGGCTGGGGGCCGCTGACCGCCGAGGCGCAGGCCGCGGACCCGTCGTCGGTGCTGTCGCTGTACCGGGCCGCGCTGGCGCTGCGGGCGTCGTCGCCGGCCTTCACCGGCGAGTCGCTGGAGTGGCTGCCCGCGCCCGAGGGGTGCCTCGCGTTCCGCCGTCCCGGCGGGCTGGTGTGCCTGGTGAACCTCTCCGCGCAGGCCGTGCCGCTGCCCGAGGGCCGGGTCCTGCTGGCCAGCGCCGACGTGGCCGGCGGCGCCCTGCCGACCGACTCGGCGGTCTGGCTGCAGGCGTGAGCGGGGCGGGCGCCGCGCCCTCCGCTCCGGGAGGCGCCGCGCCCGCACGCGGGTAGCATCGGATCCGGAACTGAGCGTCACGGGGGGACGCTGACGCCGCGGTCGACCGACCCCGTGTCGGCGGCCCTGTGCCGGGGGAGGCGCGCCCACCGATGACGTTGCTGCAGGTCCAGGGCCTGACGAAGTCCTTCGGGGCCCGCCGCGTCCTGCGGGACGTCTCCTTCACCATCGACGAGGGCGAGATCGTCGGGCTCGTCGGCACCAACGGGGCCGGCAAGTCCACCCTCGGCGACGTCATCGCCGGCATCACCCCCGCCGACGCCGGCTCCATGACGCTGCAGGGCCACCCCTACGCGCCGCTGTCGGCGTTTGACGCCCGCCACCTCGGCGTCGGCGTCGTCGAGCAGCTGGTCCACATCGACCCGGCGCTCACCGTCGCGCAGGCGGTCCTCCGCGGCACGACCCAGGCCGGGCTGCCGCCGCGGGAGCTGCGCCGGCAGGCGCAGGTGCTGCTCGCCGAGGTCGCCCTCGACGTCGACCCGGACACCCCCGTCGGGGACCTGCCGCACTTCGTGCACGGCCTCGTCGAGACCGCCCGCGTGCTCGCCGAGGACACCCGGCTGGTGGTGCTCGACGAGGTGTCGGCGCCGCTGCTGCCCTCGGAGGTGGGCCGCCTGCACGCCGTCGCCGGCCGGCTGAGCCGGCAGGGCCGCGGCGTCCTCTACATCAGCCACCGGCTGCCCGAGATGCTCGAGGTGGTCGACCGGGTGCTCGTCCTGCGCGACGGGCGGATCGCCCTCGACGCGCCGGCCGACCGGCTGGACCCGGTGCGGCTGGCCGCGGAGACCGTCGGCGAGCCGGTGACGCCGCCGGAGCCCCGGGTGGCCTCGGCGCCCGAGCCCGCGGCGGCCGGGCCCACGGCGGCCGAGGAGGCCCCCGTGCGCCTCTCGCCGCGGCTGGTGCCCTCCGACGAGGTGGTGCTGCGGGTCCGCAACCTGCGGGTGCCGGGCGCGGTCGAGGGCGTCGACCTGCTGCTGCGCCGCGGCGAGGTGATCGGCCTGACCGGGCACCGGTCCTCCGGCGTCCGCGAGATCGCCGACGCGCTGTCCGGGGAGCTGCCGGCGGTCACCGACGAGCTGCAGCTGTTCGGCGAGGAGCGCTCGCTCGGGTCCTCCGCGGACGGCCCGGCGCTGGAGCTGCCGGTGTACCGCCCGGACGAGGACGCCTACGGCGTGGACCCCGGCGAGACGATCGCCCGGACGATGACCCAGGAGGCCTGGGGCTCACTGTCGGACCTGCGCACGGAGATCGCCCGGCTGCGCGGGGTCATCCGCACCGTGCACCAGATGGACGTGAAGACGCTGAGCATCCGCACGGTGTTCGGCGCGCTGTCCGGCGGCGACCAGCACAAGCTCGCGCTCGCCCGGTGGATGTCGGAGTGCGCGCGCGACGTCGTCGTCCTCCACGAGCCCACCCGCGGCCTGGACGTGCGGGCCCGGCGGCAGGTCCGCCGGCTGCTGGACGAGGCGACCGCGCACGGGACCTCGGTCGTCGTCGTGTCGGTGGACCCCGACGAGCTGGCCGAGTGCTGCGACCGGGTCGGCATCGTCGCCGGCGGCCGCGTCGCCCGGTGGATCGACACCGGCGAGCTCGCCGTCGACGCGGTGCGCGACCGCATCGTCGAGGCCGCCACGGCGGCCGCCTGACGACCGGGCTCGGCCACCGGGCCGCCGCGTCGGCACCCTCCCCGGCCCCCGTCCGGGTCGGGTGCCGACGCCGCCGGCTCAGACGCTGACGGTCGCCGCGACCGCGCGCAGCTTGTGCCGCGCCAGCGCCAGGTTGGCGGTGACGCGGTTGAGCACGAGGTAGATGAACAGGCCGGCGTTGCCCTGCCCCTTGAGCACGTTGATCAGGTGGTACTGGCTCTGCAGCGTGATGAGGATGTCCTCGACCTCGTCCTTGAGCTCGAGGTCGTTGATCGTGCGCAGCTTGGCGCGCACGACGTTGGAGTTGCCGGCGGCCGCGACGTTGAGGTCGAAGCCGGGCGTGCCGCCGGACGCGAGGGCCATGCCGCTGTCGATGTCGACGATCGCGGCGCCGCTGGCGCCCTCGATCGCGAGCAGGTCCGCGATGACGGTGTCGAGTGAGGCCATGGGAAGGGCTCCTGTCGTCTCGAGAGGGGGACGCAGCGACGGGCTGCGCACCGGGCCGGGAGGCGGCCCGGGTCGACCGGACGGGCCGGGCGTCTGGGGAGGCACGGCGTCCTGCGGCGGCTCGGCCGCCGGGGCGTCGTGTGCCGCACCCGGCGGGGCCGGGAGCGGCGTGGGCCGGGGCGCCGGCAGGGTGACCGGCTCCTCGACGGCGGCGGGCGGGGGCTCGGGCGGGGGCTCGGGCGGGGGCTGCGGCGGAGGTGCCGCCGCGGCGGGCCGGGCGGCGCCGGCGCGCCCGGGCCACGGGTCCCGGTGCGGCTCCCGGGTGGACTCGGCGGTGGGGTCCCGCGGTTCGTGACGTCCCCGCGACCACAGTGACGCCCACCACCCGGTTGCCATGCAGATTCCGCCTGTTCCTCGCCTCCGCCGAAGGCCTCAGCGACCCCAGAAAACACGTCGCGCGCGGCCCGGGCAAACCGGCGGACGTATCTGCAGGTGAGCGCCCGGACACCGACGGCGACGGGCCCGGCGGGGTCCCGGGACGCCCGCCGGGCCGGTCCCGCGCGCCCCTCGGGTACCTTCCGCGGGGACCGCGCGGGCCCGTCCCGCTGCCTGTGGAGGAGACGCCGTGAAGACCCGGGACCTGGCCTACGTCGCCCTCTTCGCCGCGATCATCGCCGCGCTGGGGACCCTGCCGGCGATCAACGTGGGGCCGGTGCCGATCACCGCGCAGACCCTCGGCGTCATGCTGGCCGGCAGCGTCCTGGGTGCCCGCCGCGGCTTCCTCGCCGTCCTGCTGTTCCTGGTCCTGGTGGCGGTCGGGCTGCCGCTGCTGGCCAGCGGCGCCGGCGGCCTGGCGCCCTTCGCCGGCGCCACGGCCGGGTACCTCTACAGCTGGCCGCTCGCCGCGTTCGTCGTCGGCTGGCTGACCGAGCGGGTCTGGGACCGCTACAACGTCGGCTGGGGCCTGGTGGCCAACGTCGTCGGCGGGATCGTCGTGGTCTACGCCGTGGGCGTCCCGGTGCTCAAGGCCGTGGCCGGGCTCGACTGGGGCACCGCGCTGTGGACCGGCGCCGCCGTCTTCATCCCCGGCGACCTGTTCAAGGCCTTCGTCGCCGCGGCCGTCGCCGACGTCGTCCGGCGCAGCTACCCCGTCATCGACCGTCCCCGCCGGGCGGCCGGCACCCGGTGAGGCTCCGCCGTCCCGGTCCGGCGCCCGCCGCGGACGAGCTCGCGGAGCCGGGGCGCGGCATCGAGCTGCGCGGCGTCGGGCACCGGTACGGCGAGCGGGTGGTGCTCGAGGACCTCGACCTCACCCTGACCGAGCCGCGGGTCGGCGTCGTCGGTGCCAACGGCTCGGGCAAGAGCACCTTCGCCCGCCTGCTCAACGGCCTGGTCGTGCCCACCGAGGGGCGGGTGCTGGTCGACGGGCTGGACACGCGCACCCAGGTGCGCGCCGTGCGGCGCCGCGTCGGGTTCGTCTTCCAGGACCCCGACGCGCAGATCGTGCACCCCACGGTCGCCGAGGACGTCGCCTACGGGCTGGAGAACCAGGGTGTCCCGCCGGACGAGCGGGCCACCCGTGTCGCCGAGGTGCTGGCCCGCTACGGCCTGGCCGGGCACGCCGACCACCCCGCACACCTGCTGTCGGGTGGGCAGAAGCAGCTGCTGGCCATCGCCGGCGTGCTGGTCATGCGCCCCGCCCGCATCGTGTTCGACGAGCCGACGACGCTCCTGGACCTGGTCAACGCCCGGCGGGTGGCCGAGCTGATCGCCGGGCTGGAGCAGCAGGTGGTCGTCGTCACCCACCAACTGGACCTGCTCGACGGCTTCGACCGGGTGCTGGTCGTCGACCGCGGCCGGGTTGTGGAGGACGCCGCCCCCGGCCCGGCCGTGGCCGCCTACCGCGCGCTGATGGCCGGCCGGTGACCCTCGCGCTGTACGTCCCGCGGGACGGCGTCGTCCACCGGCTGCCGGCCGGGGCGAAGCTGCTCGCCCTCGCCGTCCTCGCCGTCGCGCTGTTCTGGCTGCCGACGCTGACCGCGGCCGGTGTGGCCCTGGCGGGCGTGCTGGCCGTCGGGCTGCTGGTGGCCCGGCTGCCGGTCGCGGTGCTGGCGCGGCAGGCGCGGGCGGTGCTGTGGTGGGTGCTGGCGCTGCTGGTCGTGCACGCGCTGACCACCGACCTGCGCACCGGCGCGCACGTCGGGCTGCGCCTGCTCACGCTGGTGCTGGCCGCGGCCGTGGTGACGGCGACGACGCGGGTGAGCGCGATGGTGGCGGTGGTCGAGCGGCTGGCCGCCCCGCTGCGGCTGGTCGGGGTGCGGCCGGCACGGGTCGGGCTGGTGGTCACCATGGCGCTGCGGTTCATCCCGGTGCTCGTCGAGCGGGCGGACCGCATCCGGGAGGCGCAGGCGGCCCGCGGCGGCTCCCCGCACGGCCTGCGCGGGCTGCGGACGACCGTCGCCCCGCTGCTGGTGCAGGTCCTGCAGATGGCCCACGACGTGAGCGAGGCGCTCGACGCCCGCGGCGCCGACGACGCCCCGCCCCCGCGCCGCCGCCGGCGCTCCCCCGCCCCGGAGGTCCCGCGATGACCGTCCTCGAGATCTGGACGACCCCGGCCGCCGCCGCGCCCATGCGGCGGGTCCCCGCCGGGCGGCTGCTGGCCGGGCGCGGGCTGGAGGGTGACCGCTACGCCCTCGGCGGCGGCACGTGGGCGCGCTACCCGGACCTGGAGAAGCAGCTCACGCTGATCGACGCCGACGACGTCGCGGCGGTCGCGGACGAGGTCGGCGTGCCGCTGACGCCCGGGGACACCCGCCGCAACCTGGTCACCACGGGGGTCGACCTGCCCTCGCTGGTGGGCCGGTGGTTCGCCGTCGGCGACGCGCTGCTGTTCGGGGTGAAGCGCTGCCCGCCGTGCGCGCACCTCGAGCGGCTCACCGGCGCCCGTCTGGTGAAGGCGATGGTGCACCGCGGCGGGATCAACGCGGCGGTGTTCGCGGGGGCGGGGATCGCCGAGGGCGCCGTCGTCCGGCCGGTGCCGGAGGAGGAGGCCGCCCGCCGCGGGGCGCCGACGGGGGCGGACCGGCCGGTGCCGCGGATCGTGGCCGGCTGAGGGCTCAGACCAGCCGGTAGAAGCGGAAGACCTCGTCCCGGACGTCGAGCACCTCGACGTCGGTGAAGCCCGCCTCGCGCGCGTACCGGCGCAGCGTGGCCGGCCGCATGACGGTCCCGGTCGCGGCCGAGGGCCGGGTCGAGAGCCCGTCGGGCAGGCAGCACACCAGGCTGTAGCCGTACATCAGCCGCTCGACGTCGTCGCCGGGGGCGGTGAACTCCTCGGCCACCCGCTCGTCCACGACGAGGACCGCGCCGCCGTCCCCGGCCAGCCGCCGCATGGCCGCGAGCACCGCCACGGGGTCGGCCAGGTCATGCACGCACTCGAAGGCCGTGACGACGTCGTAGGTGCCCGACACCGTCGCGGCGTCGGTGACGGCGAACCGGACCCGGTCGGCGACCCCGGCCTCGGCCGCGTTGCGGCGGGCCGCCTCCACCGACGGCGCGTCGACGTCGAAGCCGTCGACGGTCGCCGCGGGGTAGGCCAGCGCGATGCCGATCGAGGACCAGCCGTACCCGCAGCCGACGTCGGCGACCCGGCCGCCGCGCCGCAGCGCCGCGTCGACGTCGGGGATCGACGGGAGGTGCTCGCGCCCCAGCGGGCCGAGGAACAGCGGCCGGTTCGCGGCGGCCTGCGCCTCCCGGACGTCGGCGCCCTGCTGCGCCCAGGAGATGCCGCCGCCGGTGCGGTGCACCTCGGCCAGTGCGTCGGCCTGCCGGCCGGCCGCGACGGCGAAGCGGACCAGCGGGAGGAGGTGGTCGCCGCTGAGGACGTCGAGGAGAGGGGCGCGGTGGCCGGGCGGCAGGGTGAAGCGGCGGGCCCGCGCGTCGCCGGGGCGGTCGGGGTCGTCGGCGGCGGTGAGGATCCCGGTGACGGCCTGCTGCTCCAGCCACTCGCGCACGTAGCGCTCCGCCGTCCCGGTGCGCTCGGCCACCTCGGCGGAGGTGAGCGCGTCGCCGTCGGCGAGGGCCCGGTAGTAGCCGAGCCGGTCGCCGATCACGATCGCCTGGGCGTCGAGGCAGGCCAGCACGGTGTCGAACAGGCGCCCGGCGAGGGCCTCGGTGGCCGTGTCGGTGGCCGTGTCCTCGACGGCGGGTGCGCGGGTGTCGGTGGTCATCGCGGACCGGCTCCTCTCGGGTGGGCCCGGCCGGTCGGCCGACCGCGCCGGCGGTCGCGATCCTGCCGTGGCCGGGTGCCCGTCGTCCGCCCGCGGACCGTCCCGACGGCGCGGAACCCGGCGCGCCCGCGGTCCGTCGTCTGTGTGTGGACACCCTCCGCACGCTGCTGAACCTGGTCTGGCTGGTCCTGCACGGCTGGCTGCTCGCCCTGGCCTACGCGCTCGCCGGCGTCGTGGCCTGCCTGCTGGTGGTGACCATCCCGTTCGGCATCGCCGCGTTCCGGCTCGCCGGGTTCGTGGTGTGGCCCTTCGGCCGGACGACGGTGCGGGCGCCGGGCGCCGGCGTCGCCTCGGCGATCGGGAACCTGGTGTGGTTCCTCGTCGCCGGGTGGTGGCTGGCGCTGCTGCACGTGCTCGCCGGGATCGCCTTCTGCGTGACGGTCGTCGGGATCCCGTTCGGGATCGCGTCGTTCAAGCTGGCCGCCGTCGGGCTGTTCCCGCTGGGCAAGCGGGTGGTGGAGACCGCTCCCCCGCGCGACTGGGTGCACGCCGGCAGCGGCGTGGTGCAGGGCGCGCCGGCCGCCCGCTGGTGACCCCCGGGCTCAGGCCTCCGGCTCGTCGGCCCAGCGGGCGAGGAAGTCCTTCTCGTCCGGGGTGAGCCGGCGCGGCCGGTCGATGGAGAAGTCGAAGGGCACCAGCAGCGTGCTGCCGGTGACGGCGAGCCGCTCGTGGTCGAAGACCTCGTAGTGGCAGGTGAAGGCGGCCGCCCGGACGCCCGACACCCAGATCTGCACGTCCAGCGGCCGGGCGGAGTAGACGACCGGCCGCTTGTAGGCGATCTCGTGGGCGGCGACGACGGTGCCGCGGCGCAGCCCGGTGCGCTCCTCCAGCGACGCCCGCTCGAAGAACAGCGCGACCCGCGCCATCTCGAAGTACTGCAGGTGGACGACGTTGTTGACGTGGCCGTAGGCGTCCATGTCCGACCAGCGCATCGGGACCTGCACCGTGAACCGCACGGTCCGACACCCTGCCGCACGCCTCCCGTGCCCGTCGACCGCGGCTCCCGACGCCGTGTGCGCGCACCGCGCCCCGGACCGCCGCCTGCCCGCGTCGTGTGCACACTCGGCGCCCGCGGACGCCGACGGCGGCCGGAGCGGGTGCTCCGGCCGCCGTCGGTGGGGTGTGACCGCGGACTAGTCGCGGGTCAGCTTGCGGTACGTGGCACGGTGCGGGCGGGCGGCCTCGGGGCCGAGCCGCTCGACCTTGTTCTTCTCGTAGTCGGCGAAGTTGCCCTCGAACCAGAACCACTTCGAGTCGCCCTCGTAGGCGAGGATGTGGGTGGCCACGCGGTCGAGGAACCACCGGTCGTGGCTGACCACCACGGCGCAGCCGGGGAACTCCAGCAGCGCCGACTCCAGGCTGGTCAGCGTCTCGACGTCGAGGTCGTTGGTCGGCTCGTCGAGCAGCAGCAGGTTGCCGCCCTGCTTGAGGGTCAGCGCCAGGTTCAGCCGGTTGCGCTCACCGCCGGAGAGCACGCCGGCCGGCTTCTGCTGGTCCGGGCCCTTGAAGCCGAACGCCGCGACGTAGGCCCGCGAGGGCATCTCGACGTTGCCGACCTTGATGTGGTCCAGCCCGTCGGAGACGACCTCCCACAGCGTCTTCTTGGGGTCGATGCCGCTGCGGGTCTGCTCGACGTAGGAGATCTTCACGGTCTCGCCGACCTTGATCTCGCCGTCGTCCGGCTTCTCCTCGCCGACCAGCATCTTGAACAGCGTGGTCTTGCCGGCGCCGTTGGGGCCGACGACGCCGACGATGCCGTTCCGCGGCAGCGTGAAGGACAGGTCGTCGATGAGGATGCGGTCACCGAAGCCCTTGGTGAGGTCGTGGCTCTCGACGACCACGTTGCCCAGCCGCGGGCCCGGCGGGATCTGGATCTCCTCGAAGTCCAGCTTGCGGTACTTGTCGGCCTCGGCCGCCATCTCCTCGTAGCGCTGGAGGCGGGCCTTGCTCTTGGCCTGGCGGGCCTTCGCGCCCGACCGCACCCACTCCAGCTCCTCGGCCAGCCGCTTCTGCCGCTTGGCGTCCTTGGCGCCCTCGACCTTGAGGCGGGCGGCCTTGGTCTCCAGGTAGGTGGAGTAGTTGCCCTCGTAGGGGTAGGCCCGGCCGCGGTCGAGCTCGAGGATCCACTGGGCGACGTTGTCGAGGAAGTACCGGTCGTGGGTGACGGCGACGACGGTGCCGGCGTACTTCTCGAGGTGCTGCTCCAGCCACGCGACGCTCTCGGCGTCGAGGTGGTTGGTGGGCTCGTCGAGCAGCAGCAGGTCGGGCGCCTCGAGCAGCAGGCGGCACAGCGCGACGCGGCGGCGCTCACCACCGGACAGGACGCTGACGTCGGCGTCGCCGGGCGGGCAGCGCAGCGCGTCCATCGCCTGCTCGATGCGGGCGTCGAGCTCCCAGCCGTCGTGCTGCTCGATGACCTCCATCAGCTCGCCCTGCTCGGCCAGCAGCGCGTCGAAGTCGGCGTCGGGCTCCCCCATCGCCGCGCTGACCTCCTCGAAGCGGGTCAGCGCGTCGCGCAGCGGCTTGACCGCCTCCTCGACGTTGCCGCGCACGTCGAGCTCCTCGTTGAGCGGCGGCTCCTGCAGCAGGATGCCGACGGTCGCGTCGGCGGCCAGCATCACGTCGCCGTTGGAGGGCTGGTCCAGCCCGGCCATGATCCTGAGGACGGTCGACTTGCCCGCACCGTTGGGGCCGACGACGCCGATCTTGGCGCCGGGCAGGAACGACAGGGTGACGTCGTCGAGGATGACCTTGTCGCCGTGCGCCTTGCGGGCACGGGCCATGGTGTAGATGTACTGAGCCACTGGGCGTTCGAGCCTTCCGTCGGTGCGCGGTGTCGATGCGCAGGGAGGGGCGGGCCGGTGCGTGCCCCGGCCCGGCCCCCGTGCGTTCTCGTCCCCGATCCTCCCAGTTCGCGGCGGCTAGTGGAGAGCCGGTTCCGGCAGGGCGTCGAGCGCCGCACCGGCCGCGGACGAGTCGGGGTCCACCTCGTACAACGGCTGGACCGGCTCCGGATAGTCCCGCCCGTCGGCGGCCTCGTCGACCGGCTCGGCCGGCGGCGGCGCGGCCGCCGTCCGCCGGGTCTTGCGGAACTCGGCGGTGCCCTTGCTGAGGTCGAAGCCCACGGTCCGGGCCCGGACCCGCGGCCGGCTGTGGCGGCCCGTGTCGTTCTCCCACTCGTCGGTGCGCAGCGTGCCCCGGACGATGACCGGGTCGCCCTTGCTGACGCTGTGCGACACGTTGCCGCTCAGCTCGTTCCAGCACTCGACGTCGACGAAGAACGTCGCGCCGTCGACGAAGCCCTGGGCGGTGCTGTCCCAGCGCCGCTCGGTGGAGGCGACGCGGAAGTTGGTGACGGTGCCGCTCTGCGTGCGCACGCGGCTGGGTGACGTGACGACGTTGCCGACGACGGTGATCTCGGTGGTGCTCACGGTGCTCCTCGGGTCCCAGGAGCCGGCACGGTGCCGGTCCGGGCCCGACCCTCGTCCCGCGCGGGGGCCCGTGGCGGCGCCGGGAGCGGCCTGTGGAGGACCCGGCGCCTGTGGACGGCGACCGGCCCGGTCGTCACCCGCTCACCCCCGGCGCCGTGGAGGTGTCATCATCGGCGACCGAGCGCCCGTAGCTCAGCGGATAGAGCAGGTGCCTTCTAAGCACTTGGTCGCAGGTTCGATCCCTGCCGGGCGCGCCGGTCACCGCCACTTGTCGCGGACCGCAAGTCGTCCCGAAGGGCGCTGCAAGCGGGCGGCGGGACGGTGCTCCCGAGCACCCGGGGACGGCCCCGGGACCGCACCGAGGAGCACCCCGTGACCCAGGTCCACGACCCCCGCAACGCCCAGCCGCACGCCCCGCAGGGCCCCTACGCCCCGGCGCCCTTCCCCGCCCCCAACGGCTGGGACGGCCCCGGCGCCCCCTACGGCCAGCAGCCCCCCGGGAAGCGCACCGGCGCGATCGTCGGCAGCGTCCTCGCGGTGCTCGTCGTCGCCGCGCTCGGCGTCGGCGCCTTCCTCCTCCTCGGCAGCAAGGTGCTCGACACCGCCGAGGCCGAGCGGCAGATCGCCGCCGTCGCGCAGGAGCAGGCCGGCGTCACCGTCACCGACGTCAGCTGCCCCGAGGACGTCGAGCTCGCCGCCGGCACGGTCACCACCTGCACCGCGCAGCTGGAGGGCCAGGAGGTGACCTTCACCGTCGAGCAGACCGACGACGAGGGCAACGTGACCATCGACAGCGACCAGGTCTACGTGCACGTGGCCGACGTCGAGGCGACCCTGAGCGAGCAGTTCGCCGCGAGCACCGGCCTCGAGGTCGTCTCCACCTGCGACGCCGGCGACCGCACCGTGCTCGTCGCCGAGGACGGCCTGACGCTGGACTGCCAGGTGGCCGCGGCCGACGACCCGACCAACAGCGCCCTCGTCACCGCCACGCTCGACGCCGAGGGCAACGTCAGCTTCGAGTGACCCCCAGGACGCAGGAGAGGCCCGGGACCGCACCGCGGTCCCGGGCCTCTCGCGTGCGTGCGTCAGCGCGCGCCGGCGGGCGTCCAGCCCAGCGCCGGCGCGACGTGGCGCGCGACGTTCTCCAGCAGCCGGGCGTTGTACTCGACGCCGAGCATGTTCGGCACCGTGAGCAGCAGGGTGTCGGCCTCGCGGACGGCGGCGTCCTTGGCCAGCTCCTCGGCCACCTCGTCGGGCTCGCCGGCGTAGCTGCGGCCGAAGCGGGCGCGCACGCCCTCGAGCAGGCCGACCTGGTCGGACGAGCGGCGCTCGTCGCCGAAGTAGGCGCGGTCGACGTCGGACACGATCGGGACGACGCTGCGGCTCACCGACACCCGCGGCTCGCGGTCCCACCCGGCCTCGGCCCAGGCGGCGCGGTAGCGGGCGATCTGCTCGGCCTGCAGCTCGTCGAAGGGCACGCCGGTGTCCTCGGACAGCAGCGTCGAGCTCATCAGGTTCAGCCCCTGGCGGGCGGCCCACTCCCCCGTCGCCCGGGTGCCGGCGCCCCACCAGATCCGGTCGGCCAGGCCCGGCGACTGCGGCTGGATCGCGAGCCGGCCGCGCGCGCCGCCGGTCATCCCGGGGTCGGCGTCGACGACGGTCGCGCCGCGCACCGCGGCGAGGAACAGCGCCGTCTTCTCGCGCGCCAGGTCGGCGTCCGAGGACCCCTCCGGCGGGACGTAGCCGAACGCCTCCGAGCCGCGCAGCGCCGTCTCCGGTGACCCCCGGCTCACGCCGAGCTGCAGCCGGCCGCCGGCGAGCAGGTCGGTGGCCGCGGCCTCCTCGGCCATGTACAGCGGGTTCTCGTAGCGCATGTCGATGACGCCGGTGCCGAGCTCGATCCGCGAGGTCCGCGCGGCCATGGCGGCCAGCAGCGGGAACGGCGAGGCCAGCTGCCGCGCGAAGTGGTGCACCCGGACGAACGCGCCGTCCAGGCCCAGCTCCTCGGCGGCGACGGCGAGCTCGACGGTCTGCACCAGCGCGTCCCGCGCCGTGCGCACCTCCGAGCCGGGCAGCGGCTGCCAGTGCCCGAACGACAGGAACCCGATGCGCTTGCCGACGTCCATGCCCGGCACAGCGCACGGGCCGGGCGCGGGATTCCCCGGCGCTCAGCGCGGCGGCAGCTGCTGGACCGCCCAGCCGTTGCCGTCCGGGTCGCTGAAGAACACGAACGACCCCCAGGGGAGGTGCTGGACCTCGCTGACCTCGACGCCGCGCCGGGTCAGCTCCTCGTGCGCCACCTCGACGTCGTCGACGACGAGCTGCAGCCCCTGCGCCGCCCCGGGCGGCACGTCGAGCAGGCCGGTGCCGATCGCGATCGAGCACGCCGACCCCGGCGGGGTGAGCTGCACGAACCTGACCTCGTCGCTCACCCGGTGGTCGTGGTCGAGGTGGAACCCGGCGCCGTCGGTGTAGAAGGCGATCGCACGGTCGACGTCGCTGACCGGCACGGCGACCAGCTCGAGCTTCCAGTCCATGACGCGCTCCTCCGCTCGGGGCGCCCACCCTGCTCCCCGGAGCGGGGGGCGGGCACCCTCCGGGGCGCCCGGAGCGGACACCCGTGCCGAGGGAGACCGCGGCCGCAGGTGGAGGCGCTGCTCACCGCGGCGCCCCACGCGCACCGGACGACACGGCAGCCTCCCGCCGTGACGCAACGTGAGCGACCGACCACGACTCTCCGTGTGCGGGTTCCGCTGCTCCGGCCGTCCGGTCGGCCACCCTGTGCAGGTGACTCTCAGCGCCCCCCACGTGCCCCGGCCCCGGGCCGACCAGCCCGGCGAGCCGAGCGGCGCACCGGCGGGGACGAGGCTGCGGGCCATCGACACGCTGCTGGCCGACCGCGGCCAGGTGTTCCGCGCCCTGTTCCTCAACTCGCCGGTCCCCAAGGCCCTGGTCGGCCTCGACGGCCACCTGCTCGTCGTCAACGACGCGCTGTGCGCGCTGTCCGGCCGCGGCATCGACGACGTGGTGGGCCGCCACGTCGACCTGCTCGCCCACCCCGACGAGGCCCCGATCGCCGACGGCGACGGCGCTGCCGGTGACGAGGCCGGCCTGGACCCGTGGCTGCGCCGGGACGGCGAGCGCCGCCTGCGCCGCGCCGACGGCACCGAGCTGTGGGTGCAGCAGTCGCACACCGTCGTCCACCGGACCACCGGTGAGCCGCACTTCGTCGTCCTGTCGCTGGTCGACGTCACCGACCGGCGGCGGGCCGAGGAGGACCTGGTCCGCCGGGCCTTCACCGACCAGCTCACCGGGCTGCCCAACCGCCGCGCCCTCACCGACCGGCTCGCCCACGCCCTCGCGCTGTCCCGCCGCCGCGGGCTCCAGGTGGGCCTGGTGCACCTGGACCTCGACCGGTTCCAGGCGGTCAACGACACCCTCGGCACCGAGGCCGGCGACCAGCTGCTCAGCCAGGTCGCCGACCGGCTCCGCTGGAGCACCCGCGTCGAGGACACCGCCGTGCGGCTCGGCGCCGACGAGTTCCTCATCCTCGCCGAGGACGTCGAGGACCTCGACGGCCTGCGGGCGCTGGCCGACCGGCTGCTGTCGGTGCTCGACGACCCGTTCCAGCTCGGCAACCGCGAGATCGTGCTGTCGGCGAGCGTCGGACTGACCATGGGCTCCGACGTCGCCCCCGACGACCTGCTGCGCCAGGCGCACAGCGCGCTCACCCGCGCCAAGCGGGACGGCAGCCGGGCGCGCATCGAGGTGCACGACGGCGGCCTGACCGAGGACGAGGTCGACCTGCTGCAGCTAGAGACCGACCTGCGCCGCGCGCTGGACGGCGACGAGCTGCGGCTGTTCTACCAGCCGATCGTCTCCCTGGCCGACGAGACCCTGCTCGGTTACGAGGCGCTCATCCGCTGGCAGCACCCCACCCGCGGGCTGCTGCCGCCGGGCGCGTTCCTCGACGCCGCGGAGAACAACCGGCTCACCTCCCGCCTGGGCGCCTGGGTGCTGCGACAGGCGTGCACCGACGCCGCCGGCTGGCCGGCCGGGCTGCGGGTGCACGTCAACGTCTCGGCGCGCCACCTGGCCGAGGAGGGCTTCAGCGACCTGGTCGCCGCCGCGCTGGAGGAGTCCGGCCTGCCGCCCGGGCGGCTGGAGCTGGAGATCACCGAGTCGACGGCGCTGTTCGCGGCCGAGGCCACGCTGCAGGCGGTGTCGGAGGTGACCGCGCGCGGCGTGACGCTGGCGCTCGACGACTTCGGCACCGGCTACTCGGCCATCACCGCGCTGCACCGGCTGCCGATCCACACCGTCAAGATCGACCGGTCATTCGTCGCCGACGTCGTCACCCGGCCCTCCACCGCCGCCCTGGTCCAGGGCCTGCTGCAGCTCGGGCAGGGCATGGGCCTGCAGGTGATCGCCGAGGGCATCGAGGACCTCGAGCAGGCCGAGTGGCTGCGCCGGCACGGCTGCGCGATGGCGCAGGGCTACGCCTTCGGCCGGCCCGCGCCGCTACCCAGCCGCGCCGAGGCGCTCATGGCCGAGGTGCTCGTCGAGCAGGCCGCCGAGGAGGCCGCCGCCGTCCTCGAGGCCGTGACCGGCGAGCTGGAGGCGGTCACCGGCGAGCTGCCCCCGGTGCCGGACCCGGCCGGCGGCGACGGCGTCGACCTGTTCCCGCTGGAGGACGCCGAGGAGCCCCCGGCCCCCCGGCCGTTCCTCGTGGTCGTCGAGGACACGACCACCGACGACGAGCCGGCCACCGACGGGGACGAGACGGACGGGGACCAGTCCCCCGCCTGAGCCCTCCGGGAACCTCCGCGGAGGTGCACGGTCCCGGCGGTTCAGCCGCGGGGCAGCGCCAGCGGCACCGGCCGCTTCGGGGCCCGCCCGTCGCCGGAGGACCGGCCGCGCAGGCGGCGGGCGATCCACGGCGCGACGAACCCGCGCACCCAGGCGGCCTCCTCGGCCAGCGCCGCGCGCAGCGCCCGCGGCGGGGCCGGCGGCAGCGGGGTGCGCCACTCGCCGTCGCCGGGGACCGGGACGCCGAGCGCGTCGGCCGCGGCCAGCGCCATCCGCCGGTGCCCCTCGGCGGTGAGGTGGATGCGGTCGCTGTCCCACAGCCGCCAGTCCAGCAGCCAGTCCGCGCCCCACTGGTCGAGGACGACGGCGCCGTGCCGCGCGGCGATCGACCACAGCGAGGCGTTGAACACCGCGACCCGGCCGCGGGTGCGCCGGATGATCGGCGTCAGCCGCGGGTCGACGCCGGTGGCGAGCAGCACGTCGGCGCCGTCGGCGCGGAAGGCGGCCACCGCCGCCTCCAGCGCGGCGGCCAGCACGTCGGGGTCGGCGCCGGGACGGAGCAGGTCGTTGCCGCCGGCCACCAGGCTCACCAGGTCCGGCTGCGCCGCGCGGGCGACCGGCACCTGCTCGGCGAGCACCTGCGGGAGCAGCCGCCCGCGGACGGCGAGGTTGGCGTACTCGACGTCGGCGCCCGGGGAGGCCTCGGCCAGGTGCTCGGCCAGCCGGTCGGCCCAGCCGCGGTACTCGCCGGGGCGGGCCGGGTCGGGGTCGCTGAGCCCCTCGGTGAAGGAGTCGCCGAGGGCGACGTAGCGGCGCCAGGAACTGCGGGACGGTGCGGGCACGGACCCACTGCAGCACGGTGAGCGAGCACACAGCGCGCCGGGACCCCGGCCGCGGCGACGATCTCGGTCATGCCGACCTCCGTCGCCGCCTCGCTCACCCTCTCCTCGGCCGGCCCGGCCACCGCGTTGCTGCAGGTGGCGGTGGCCACGCCCGCCACCGAGACGCTGACCGTGCTGTGCGAGGGGCGCCCGCTGGAGGTCGAGGAGCTCCGGGTGGGCGAGGCGCGGGTGCACCGGGTCCGGCTGGAGGCGGGCACCACCGAGGTCACCTACACCGCGACCGCCGAGCGCGGCGGCCCGGGCCGCGCGGTGACGCCGGAGGCGTGGGCGGAGGCGATCCGGCCCAGCCGCTACTGCCCGTCGGACCAGCTCGAGGGGTTCGCCGCCACCGAGTTCGACCGCTCGCTGCCCCGCGCCGAGCTGGTGGGCGCGGTGGCCGACTGGGTGCACCGGCGGCTGGTCTACGCCGCGGGCGCCAGCCGCCCGGTGGACACCGCCGTCGACACGCTGCTGGCCGGGCGCGGCGTGTGCCGCGACTACGCGCACCTGACGGTCACCCTGCTGCGCGCCCTGGAGGTGCCGGCGCGGCTGGTCGCCGTCTACGCGCCCGGGCTGGACCCGATGGACTTCCACGCCGTCGCGGAGGCCGACGTCGGCGGGACCTGGTGCGTGGTCGACGCGACGCGGCTGGCGCCGACGTCGTCGCTGGTGCGGATCTGCTCGGGCCGCGACGCCGCCGACACCGCCTTCCTGACCACGCTCGGCGGCGCGCAGTTCCGGGGCATGACCGTCACCGCCGCCGTCGACGGCGACCTGCCCGCACCGAGCGACACGCCGTTCCCGCTGCCCTGAGCGCTCAGCCGCGCCAGGTCTCGAGCAACCGCAGCCAGATCTCGCTGACCGTCGGGTAGGCCGGGACCGCGTGCCACAGCCGCGCGATCGGCACCTCCCCGACGACGGCGATCGTCGCCGCGTGCAGCAGCTCGGCCACCGCCGGGCCGACGAAGGTCACCCCGAGCAGCACCTCGCGCTCGGTGTCGACGACGGCGACCGCGGTCCCCTCGTAGCCGTCGGCGAACAGGGCGGCGCCCGAGACCGAGCCGATCGGGTACTCGACGACGCGGTGCGGCAGGCCGCGCTCCTCCGCCTGGGCGCTGGTCAGGCCGACGCCGGCCACCTGCGGGTCGGTGAACACGACCGAGGGCGTGGCGGCGTGGTCGGCGGTGGCGGTGTGCGGCGACCAGTCCTCCACCCGCACCTCCTCGCCGCGGGCGCGGGCGACGATCGCCGCGCCGGCCTGGCGGGCCTGGTACTTGCCCATGTGGGTGAGCTGCCGGCGGCCGTTGACGTCGCCGACGCCGTAGAGCCACGGCAGCCCGCGCACCTGCAGCGTGTCGTCGACGTCGAGGTACTCCCCCGGCTCGAGGCCGACGCTGTCCACGCCGATCGCCGTCGTCCGCGCCCGCCGCCCGACGGCCACGAGCACCTCGTCGCCGCGGACCTCGCCCTCGGCGGTCGTGAGGACGACCTCGTCGTGCTCGCGGCGGGCCGCGCGGACCTCCGCGTCGAGCCGGACGTCGACGCCACGGTCGCGCAGCGAGGCGAGCACCGCGTCACCCGCCTGCGGCTCGGCGCCGGGCAGCAGCCGGTCGCCCTGCTGGAGGAGCGTCACCTGAGAGCCGAGGGCGTTCCAGGCGAAGGACGTCTCGCAGCCGACGTAGCCGCCGCCGACCACCAGCAGCCGGCGCGGGGGCTCCTTCGCGCTCGTGGCCTCGCGCGGGGTCCACGGCTCGACGTCGGGCAGGCCCTCGACCGGCGGCACCGCGGCCTCCGACCCGGTGCAGACCGCGACCGCGTGCCGCGCGGTGAGCCGGGTCTCCCCGCCGTCGGGGCGGGTGACGACGACGGTGCGCTCGCCCTCGAGCCGGGCGGTGCCGCGGACCAGGTCGATGCCGGCGCCCTCGACCCAGCGCACCTGGCCGGCGTCGTCCCAGTGGCTGGTGAAGGAGTCGCGGCGCTCGAGGGTCGCGGCGACGTCCTGCTCGCCGGTGACCGCGGCGGCGGCGCCCTTGACCGCGCGCGCCTCCTCGATCGCCTCGGTGCCGCGCAGCAGCGCCTTGCTCGGCATGCAGGCGTAGTAGGAGCACTCCCCGCCGACGAGGTGCTCCTCCACGAGCACCGCGGACAGCCCGCCCCGGACGACGACGTCGGCGACGTTCTCCCCGGTCGAGCCTGCGCCCATCACGACGACGTCGTAGGTCTTCTCGTCCGCGCTGCTCACCGGGCCATCCTGGCGGTGTGGTCGACTGGCCGCCATGCCGGTGTCACCCTCCGACTTCAGCGCCGCCCTGCGGCAGTACGCGGCGGGGGTGGCGCTGCTGACCGTCCGGGACGACATCGACGACGTCGGCACGACGGTCACCTCGGTCATGAGCGTGTCGGCCGACCCGCCGCTGGTCGCCGTCGGGCTGACCGCCGACGGGTACCCGGCCGAGGTGCTGGACGCCGTGGGCACCTGCGGGCTCACCGTCCTCGCCGCCGGGCAGGCGATCCTCGCCAGCCGGTTCTCCTCCGCCGGGCGGCCCTCGGCGCGGCACCTGCTCGAGTCGGTGCCGTGGTCGCGGGCGGCCGGCAGCGGCGCGATCGTGCTCGACGGCGGCGTCGTCGCGCTGGACTGCCGGCTCGACCGGCTCGTGCCGGCCGGCGACCACGTGCTGGCGCTGCTCGCCGTCGAGGACGTGCCTGTCCTGCGCGACGGCGCCGCGCCCCTGCTCCGGCTGCGCGGCCGCTACGTCGACGCCCCCGGGAGCCGTTAGCGCGACAGAGGCGGTTCCGGCCCCTCGCAGGGGCCCGCCCGCGAGCCTGCGAGCGGGTGGGGGGTGTGGGGTCCTTCGACTAGTTTCAGGGGCGATGAGCGAGCCGCAGACCCCCGTGCCGTCCGCGCTGCGCCGGGCCCTCGCCCGCGCCGAGCGTGGCGTGACCCTCGACGCCGGCGAGGCCGAGACCCTGCTGTCGGCCCGCGGGCTGGGCGACGGCGAGCCGCTGGACCGCCTGCTCACCGCCGCCTCGCGGGTGCGCGACGCCGGCCTGGCCTCGGCCGGCCGCCCCGGCGTGGTCACCTACAGCCGCAAGGTGTTCATCCCGCTCACCCACCTGTGCCGCGACCGCTGCCACTACTGCACGTTCGTGACCACGCCCGGGCAGCTGCGGGCCCAGGGGAGGGCGCCGTTCCTCTCCCCCGACGAGGTGCTCGACGTCGCCCGGCAGGGCGCGGCGCTGGGCTGCAAGGAGGCGCTGTTCACCCTCGGCGACCGGCCCGAGGACCGCTGGCCGGTCGCCGCCGAGTGGCTGGAGGCGCACGGCTTCGACTCGACGCTGGCCTACCTGCGGGCGATGGCGATCCGGGTGCTGGAGGAGACCGGGCTGCTCCCGCACCTCAACCCCGGGGTGATGACCTGGGAGGAGGTCCAGCGGCTCAAGCCCGTGTCGGCGTCGATGGGGATGATGCTCGAGACGACCGCGACCCGGCTGTGGTCCGAGCGCGGCGGCCCCCACTTCGGCTCCCCCGACAAGGAGCCGGCCGTGCGGCTGCGGGTGCTCGAGGACGCCGGCCGCTCCGCCGTCCCGTTCACCACCGGCGTGCTGCTGGGCATCGGCGAGACGCCGGCCGAGCGGGTGGACGCCGTCCTGCGGATCCGCGCCGCGCACCAGCGGCACGGGCACGTGCAGGAGGTCATCGTCCAGAACTTCCGCGCGAAGCCGCGCACCGCGATGGCCGCGCACGACGACCTCGCGCTGCAGGAGTACGTGGCCGCCGTCGCCGTCACCCGGCTGCTGCTCGGCCCGCGGGCGCGGGTGCAGGCGCCGCCGAACCTGTCCGACTCCACCGAGCTCGGGCTGCTGCTGCGCGCCGGCGTCGACGACTGGGGCGGGGTCTCCCCGCTCACGCCCGACCACGTCAACCCCGAGCGGCCCTGGCCCAACACCGACAAGCTCGCCGCGCTGACCGCCGAGGGCGGGTTCACCCTGCGCGAGCGGCTGGCCGCCCAGCCGCGCTACGCGCTGGAGCCCGAGCCGTGGCTCGACCCGCGGGTGCGCCCGCACGTGGCCGCGCTGGCCGGGCCCGACGGCCTGGCCGTCGAGGGCCGCATCCCCACCGGGCTGCCGTGGCAGGAGCCCGACGAGGCCTGGGTGTCCTCCGGTCGCACCGACCTGCACGTCGAGGTGGACACCGTCGGCCGCACCGGCGACCGGCGCGGGGACTTCGACGCCGTCTACGGCGACTGGGCCGACCTGCGCGACCGCACCACGGCGGCCCGCGACGGCTCCTCCACCGCCCTGGCCGTGGGTGACCCCGAGGTGCACGCCGCGCTGCGCGCCGCCGAGCGCGACCCCGCCGGGCTCTCCGACGCGCAGTACCTGGCGCTGCTCGGCGCCGACGGCCCCGACCTCGAGGCGCTGTGCGCGCTGGCCGACGCCGTCCGCCGCGACGTCACCGGCGACGACGTCACCTACGTCGTCAACCGGAACGTCAACTTCACCAACGTCTGCTACACCGGCTGCCGGTTCTGCGCGTTCGCCCAGCGGCGCACCGACGCCGACGCCTACACGCTCTCGCTGTCCGAGGTCGGCGACCGGGTCGACCGCGCGTGGGCCGCCGGCGCAACCGAGATCTGCATGCAGGGCGGCATCCACCCCGACCTGCCCGGGTCCGCCTACCTCGACCTGATCGGCGAGGTGAAGCGCCGCCAGCCCGGCATCCACCTGCACGCGTTCAGCCCCATGGAGATCGTCAACGCCTCGGCCCGCACCGGGCTGTCGTTCGAGGACTTCCTGCGCGCGGCGAAGGAGGCCGGGCTCGACTCGGTCCCCGGCACGGCGGCGGAGATCCTCGACGACGACGTCCGCTGGGTGCTGACCAAGGGCAAGCTGCCCGCGGCGACCTGGCTGGAGATCATCGGCACCGCGCACCGGGTGGGCATCCCGACGACGTCGACGATGATGTACGGCCACGTCGACACCCCGGCGCACTGGGTGGCGCACCTGCGCACGATCGCCCGCCAGCAGGACGAGACCGGCGGGTTCACCGAGTTCGTGCTGCTGCCGTTCGTGCACCACAACGCGCCGATCTACCTCGCCGGCGTCGCACGGCCGGGCCCGACGGTGCGGGAGAACCGGGCGGTGCACGCCGTCGCCCGGCTGCTGCTGCACGGGCGGATCGGCAACGTCCAGACCTCGTGGGTCAAGCTCGGCGACGCCGGCACGCAGGCGGTGCTGCAGGGCGGGGCCAACGACCTCGGCGGCACGCTGATGGAGGAGACCATCAGCCGGATGGCCGGCAGCGAGAACGGCTCGCTGAAGACGATCGCCGAGCTCGAGGCGATGGCCGCGGCGATCGGCCGGCCCGCTCGCCAGCGCACCACCGAGTACGGCACCCCCTCGGAGGAGCGGCTGCGCACCGCCCGCTCCGAGGCCGGCCGCCGCGCGCTCACCCTCTCGATCACCCCGGCCTGAGCCCCCGGGGGCCGGACGCGCCGGTGGGCCGCCGCGGGAGTCCGCGACGGCCCACCGGGCTCACTGCGTCAGGCCGCCGGGTGGTCGACCACGTAGGCCGGCGTGCCGGGACGGCTGCCGTCGACCTGGTCACCCACGTCGTTCACCACGTGCCGGATGACGCCGAGACCGTCGAGGTGGACGGTCGTCACGTGGTGCAGCCGCACGCCCGGCGTCGTCGGCACCTCGAAGCCGCTCTCGGTGGTGATCCCCGGACCGGCGTTGCGCTGGTAGCCGTAGACGCCGCCGCCGTAGAGGCGGTGCTGCTGCACGTCGTCGGCGACCTTGTAGCCGGCCCAGCCGAGGGTGCCGTCGGGCTGCTGCCAGTCGGCCTGCGACGGCGGGTCGTAGGGCAGCTCGTTCTGGTAGAGGACCGTCGTCCCCCGCTCGCCGTTCCAGATGGTGTTGTGGGTCTGGAAGTGCTCGACGAACAGGCCGGTCGCGGTCACCCGGTCGCCGTTGATCTCGGCGCCCACCCGGCCGGTGTTGGTCCGCCAGCGGTCGGTGTCACCGTTGACGCCCTGGGTGAAGCCGGGCTCGACGCCGTGGTCGGCGCGCCACACCCAGGTGTGGTCGATGAGGACGTCGTCGCTGTCGACCACGAGCGCGGTGTCGACCTTGCCCACGTGCGGGCCGCCGACGCGGAAGTAGACGTCGGACAGCGTCGTCGGGTCGGCCGCGTCGGACCGCCCGCCGTTGCCGTTCGGGTTGCCGACCTGCAGCAGCGCCGGCGACTCGACGGTGCCCGCGTCGATCGTCACGCCGGCCACGACGACGCCGGGGACGTCGGCGATCGTCAGCGGGACCGCCCCGCCGACCGCGGTCAGCGTCGCGTGCCCGATGCCGAGCACCACGGTGCCCGGCCGCTTGACGTCGATGCTGCGCGCGACGTCGTACACCCCCGGCGTGAGCAGCAGGTGGCCGCCGCGGGCGAGGTGGTTGTCGATCTGCTGGACGGGCGTCGACGGCGTCGCGACGAGGAAGTCGGTGAGGGGGAGCGTGCGGCCCGGCGTGAGCCCGGCACCCCAGCTGGTGCCGCGTGAGGCCTGCTGCGCCGCGGGCACCCGCACGTTCCAGCGGCCCGCGTCGTCGAGGAACAGGTACGGCTTCTCGCGGCTGAGCGGGGTGGTGTCCAGCGTGGTGTACGGCGGGGTCGGGAAGGCCTCCTCGGAGGGCGCACCCACGACGCCGGAGAACACCTGGTTCCACACGCCGTTGGACCACGAGCCGACCGTGCTGTTGCGGGTCAGCCACTGCTGCTGCGAGCCGTTGACGACCGCGCCCGCCCGGGAGTCGGCGATGAACCCGCCGCTGGCGTAGTGCGGTCCGGCGGTGCAGTAGTCCATCAGCGACAGGGTGCCGCCGGTGACGTCCACCCGGCGCAGCGAGACCGCCTGGGACACGGCCCAGAAGTTGGCGCTCTGCCGGCAGCCGTCCTGACCGGTGGCGTTGACGTCGATCGTCAGGTTCGACACGGTGCGCCAGAAGTTGTTCAGCGCGATGCAGTTGGTCGTGCCACCGCCGTCGAGGCAGCGGTTGTAGCTCTCGACCTTGCCGTTGATGACCACGTCGGACGGCGAGTCCCCGAGGCCGGTGACCTCGGTGTAGTAGCCGACCTTGATCTGCAGCGGCTGGGCGTCGATGCCGTAGGTGCCGGGGCGGAAGAGGTAGGCGTACCGCTCGGTGCCCATCTCGTCGTCCCTCTGGGCGGCGAAGGTCGCGTCCAGCTCGGCCTGGATCTCGCTGACCGGCATGGACGGGTCGAACACGGTGACGTTCACGCCGAGGTCCGGCGCGGTGGGGCTGGTGGCGGGCGGTGGGGCGGCGGAGGCCGCGCCCACCGCGAGGGGCGAGACGGACAGGGTCGTCGCGACGGCGAGCGCGGCGCCGAGACGGCGCCGGCGGACGGCGGGGAGGGTTCCTGGCTGCACGGACGTCCTCATCGTCGAGGGTGTACGCACGGTGTGACTGCTGTCACGGTGCGCGCACAGGTTAGGGGACCGTTCCGTTCCGTCCGCGACCACCCCCGGACGCCCGCGCAGGTCAGGGGGCCGGTACCGGCTCCCGCGGTGCGGGGACGGCGCCGGTGGGCGCCGGCTGGGCGGGGTCGTGCGCGGGCGCGGGCAGCGGGCGGCCGAAGAGGTAGCCCTGCGCGTGCGAGCAGGCGAGGCCGCCGAGGACGGCGTGCTGCTCGCTGGTCTCCACGCCCTCCGCGACCACCTCCAGCCGCAGGTTGCGCGCCAGCTCGATCATGGAGGCCACCAGCGCCCGCGAGCGGACGTCGCCGCCGAGGTCCTGCACGAAGCTGCGGTCGATCTTGAGGACGTCCGCGGGCAGCCGGCGCAGGTAGGTCAGGCTCGCGTAGCCGGTGCCGAAGTCGTCGATCGCGATCCGCACGCCGAGCTCCCGCAGCGCCCGCAGCTGCCCGGCCACGCGGTCGACGTCGCGCAGCAGCACGCCCTCGGTCACCTCCAGCGTCAGCTGCGCCGCCGGCAGGCCGCTCGCGGCGAGGACGGCGGACACCAGCGCGACGACGTCGTCGTCGGCCAGCTGCCGCGGCGAGAGGTTGACCGCGATGCCGATCGGCCGGCCGGCCTCCGCCGTCCAGACCGTCGCCTGCCCGACCGCCTGCTCGAGCACCCAGCGGCCGATCTCGAGGATCGCGCCGCTCGCCTCGGCCAGGGGCACGAACTCCGCGGGCGGCACGAGCCCGCGCTGCGGGTGCTGCCAGCGCAGCAGCGCCTCGTAGCCGGTGGTGCGGCCGTCGGCGAGGTCGATGGTGGGCTGGTAGTACACCTCCAGCTGGCCGGCCCGGACCGCGGCGGTCAGGTCCTGCAGCAGGGTGACCTCCTCCTCGGCCGCCTCGGCCATGCCCGGCGCGTAGCGGACCAGCCGGTTCTTCCCCAGCGCCTTGGCGCGGTACATGGCCAGGTCGGCGTTGCGCAGCAGCGTCCCGGGCCGCCGGTCGCCCGCCGTCGCGGTGTCGGCGACGCCGATGCTCACGTGCACGGCCAGCGGCCGCCCGCCGACGTCGACCGGCTCGGCGAGCGCGGCCAGGACCCGCTCGCCGACGGCCGCCGCCTCGTCGGCGCCGCCGTCGACCACGACGGCGAACTCGTCGCCGCCCAGCCGGCCCACCTCGTCGCCCTCCCGGACGCAGGCCCGCAGCCGGTCGCCCACCGTGGTGAGCAGGACGTCGCCGGCCGCGTGCCCGCGGGTGTCGTTGACGTCCTTGAAGTCGTCCAGGTCCAGGAACAGCACGCTGACCGGGCCGGTGCGGCGGGCCAGCAGCGTGGCGGTGGTCTGCAGCAGGCGGGTGCGGTTGGCCAGCCCCGTGAGCGGGTCGTGCAGCCCCTGCCGCTCGTTGAGCCGCCACGAGGACAGGTGCGCCAGGCTCGCGGCCAGCACGAACCCGCCGTGCACCAGCGCCCAGAGCCACGGGTCGCGGTAGGCCGCCTCGTGGTCGAACACCGAGTGCGGGAAGAGCGTGCCGACGGCGCCGTGGTGCCCGATGACGACCACGAGGGCCAGCCCGAAGGGCACCCAGTCCTGGTAGAGCGACACCAGGCCGACGACGACGAAGAAGTGGAAGTGCGCCTCGGTCAGCCCGTCGCAGACGTGCACGAACAGCACCGAGGCGGCCAGCAGGCTCCCGGTCACCCCCGCGGCCCGCAGCGTGCGGCCGGCGTTCGGCAGCAGGCTGAACGACACCGGGTAGGCGACGGCGAGGGCGGCACCGCCCGCCGCGGCCGGAGCCCAGCCCCGGGCCACCGCGAGGACGCCGATCGCCACGGCCTGCACCGCGGCCAGCCGCAGCAGCAGCGCGTGCCGCCGCTGCCAGACCTCGTCCGGCAGTGGCCGCCCCTCGGGCAGCGCGCGGCGGAGTCGGCCGATGACGGGGAGCTCCATGAGGCCCCATCGGCCGCCCGTCTGTTCCGGATCAGTTCCGTTCCGCGGTGGTCACCCCGGGGGGTGAGGACCGCCACACCGGCGCGCCGCCGCGGTGCGCCAGCGGGGCCGGTCCACCTCGGCGGGCAGCGTCCACCAGGTGCCCAGCCACGCGTCGAGCCCCGGCTCGAGGCGGGACAGCCCCGCGCCCGGGTAGGGCGTCAGCTCCCCCGCCCAGAGCCGGCCGTCGTGCCGGTAGAGGTCCACCCGGAGCATGTCGAAGCCGGCCGCCGCCGCGGCCGCGGCCTCGAGCAGCTCGGGCAGCCAGGCCGGGCGCGGCACGTCGGGCCCGGGCGGGTAGCCCCACGTCCAGGGCAGCGGCTCCCAGCCGGCGGTGTACAGGCGCGCACGGTGCACGTCCCGCCGGCCGGTGTGCACGCCGACCACCCGCGGCACGCCGTGGAACACCAGGACCTTGAGGTCGGTGGGCACCTCCCCGGGCTCCCCGACGTGCTCCTCCACCAGCAGGCCCGGCCGGGCGCAGCGGTAGGCCCACTCCTCGCTGTCGCGCCAGTAGCGCTCGGCCACCCAGCCGGCGGTGCGCGCGGCGAGATCGGCGACGTCGGGCCGCCCCTCCCCCACCAGTACCCGCCGGCACGAGTGGTTGGGCTTGAGCACCCACGGGCCGGGGAGGTCGACGCCGGCCAGCTCCGCGACGTCGGTGCCGGACCAGTACGTCCGCGGCACCCGCAGCAGGTCCGGCGCCCGCCGCGCGAAGTGCTCCTTCATGGCCAGCTTGTCGCAGGTCGGCGCCAGCAGCGGACGGCGATCGCGGGTGATCCGCCGCTGCAGCTTCTCGGTGAAGGTGCGTGGCTCCCCCCACGGCGGCAGCCGGCCGTGGTGCTGCCGGTAGAGCCGCGCCCGGCGCAGCGAGGACGGGAGCACGCGGCTCCAGGCCGGGGCGGACTCGCTCACCCGCTCTCCCTACCGCGCCGCGCCCCGATCGGAACAGGGCCGTACGCAACAGGGTCGCCGCGCAGGGTAGGGCCGCCGGGTGCGTGCCATCACCTACACCCGGCCCGGCGGCCCCGAGGTCCTGCAGCTGACCGACCGGCCCACCCCCGACCCCGGCCCCGGCGAGGTCCTCGTCCGGCTCGCGACGGCCGGCGTCAACCCGACCGACTGGAAGTCCCGCAGCAACGCGCAGCCCGGGCCCGGGGGCCAGGTGCCCGGCCAGGACGGCGCCGGCACGGTGGAGGCGGTCGGGCAGGGCGTGGACCCCGCGATCCGCGGCGAGCGGGTCTGGGTGTGGGAGGCGGCCTGGCAGCGCCCCTGGGGGACGGCGGCGGAGTACACCGTCGTGCCCGCCCGCCAGGCGGTGCCCATGGGCCCGGCGCCCTCGTTCGAGCTCGGCGCCGCGCTGGGCATCCCGTTCCTCACCGCGCACCGCTGCCTCACCCTCGGCGAGTCCGTGCCCGACCGGATGGGCCCCGGCTCGCTGACCGGGCGCACCGTGCTGGTGCAGGGCGGCGCCGGCGCGGTGGGCAACGCGGCGATCCAGCTCGCGCGCTGGGCCGACGCCACGGTCGTCGCCACGGTGAGCAGCCCGCGCAAGGCGCAGCTGGCCGCGGCGGCCGGCGCCTCGCACGTCGTCGACTACCGGCGGCAGGACGTCGTCGCCGAGGTCCGCAAGATCGCGCCGAGGGGCGTCGACACGGTCGTGGAGGTGTCCGCGGCCCGCAACGCCGCCGTCGACGCGCAGGTGGTCGGCATGCACGGCGCGGTCGCGGTGTACGCCGACGACGGGGGCGCGGAGGTCACCATCCCGGTGCGCGCGCAGATGGGCCCCAACGCCCGCTGGAACTTCGTGCTCGTCTACACGCAGCCCGAGCGGGCCAAGGTCCTCGGCGTCGAGGACGTCAACGCGGCCCTCCTCGACGGCGCGCTGCGGGTGGGCGAGGACGCCGGGCTGCCGCTGCACGTCTTCCCGCTGGCGGAGACGGCGCAGGCGCACCGGGCCGTGCAGGACGGCGCCGTCGGCAAGGTCCTGGTGGACGTGACGGCCTAGCCGACGCCGAGGTCCCTGGCGATGAGCATCCGCTGCACCTCGCTGGTGCCCTCGCCGATCTCGAGGATCTTGGCGTCGCGGTAGAAGCGCCCGACCGGCGTCTCGTTCATGAAGCCGTAGCCGCCGTGCACCTGGGCGGCCGCGCGGGCGTTGTCCACCGCGACCTCGGAGCTGTAGAGCTTGGCGATCGAGGCCTCGCGGCGGAACGGCTCGCCGCGCAGCATCTTCTCGGCGGCGCGGTAGTAGGCCAGCCGCGCGGTGGAGGCGCGCACCTCCATGTCGGCGATCATGAACTGGACCGCCTGGTTGCGGCCGATGGGCCGGCCGAAGGCCTCGCGGGTGCCGGCGTAGCGCACCGACTCGTCCACGCACCCCTGGGCGAGGCCGGTGGCCAGCGCGGAGATGGCGACGCGCCCCTCGTCGAGGATGGAGAGGAACTGCGCGTAGCCGCGGCCGCGCTCCCCGACCAGCGAGTCCTCGGGCACCCGGCAGTCGCTGAAGGAGAGCTCGCGGGTGTCCGACGCGTTCCACCCGACCTTCGAGTACCGCGGGCCCACGGTGAAGCCGGGGGTGCCCGACGGGACGGCGATCGCGGAGATCTCCTTGCCGCCGTCGGGCCGGGTGCCGGTGACGGCGGTGACGGTGACCAGCTCGGTGAGGTCGGTGCCGGAGTTGGTGATGAAGGCCTTGGAGCCGTTGACCACCCAGTGCCCGTCCTCCAGGCGCGCGGTGGTGCGGGTGGCGCCGGCGTCGGAGCCGCCGCCGGGCTCGGTCAGGCCGAAGGCGGCCAGCGCCTCGCCCGTGCACAGCCGCGGCAGCCAGCGCTTCCGCTGCTCCTCGCTGCCGAACCGGTAGAGCGGCATCGCGCCCAGCGAGACGCCGGCCTCCAGGGTGATGGCCACCGAGCTGTCCACCCGGGCCAGCTCCTCGATGGCCACGCACAGGTCGAAGTAGGTGCCGCCCGAGCCGCCGTACTCCTCGGGGAAGGGCAGGCCGAACAGCCCGAGGTCGCCCATCTGCCGCACGATCGCGGTGGGGAACTCGTCGCGCTCGTAGAAGTCGCCGATCTGCGGGGCCACCACCTCGAGCGCGAACTCGCGGACGGTCTTCCGCAGGGCCTCGGTCTCGTCGTCGAGCCGGTAGTCCAGCACGGTGTGCTCCCTGGTGCCGGGGCGCCGGTGGGGTCCTCCCCGGGGCCCGCCTGCGGCCGCTCCGGTCGGCCGGCCGCTCCTCAGCGATGTTAACGACGGTTCACATCGGGGTCCAGACCGCGGCCGTTAGCATCCGCGGCGTGACCGCCAGCCAGCCCGACTCGGCGCTGACGGCCGACGCCGCCCGGCCCTCCCGGCGGGAGCAGATCCTGCGGGCGGCCGCGCAGCTGTTCGCCGAGCGCGGCGCGCGGGCGGTGGGCGTCGACGACGTCGGCGCCGCGGTCGGCGTGACCGGCCCGGCCATCTACCGGCACTTCGCCAGCAAGGACGCGATGCTGGCCGAGATGCTCGAGGGCATCAGCCAGCGGCTGCTGGCCGGCGGGCGTGAGCGGGTCGCCGCCGCCGGTCCCGACCCCGTCGCGCAGCTGCGGGCGCTGATCGCCTTCCAGGTGGACTTCGCGCTGGACAACCCCGCGCTGATCACCGTGCAGGACCGCGACCTCGGCTCCCTGCCGCCGGACGACGCGGCCGCGGTGCGCCGGCTGCAGCGCCGCTACGTCGAGGTGTGGGTGGAGGTGCTGGCCCGGCTGCGGCCCGAGGAGGGCACCGACGCCAGCCGGGCCCGCGCGCACGCCGTCTTCGGGCTGGTCAACTCCACCCCGCACAGCGCGGGCCGGCTGCCGCGCGCGCGGACGGCGGCGCTGCTCGCCGCGATGGCCGAGGCGGCCGCGACCGCCTGACGCGGCGTCGCCGCCGGGGTCGTCAGCCGGCGGACGGCTCGGGCATCGGCAGGCTCAGGCCGGTGCCGGCGACCAGGTCGAGGTCGGCGGTGCCGGCCTCGCCGGGACCGGTCCAGGCGGTCTCCACGATGGTGACCACCGGACCCTCGACGGCGCTGGCGTACTCGGCGCCGGACAGCTCCGCGGGCGCACCCGGGTAGGTCACGCCCTCGCGCAGCAGGTCGCTGACGTTCCCGCTGCCGTTGCGGTCGGTCAGGTCGCGCAGGGCGCGGGCGGCGACGGTGTCGCCCATGTCCACGGTGGACACCGAGACCACCACGGCCCGGCCGTCGACGTCGGTCGACCACAGCGCCCGCGCCAGGCCCGCGCAGTCGGTCCGCTCGAAGGAGTCCGCGACGTCGCCGTAGGAGTTGCCGACGCAGGTGTCGTCGACCTGCACCCGCTGCAGGACGAACTCCAGGCCGTCGAGGACCGCGCGCTCGCCCGGCTGCGGGCCGGCCTCCTGCGCCCCCGGGGAGGGAGCCGGGGTGCTCGTGCTCGGCGGGGCGGCCGCCGAGGCGTCGCCCCCGCCGCCGGTGAGGCTCACCAGCGCGACCACCGCGACGACGACCACGGCCAGCGCGGCGGCGGCGAGCAGCGCCCGCCGGCTCCGCGCGGCCGGCGAGCGGCGGCGCGGCCCCACCAGCGGGACCGGCGCAGCCGGCGGGACCGGGGCGGGAGCCGCGGGCGGCGCGGCCGGCGGGGTCCCGTGCCCGGCGTCGGTGTCGGCGTCGCCGAACAGCCCGCCGATGCCGCCGGTCTCGTCGGCGATGTCGGCGGGGACGGCGGGGACGGCGGGGACGGCGACCGGGGCGTCGGGGACGCCGCCCCCGGACTGGACGGCGGGCGTCTCGAAGCGCGCGGTGGCCGGGTGCGCCGGGGCGGGCACGACCGGCGGGGGCGCGACGGGGGCGGGCGCGACGGGGACAGGTGCGACGGGGACAGGTGCGACGGGGGCGGGTGCGACCGGAGCGGCCACCCGGGCGGCAGCCGCGCGGGCCGCGGCCTCCTCGTCGGCCCGGATCGCCGCGACGGCGACGGCGGCGGCGGCGACCGGGTCGACGAGCGGGCCGGCCGGGGCGGCCGGCGGCGGGACCGCCACGGGGGCCGGTGCCGGGACCGGCGGGGCGGGCGGCGCCACGGGGGCCGCCGAGGCGGCCGAGGCGGCCATCGCCGCGGGCGCGAGCAGCTCCCGCCGGCGCAGGACGTAGGGCGAGTACGGGAAACCCTCGCCGTTGAGCTCCTCGACCGTGGGCCCGCGGCCCTCGAGGCCGAGCGCGGTCAGCGCGGCGCGGACGTCGGCGGTGGTCCACAGCCGCGGGTTGTCCACCCCGGCGTAGCGGGCGGCCCGCGAGATGCCGAGCAGCAGCGAGCGGGGTTCCAGCAGCGCGACCTGGTCGCCGTCGCCGAGGTCGCCGTCGGCCGGGACCAGGCCGGTGAGGTCGCCGGCGAGGACGGTGAGCCGGGCGATGCGGCCGGGCTCGAGCCCGGCCCGGCGGAGCCGGACCGCGGCGTCCATGCCGGCCCGCATGAGGCCGTCCAGCGGCGTCGAGCCGCCGCCGGCCAGCTGCAGCACCTCGCCGGGGCCGGCGCCCGGGCCGATGGTCCAGGAGCCCTCCGGGGTCGCGGTGACGACGCCGGACTGGCGGACCACCTCGACCACGCGCACGACGGCCAGGCCCTCGGGGACGAAGACCACGGCGTCGGACAGGCGACGCTCCATGGGGCCGTCGACGACCGGGACCGACGCCACGACGGCGCCCCGGACGGCTCCGCCGCGGTCCCAGCGGGTCAGCTCGGCGAAGAGCGCACGCTCCCCCGCCGTCTGCGGCGGCACGGGCGTCAGGGCCAGCACGTCGTCCTCCGGGGGCGGGTGGGGGTCGGGGGGAGGCCGGGCGCGCGCGAGGGCGCGGGGCGCGGCCCGGCAGCGGGGTCCGGGCGGGCGGCCACGTCCGACGTTACGTCAGGTGACGGGCCCGTCCCGCACCTCAGCGGGACGGCGCGCCGCCGGCCGGGGCGGCGGCGGCCGGGAGGCCCGGCTCGACGGGACGGCGCCAGTCGGCGAACCGGGCGCTGCGGCCGACGACGTCGACCGCCGACCACAGGACGGTGAACGCCGCGACCACGAGCGCGACCGACCACCAGGACCAGTTCCACGGCGGCAGGACCCCGGCGGCGTCCTGCAGCCGGCCGGCGGCGTAGACGACGACGGCGGTGGCCGGCGCGGCGCTCCAGCCGGGCAGTCCGCGGGTGACCGCGAGGTCGACGCAGACCGCGCCGGCCAGCAGCGCCAGCGGCAGCACCGACGGCGGGAAGCCCATCGCCACCAGCCCGGCCCACATCACCGCGCGGTAGGCCAGGTAGGTGCCGGCGACGACGGTCGCGGTCCAGCGCAGGCCGACGACCCTGCGCGCCACGACCAGCGAGAGCAGGCCGGCGCAGACCAGCCAGGCCGGGTGCACCCAGGAGGGCACCGGCAGCATGAACATCGTGGGGGTCTGGCCCTGCGAGGCGGCGAAGTCGAGCAGCTGCGGCTCGGCCGTCGTCCGCCCGGCCTCGTAGGCGCGCAGCGACAGGACGCCGTACTCCTGGTGCTGGTTGGGGAAGACGACGTTCTCGACGAAGAACAGCCACAGGCCCAGCGACACCAGCGTGCGGACCCGGCCGGGCGCGGCGTACAGCCACCAGCCGCGGATCGCGCCGGCCAGCATGATCGCCGTCCCGATGTAGAGCAGCGCGTGGCTGGGGCTCCAGCTGGTGATGTCCAGCCCGTTGACGCGGTGGTTGACGATGTCGACCGGGATGGCGACGAGGAAGGTGCCGATCCCCCACTGCATGAGCCGCAGCGCCCGGCGGTCGACGCCGTAGCCGCTGTAGCTGTGGAAGACCACCAGCGCGACGACCACCGCGGTGCCGGCGGAGTTGAGCAGGTGCGGGGGCGCCAGGTCGTCGCGCAGCCACTTGAAGTGCCAGGAGACGTCCCAGGACGAGCCGAGCATCTTGAGCAGGAAGGCCCCGAGCCAGGCGGTGTAGATCCAGCGCAGCTCGGTCTCCCCCGTCGGGCGCCCGGGCCGGCCCGGCGTCATGTACGCCAGCCACAGCCAGCGCAGCAGCGCGACGGGGTGCCGCAGCCCGGCGGCCAGCGAGCCCGGTGCCGGGGGGACCGCTCCGGCGGGAGCGGCGGGGACGGGGTGGGGCACGGGAGGACTCCCTGGTCTCGCTGACGGGATGGCCCCACCGTAACGGCGCAGGTCGCCGATGCCGACCCCCCGAGTGGCGCCGGTGTGGCGCATGGAGTAGTGGGCCGACACGCGAGGCATGCGGGACGGACGGGACGTAGGGTCGGCCGACGTGGCGGACAACGGCGGGCACCTGGTCTGGATCGACTGCGAGATGACCGGGCTGGACCTCACCCGGGACAAGCTCATCGAGGTCGCCGTCGTCGTGACCGACTCGGAGCTGCGGGTCCTCGACCCCGGCCTGGACCTGGTGATCTCCGCCGACGACGCCGACCTGGAGGACATGGCCGACGTCGTCACCGAGATGCACGCGAAGTCGGGCCTGACCGAGGCGGTGCGCGCCTCGACCCTCACCGTGGCCGAGGCCGAGCAGCAGCTGCTCGCCTACGTGAAGCGGTGGGTGCCCGAGCGGCGCACCGCTCCGCTGTGCGGCAACTCGATCGGCACCGACCGCGGCTTCCTCGCCCGCGACATGCCCGAGCTCGACGACCACCTGCACTACCGGATGGTCGACGTCAGCTCGATCAAGGAGCTGGCCCGCCGCTGGTTCCCGCGGGTCTACTTCGCCCAGCCGCCCAAGGGCCTCGCCCACCGCGCCCTGGCCGACATCGTCGAGTCGATCCGCGAGCTGGCCTACTACCGCCGGACGCTGTTCGTCGACGCCCCCGGCCCGTCGACGTCGCAGGCGCAGCGGGCCGCCGGGGAGGTCGTCGCCGGCTTCGCCGACGTGCTCTCCGCGGCCGACGCCACGCCGCCGGCCGCCCCCGCGGAGGACGACGCACCCCCGGCTGCGTCGGGGAGCTGACCGGCTCCGGTATCCTCGTCCCTGCCTCCGGCGCGGGTCCGCTGCCGGGTGCACGCGGTGGGTGTAGCTCAGCTGGTAGAGCACCAGGTTGTGATCCTGGGTGTCGCGGGTTCGAGCCCCGTCACTCACCCCACGCAGGGAGGCCCTGGTCAGGTGACTGACCAGGGCCTCCCCCGTTCCCGAGGTGGGGACCGTCCGGGCGGCGCGGTCAGACGTCGACGGTGGACGCCGGCGGGTGGGCGCGGCCGGCACCCTGACGCCCGGCGGTGCGCAGGGAGCCGAGCCGCCGGCCGATGAGCTCACCGGCGACCGCGGCGAGGCGCCTGGACAGGTGGCGTGTGCGCGTGGGACAGGTCCATGGGGGACACCTCGGTCCTTCGACTGCCGGAGGGGTGGACGTGGTGGTCGCCACGGTGGGTGACTCCGGCCACACCCGTCCAAGACGCGTTCGCTACCGCACCGGTAGGTTCGGCCTATCGGTCCGCGGGAGGTGACGCGGTGGACGTCCGGCAGCTCACCTACTTCCTCGCCGTCGTCGAGACCATGAACTTCGGCCGCGCCGCGGAGCAGCTGTACATCGCGCAGCCCTCGCTGTCCCAGGCGATCGGGACGCTCGAGCGGGAGCTCGGCGTGCCGCTGTTCCACCGGGTGGGCCGCGGCATCGTGCTCAGCGACGCCGGAGCCCAGCTGGTCGAACCGGCTCGCCAGGTGGTCCGTGACCTGGAGGCCGCCCGGGCCGCGGCGCAGTCCGTCCGCGGGTTGCAGCGCGGCCGGGTCGAGCTCGTCGCGATGCCCAGTCCCGGCATGGAGCCGTTGTCGACCCTGATCCGCGACTTCACCGCCGCCCATCCGGCGATGACCGTCACGGCCGACGCGGCGTTCACCCCCGAGGAGGTGGTCCAGGCGGTCAAGACCGGCCGGGCCGAGCTCGGGCTGCTCGGCGCGGCCTCGCCTCCGCACACCGGTGGCCTGCGCGCCCTGCTGATCGAGGACCAGCCCCTGGTCCTGGTCTCCCCGCCCGAGGACCCCCTCCCCGGCGACCCGGCGCCGCCGGAGCACGGGGACCGCCGGCCTCTGGGGGATCCGGCCGTGCGCACGGTGGACCGTGCGGCCCTCGCCGGGACGCGGCTGATCGTGAGCAGGCACGGCAGCCTCGTGCGGGGGCTGGTGGACGACGTCCTGGCCAGCGGCGTCGACGCGCGCATCGTCGTCGAGGTCGAGCACCGGACCTCGATCCTGCCGCTGGTGCTCGCCGGGGTGGGACACGCGGTCCTGCCGTCGTCCTGGACGCCGCTGGCGCAGCGGTCGGGCGCACTGGTCCGGCGGATCGAGCCCGCCGTCCTGCTGCGGATCGCGCTCGTCTCCCGGACGGGCGCCCTCACGCCGGCCGCACGGGCCTTCGTCGCGTGCGTCGAGCAGTACGTGTCCGACGCGGAGGCGGGCACCGGCCGCGCGGATCGATAGGCCCGGACTATCCGGAGCATCGACAACGCGTCTTGGACGGGCGCCGGCGTGACCCCGTTCACTCGGGAGCGACCGCAGCAGTCGTCCCCACGGAGACCGTCATGACCGCCCAGCACACGTTCCGCATCGCCGCCATCCCCGCCGACGGAGTCGGTGTCGAGGTCGTCGCGGCCGGCCGCGCCGTCCTCGACGCCCTCGCCGGGGCCTCGAACGGCCGCTTCTCCTTCGCCTGGCAGGAGTTCCCCTGGGGCGCGGACCACTACGCCCGGCACGGCCGGATGATGGACGAGGACGGCCTCGACCAGCTCAGGGACTTCGACGCCATCTACTTCGGGGCCGTCGGCTGGCCGACCGTCCCCGACCACGTCAGCCTGTGGGGCCTGCGCCTCAGGATCTGCCAGAGCTTCGACCAGTGGGCCAACGTCCGCCCCGTCGAGTTCCTCCCCGGCATCCAGAGCCCGCTCCGCAAGGCCGACACGACCGACCTGAGCTGGGTCGTCGTCCGGGAGAACTCCGAGGGCGAGTACGCCGGCTTCGGCGGCCGCAACTTCGCCGGCCGCGACGACCGCGGTGAGGTGGCCGTCCAGTCCGCGGTGTTCACCGAGGTGGGCTGCGAGCGGATCATCCGGTTCGCCTTCGACCTGGCCCGCACCCGGCCCCGCAAGAAGGTCTCCAGCGTCACCAAGAGCAACGCCCAGCAGTACGGCATGGTGCTCTGGGACGACGTGTTCAAGCGCGTCGCCACCGAGTACCCGGACGTGGAGACCGAGAGCGTGCTGGTCGACGCGATGGCCGCCAAGTTCGTCCTCCGCCCCGAGGACCTCTCCGTCGTCGTCGCGTCCAACCTCAACGCCGACATCCTCTCCGACCTCGGCAGCGCCCTCGCCGGCAGTCTCGGCCTGGCGGCCAGCGCCAACCTCAACCCGGAGCGGCGCTTCCCCTCGATGTTCGAGCCGGTCCACGGCTCCGCGCCCGACATCGCGGGCCAGGGCATCTGCAACCCCGTCGGCGCCATCGGCAGCGCCGCGCTGATGCTCGAGCACCTCGGCCTGCACGACGAGGCCAAGGCCGTCCAGCACGCCATCGAGGTCACCTCGGGCAAGGGCATCCGCACCCGCGACGTCGGCGGGACCGCCGGCACGGAGGACGTCACCGCGGCCGTCATCGACCACCTGTCCCTCTGACCGTCCCGCCCGGAGCAGCCCCGGGCCGCGCGCGGGCCGGGGCTGCTCCGCTGACCTGCGCACCTGCCGGGTCACCAGGCCCGGCACGGGCTCCACGCGCGGGTGCGAACCCGTCACCCACCCCTGCGCGCAGCGGCCCCGGCCGGGTTCCCCGGCCGGGGCCTCCGCCCGTTCCAGGGAGGTGCGGAGGCGCGGGGGACGGGCCAGGATGGGTCCCAGCGCCCCGTCGAGCCGAGGAGGGACGCCGTGCCGGACACCACTCCCCCCGGGACGGGACGCCGCCACCCCGGCGCGCGCGACCCCGTCACCGGCGGCTGGGACCGCGACGACGCGGCCGCCGAGCGGGACGCCGACGCCCGCGAGCGTGACCGCGACGCCGAGGACCGCGACGCGCGCGCCGTCGAGCGCATGACGGCCGCCGGGCACCGGCACGTGACCGCCGACCGGGACAGGGCCGCCGACCGGGACGCCGCCCGCGACGACCGCGACGCCCAGGAGGCCGACCGCAAGGCCGCGGCCCGCGACCGCGCGGCGGCCGCCGCCGACCGGGACGCGGCGGCCCGCGACCGGGTCGCCGCCCGGGCGGACCGGGAGCAGTCCGAGGTCGACCGGGCCCAGGACCGCTGAGTCCGCGGGGCGGTCAGTCCACCGTCCCCGTGCGGATGACCTCCTCGGCCACCTGGCGCAGCTTGACGTTGCGGTGGCTGCTGGCGGTCCTGAGCAGGCCGAACGCGGCCTCCTCGTCGACCTTGCGCAGCGCCATGAGGATGCCGATCGCCATGCCGATGCGCCGGTTCGACTCCAGGGCGGTGCGCAGGTGGGCCATCTGCTCGTCGGCGACGAGCAGGTTCTTCTCCATGCGGGCGACCTGGTCGGCGGCCCGCTTCAGGGCGGCGGCGACGGCCGCCGAGGTCTCGCCGCGCGAGGGCCGCGCCCGGCCGTCGGCGCCGGCGCGCGGGCGCTCCGCGGGGAGGTGGTCGACCACAGGTGGTCTCCGTGGCGGGTGGGCCGGAGGGCCGAGGTACCGGGTGCCCGAGGTTGGACACCTGGTGCTCCCTCTGACCGTAGCCGATGCCGCGCCCCTCACAGGCCGGCGTCCGGTTCCGGTACCGGCCGGTCCAGGGGGTGGGCGCGCTCGTCGGCGGGCAGCCGGGCGACCAGGAGGGTGATCACGGCCAGCACCGGCGGCGCCAGGCCGGCCACGAGGAACGCCGCCCGCAGACCGGCGCCCTCGCCCACCGGTCCGGCCAGGGCCACCGACACCGGCACCAGCGCGCCCGAGACGACGAAGTCGAGGCTGGACACGCGGCCGAGCAGTGCCGACGGGACGCGGCGCTGCAGCAGGGTGCCCCAGATGGTCATCCCGCCGTGCACCCCGGCGCCGACGAGGACGGCGGCGCCGACCACGACCGGCACCGACGTCGCGGTGCCGAAGGCGACCAGCGGCAGGCAGCCGGCGGCCCACAGCAGCGTCGTCGTCGTGAGGTAGCGGCGCGGCAGGGGCCGCGAGGCGACGACGAGCGAGCTCAGCGCGCCGCCGACGCCGGAGCCGGCGAGCACGAGGGAGTGCTCGACGGGACCGCCGCCGGCGTGCTCGCGCAGGGCGAACGGCGTCAGGACCTGCAGCGGCCCGGTGGTGACCAGCAGCATCAGCGACCCGAACAGCAGCGTGGCCAGCAGCCAGCGGGTGCGCACGAGGAAGGCCAGGCCCTCGAGCAGGTCGGCGACCAGCGCCCGCGCCGGGTGCGCCGGCCCGTCCGCGGCGCGGTGCGCGGGCAGCAGCGGCAGCCCGAGGACGCAGCCGGTGGCCGCGAGCGAGGTGGCCGCCGTGGCCAGCAGTGCCGCGCCCGGGGAGGCCGCCGCCACCAGCAGCCCGGCCAGCGCGGGCCCGGTGACCTGGTACAGCAGCGGCCGCATCGCACCCTCGAGGCCGTTGGCGGCCAGCAGCTGGTCCTCCGGCAGCAGCGCGGGGACCAGTGCGGAGTAGGCCGGGTAGTGCAGGCCGAGCCCGGCTCCGCCGAGCAGCCCGGCGACGGCGAGCAGCGGCAGCGGCAGCGCGCCGGCCACCGACAGCGCCCCGGCGAGGCCCACCGGCACCGCCGCCAGCAGCGTGACCGCGACCAGCAGGTGGCGCTGCGGCACCCGGTCGGCGAGCACCCCGCCGGGCAGCGCCGTCGCCAGCGTCCCGACCGCGGAGGCGCCGGTCACCAGCGACAGCTCCGCCGGCCCGCCGCCGAGGGCCACCACCTGCCAGACGGCGGTCACCGCCCAGGCGCCGTTGGCCACGAGCGACAGGGCCAGGGAGAGCGCCAGCCGGCGGTAGGCCGCCGAGCGCAGCGGCGCCAGCGCCCGCGGGGAGGCGGTCACCGGGCCATGGTCCCCCGCGACCCGGACCGCCTCCCGGCCGCCCGCGGGGACCACGGCGTCGGAGTTCCGGAGACGCGCATGGACCGGCCCTCCCCCGGGCACCGCTCCCCCGTGGGGGACTGGCGGGAGCAGCTGGACGGCATGTCCCTGGAGAGCCGGCTCAAGGCCCTGCTCGTGTACGAGCTGGCCTCCGACCGCGTGCCCGGGCAGCCGCTGGAGGTCACGACGGCCGCGGTGCGGGCCGTCGCGACGGCGGAGGGCCTGGACACCGGTCTGCCGTGGATCGACGCGGCCGCCGCGCGGATCAGCGCGACCCCGGACGGGGCACCCGGCGCCTGACCCCGCTGTGCCGCCTGTGACGGCAGGGGCGGGTGCGCCGCCCCGATCCGGACACGCACCGGGCGGTGCTGGCCCACCGCCGCGCCGCCTCGGACCCTGGCGGCATGACCACTGCCTTCTCCTACGGGACCGCGCACTCGGTCGTGATGGTCGGCTCGGTCGACAGCCCCGAGGGCCTGCAGCCCCGGCAGATCGGTCCGGCGCACGCGACGATCGGCCGGGTCACCGGCCGCAGCCGCAAGTCGCTGTGCGGCGCGTACGTGGCGGTGGACGAGCAGACGGAGTGGCCGCCGGAGGAGTACGAGGAGCACCAGCTCTGCCGGGAGTGCGCGGAGCTGGCCCGCCTCTGAGGGGTCCTCAGCCGCCCGCCACCGAGGGCAGCACCTGCACCACCGACCCGGCGGTCACCGGCGTCGCCAGGCCCGCGGAGAAACGGACGTCGTCGCCGTCGACGTAGACGTTGACGAAGCGGCGCACCTCCCCCGCCTCGTCGCGGATCCTCCGCTCCAGCACCGGGTGGGTGGCCGCCAGCGCGTCGAGCAGGCCGGCCAGCGTCGCGTCGCCCGGGTCCACCCGCAGCCGCCGGACGCCGCCGGCCAGGTCGGCCAGCACGCCCGGCAGCACCACCTCGACCGTCACGGCAGCACCGCCGCGCGGACGCACAGGACGTCGGGCAGGTGCTCGGCGACCGTGGTGAAGGTGTCGCCCTCGTCGGCGCTGGCGTAGACGCAGCCGTCCCGGGTGCCCACGTAGACGCCGGTCGGGTCGCCCTCGTCGACGCAGACGGCGTCGCGCAGCACGGCGGTCCAGGACCCGTCGGGCAGCCCCGCACCCAGCTCGGTCCACGTGGCCCCGGCGTCGCGGGTCCGGTGCACCCGCAGCCGCCCGCCGGGCGGCACCCGCTCGGCGTCGGCCACCAGCGGCACCACCCACGCGGTGCCCGGGGTGCGCGGCGAGGCGGCCACCGGGAAGCCGAAGTCGACCGGCAGCCCGGCGGCGATCGAGGTCCAGGACGCGCCGCCGTCGTCGGTGCGGAAGACGCCGAAGTGGTTCTGCGCGTAGAAGCGGTTTGGGTCGCCCGCGTCGGCGGCGACCTTGTGCACGCACTGCCCGTACTCCGGCGGCGGGTCGGGCAGGAACGGCGCGGTGATGCCGGCGTTGCGCGGCGCCCAGGTCGCCCCGCCGTCGTCGCTGGCGTAGACGCCGCCGGTGCTCATCGCCACCAGCACCCGGTCGGTCGTGGGGTGCGGCAGGACGGTGTGCACCGCGCCGCCGCCGGCGCCCGGCTCCCAGGTCGGCCGGTGCGGGTGGTCCCACAGGCCGCGGACCAGCGCGAAGGTGCGGCCGCCGTCGTCGCTGCGCCACAGCGAGTGCGGCTCGCACCCGGCCCACACGACGCCGGGACGGTCCGCGGTGTCCGGGCGGATCTGCCAGACGCGGGCCAGCGCGGCGCCGGTGTCGGCCGGGAAGCGGATCGCGCCCTGCTCGGTCTCGGCCCAGGTGCGGCCCAGGTCGTCGGACCAGGTGACGGTCGGGCCCCAGTGGCCGTACTGGACCCCGGCCAGCACCCGCGGCGCCCCGCCGTCGGTGTCACTGCCCCGGGTGTCGACGCCGACCGCCGCCACCTCCTGCGCGAGCAGGTGCGGCCCGTCCACGGTCCAGGTGCGGCGGCCGTCGTCGCTGCGGGCCAGCCACAGCCCCTTGCGCGTGCCGATGGCGAGCAGGTCGGTCACGGTGCCTCCGCGGCGTCGGCGGGACCCGGCGGGTCCCTCCCGGCACTGCAGACCGCGGCCGGCGCCGGAACTGAGCGGGGGGCCCGCTCAGAGGCGCGTGGAGCCCTCCGTGCCCTCGGCGGTCCGGCCGGGGTGCCCGTCGGCGTGCCGGTCGGCGTGCCGGTCGGCGAGGCCCGGGGCCAGCCGCTCGGCCTCCGCCCTGAGCTTGTCCGCCGCCGAGGCGTGCTCCCGGGCCGCCTCGGCCCGCTGGCGGGCCTCCTGCTCGGCCAGGCGGGTGCGCTCCTCGACCTCGGCGCGCTCGCGGCGGGCGCGGGCGGCCTGCTCCTCGGCCAGGGCCTGCTCCTTCTCCGCCTGCACGCCGCGCAGCCGGGCCTCCTCGAGGTGCTCGCGCGCCTGGGCGCGCTGCTGCTCGCGGCGGCGTGCGCCGGCGACCCGGCTGCGCTTGGCCAGTGCGAGCCCGACCAGGGCCAGCACGACGACCGCCACGACCACGAGGAGCACGATCAACCAGGTGTCCACGACGCTCTCCCTCCCGAGATCGACTCGGGAGTGCCCTGGTGAGCGACCCGGGAAACCGAGATCACCTCAGCGCGGACCCCGCCTGCCACTGGTCCCACGGGATGGTCCAGTCCGCGATCGGCGAGGTGAGCGGGCCGGCGTCGGAGTTGACGATCTCGACGACGTCCCCGGGCTGGGAGAACTCGTAGAACCAGCGGGCGTTCTCGTCCGAGAGGTTGATGCAGCCGTGGGAGACGTTCTCCCGGCCCTGCTGCGCCACCGACCAGGGGGCGCCGTGGACGAACTCGCCGCTGTCGGAGATCCGCACGGCCCACTTCACCGGCGTGCGGTAGCCCTCGGGGCTGTCGACCGGGACGCCGTAGGTGCTCGAGTCCATGACGCGGTCGGCGTTGAGCTCGGTGACCACGTGCGGGCCGTTGTAGCTGGGGTTGTCCGGGCTGCCGGCGCTCATCGGCCAGTCCTGCACCAGCCGGTCGCCGTCGTAGACCCGCATGCGGTGGGTCGCGGCGTCGGCGACGGACACGTGCCGGTCGCCGATGCGGAAGGAGACCGTGCGGTCCTTCTCGCCCCAGATGCCGTCGCCGAGGTGGACGCCGTAGAGGTCTGCCTCGAGCGTCACGTCGGTCTGCGCCGGCCAGTACTGCGACGGGCGGAAGTGCACCTCGGTGTCGCTGAGCCAGCTCCACACGCCGTCGGTGGGGTTCGAGCTGGTGACCAGCAGGTGGCTCTCGGCGGCCGCCTTGTCCGCGACCGGCTGCTCGAAGTAGACGCGGATCGGCATGCCGACGCCGACCGTCTGGCCGTCCAGCGGGCCGATCGAGGGGGTGGTGACCGTCTCCGGGTCCACGGTGGTGAAGGTGCTCCTCGCCTCGGTCCGCTCACCGTCGGCGTTGGTCGCGGTGGCGGTCAGCGTGTAGGTGCTGGCGTAGGCGAGGTCCTGGTCCGGCGTCCAGACGTCGGTGCCCTCGGTGTCGCCGTCGGCCACCTGGCCGGGCACGTCCGCGCCGGCGCCGTCGGTGACGGCGACGTCGGCGAGGTCGCCGTCGGTGACGGAGATCTCGACCGGGTCGGCCGGGGCGACGTCGACCGCGCCGTCGGCCGGGGCGAGCTGCAGTTGCGCGGGCGCCGCGTCGGCCGACGTCGACGCCGCGGACGACGCGGATGACGCGGACGACGCGGACGCCGACCCCGCGTCGTCGCCGCCCTGGCACCCGCTGAGCAGGACCAGCGCCCCCGCCGTGACCAGCGCAGCCGTCCGTCGCACCGTGTTGCCCCCTCGTCCCTGCCGCGCCACCCCCGGGCACGGCCGTACCCGTCCAGTGTCCACGCGGATCACGGAACCGTGGCGTCCGCCACCCGGGACCCCCGAGCGGGACGCCGTCGACCGCTGGTATCGTTCTCCCTCGTGACCCGGGCAGCCGGGAGACACGCGCCATTAGCTCAATTGGCAGAGCAGCTGACTCTTAATCAGCGGGTTCGGGGTTCGAGTCCCTGATGGCGCACAGCACAGGAGAGCGGCTCCTCCCCGGCGGGAGGGGCCGCTCCCGTCGTCTCACGGGCCGTCGTCGGGGACCGTCCCCTCGAGCAGCGGCCGCTGGCGCGTCGTGAGCGGGGCGAGCTCCGCGTCGAGGGCCCGGTACGCCTCCCGCTCCCGGTCGAGGAAGGCGGTCCAGGCGCCCCGGTCCCGCCAGCGGTCGACGGTGAGGAAGCGGCTCCCAGCCTCCGCGCCGCGGAACAGCTCCGTGCCGGCGTACCCGTCGCCCCGGCGGAACAGCCGCGCCCAGTCCCCGTCCGCCCCGTAGGCCGCGACGAACCGCTGCACGGCCGCGGGGGCGACCTCGTACTCCCAGATCCGCACGAACACGCCGGTCCGGACCTCCGGCTCAGCCCAGCCGCAGCCCGTGCTCGGCCAGCGCCTCGTCCAGGGTGCGCAGGGCCTTCGGGCCCACGCCGTGCAGCGCGGCCAGGCTCGCCCGCGGCACGCCGGCCAGCTGGTCGAGTCGCGTGTAGCCGGCCAGCCGCAGAGCCCCGGTCGCCGGGGCACCGATCCGGGGCAGCTCGTCGAGCGGCGTCACGCCCGGGACCGTAGCGGCCCCGGGCGCGCCGGTGTCAGCCGCGGACGGCGCGCACCACCCGGCGGACGCCGAGCACCGCGGCCCCGGCGCCGGCGAGCCACGGCCCGGCGACGACCACCGGGTCGAGCAGCTGGTGCCGGACGTCCGAGCGCCCGCGGCGCGAGCGCAGGCCGCCGCGGGTGAACTCGGTGCGCAGGCCGGTGGCGGGCACGTCGGGCCGGCCGGAGGCGAACGACCGCAGGTGGTGCTCCCAGGCGTCCACGCGGTCGCCGACGACCAGCAGCAGCCAGTGCGCGAGCCGGCCCTCGCTGAACCGGGCGTAGGCGAACCGGCGGATCGCCCCGGGCAGGCCGCGCAGCGGCTGCGCGGTGCCGAACACCGGCGTCACGAAGGCGTGCTCGATCGAGTGCTCCCGGCCCTCGCTGCCCGGCTGGCGCTCGGGGAAGTCCCAGTGGGCGCCGGTGTCGGCCGGGTACTGCAGCTTCGGGTGGGACGGCCGGTCGGCCGGGTCGAGGTCGGCGCCCCACCCGGGGATGCGGGCCCGCAGCTCCTCGCGGCTCGGCGTCGGGGTGCGCTTGTCGCGGACGTACGCGCTCGGGATGTCGGACTCGCTCATGGTCGCCCCTCAGGCCGCGTCGGGCAGGATCACCGGCTTGATGCAGCCGTCGAGCTTGCTGGAGAACACGTGGTACGCCTCCGCGATGTGCTCCAGCGGGAAGCGGTGCGTGACCACCTCGCGCGGGGTCAGGTGGCCGTTGCGGACGTGCTCGAACATCCGCGGCCACTGCCGCTTCACCGGCGTCTGGTTCATCCGCAGCGTGAGCCCCTTGTTGAGCGCGTCGCCGAACTTGACGGCGTTCGGGATCGGCCCGTAGGCCCCGACGACCGACACCGTGCCGCCCTTGCGCACCCCGTCGATCGCCCAGTTGAGCGCGACCGGCGAGCCGCCCTGCAGCTTGAGCTTGGTCCCCGTGACGTGCTGCAGGAAGTTGCCGTCGGCCTCCGCGCCCGCCGCCTCGATGACGACGTCGGCTCCCAGGTAGTCGGTCTGCTTCTTCATCTCGACCACGACGTCGTCGTGCTCGTCGTAGTTCAGCGTCTCGGCGTGGGCCATGGTCCGCGCCTTCTCCAGCCGCTCCCGCAGGTGGTCGACCACGATCACCCGGCCGGCGCCCATCAGCCAGGCCGACTGCGCGGCGACCAGCCCGACCGGCCCCGCGCCGAGCACGACCACGGTGTCCCCCTCGGCGATCTCGCCGAGCTGGGCGCCGAAGTAGCCGGTGGCGGCGGCGTCGGTCATGACGACGGCGTCCTCGTCGTGCATCCACTCGGGGATCCGCACCGGGCCGACGTCGGCGAACGGGACGCGCACGTACTGCGACTGGCCGCCGTCGTAGCCGCCGGTGGTGTGCGAGTAGCCGTAGATGCCGCCGACGGCGGTGGCGTTCGGGTTGACGTTGTGGCAGTTGGAGTACAGGCCGCGGGCGCAGAACCAGCACGACCCGCAGAAGACGTTGAACGGCACCATCACCCGGTCGCCGACCTGCAGGTTCCGCACGGAGGGGCCGACCTGCTCGACGACGCCGATGAACTCGTGGCCGAACGTGTGGCCGATCCGGGTGTCCGGCATCAGGCCGTGGTAGAGGTGCAGGTCCGAGCCGCAGATCGCCGCCAGGGTGACCCGGACGATCGCGTCGTTCGGGTGCTCGATCGACGGGACGTCCTTGTCCTCGACGCGGACCTTGTACGGCCCGCGGTAGACCATCGCGCGCACGCAGCGCCCCTCTCCTCGTGCCGGGCCCTGCACACCGGCGCTGCCGCAGCCGTGCCCGGCGCCCGCCGCCCGGAAACCGGTTGATCCCGTCCCCAGCATGGAGGGCATGACGACCACCCCCGGGCTCGAGCCGGTGCACCGTCCGGAGGACGGCGAGCTCGTCGGCCACCTGACCGCCGCCGACGGCCGGGACGGGTGGACGGCGCACGCCGTCCCCGGCATGCCGCTGCGGCGGTTCCCCACCCGCGAGCAGGCGGTCGCCTTCCTGCGCGAGCGCGGGCTGGCGCTGCTCGCCGACCGCTGGACCTACACGCCCGAGACCGGCGAGCCGCGCACCGCGTGGCTGGTCGAGGCCCGCTCGGGGGCGGTCGTCGTCCGGTTCGGGTACGACCCGGCGTCGGTGCCGCTGGCGGGCGCGGACCTCGGCCGGCTCACCCCGGCATAGCGGCGGGCCGGGGAGCGTTCCGCGGGCGTGAGCAGCCCGCGGGACGTCGACGTCGTGGTGATCGGCGCGGGCCAGGCCGGCCTGAGCGCCGCGTACCACCTGGCCCGCCAGGGCTTCGCGCCCGGCAGCGGCTTCGTCGTCCTCGACGCCGACGCCGCGCCCGGCGGGGCCTGGCAGCACCGCTGGCCCTCGCTGACCCTCGCGACGACGCACCGGGTGCACGAGCTGCCGGGCCTGCCGTTCGCGCCGGCGTCGGAGGACCTGCCCGCCGCCGAGGCGGTGCCGGCCTACTTCGCCGGCTTCGAGCGGCGCTTCGCCCTGCCGGTCCGGCGGCCGGTGCGGGTGTCGGCCGTCCGCCGCGGCGACGACGGCCGCTTCGTCGTCGAGTCCGACCGCGGGACGTGGCGGGCGCGGGGCCTGGTGAACGCCACCGGCACCTGGACGCGGCCGTTCGTGCCGCACTACCCGGGCCAGGAGACCTTCCGCGGCCGGCAGCTGCACACCGTCGGCTACCGCGGTGCGGAGGAGTTCGCCGGGCTGTCGGTCGTGGTCGTCGGGGGCGGCGCCTCGGCGGTCCAGCTGCTCGGGGAGATCGCGCCGGTCGCCCGCACGACCTGGGTGACCCGCCGCCCGCCGGTCTGGCGCGAGGGTCCCTTCGGCGAGGAGCAGGGCCGGGAGGCGGTGGCCCGCGTCGAGGCCGCCGTCCGCGCCGGCCGGATGCCCGGCAGCGTCGTCGGCGCGACCGGGCTGGTGGTCACCCCGTGGGTGCGCCGCGCCCTGGACGACGGCGTCCTCACCCGGCTGCCGGTGTTCGACCGGATCACCCCCGGCGGCGTCGCCTGGGACGACGGCCGGTCCGTCGCCGCCGACGTGATCCTGTGGGCCACCGGCTTCCGCGCCGCGGTCGGCCACCTGGCCCCGCTGCGGCTGCGCACCCGCGACGGCGTCATCCGGCTCGACGGCACCTCCGCCGTCGACGAGCCGCGCCTCCAGCTGGTCGGCTACGGGCCCAGCGCGAGCACGATCGGCGCCAACCGGGCCGGCCGGACGGCGGCGGTGACCCTGCGCCGGCTGCTCGCCGCCGACCTGCCCCGCACCGCCTGACCGGGGGCGTCCCCCAGCACCGGGTGGGGGACGGTCCAGGGTCGGGCCGGGGGTCCTCCCCGATGTGCCGGGCACCCCGCTGCCGAGAGCCTTCCCGGCATGACCTCGCAGCCCTCCCCCACCCCGGCGGTGACCCCGTGATCGTCGCCAGCGGACTCACCAAGCGCTACGGCGACCGGGTCGCCGTCGACCGCGTCTCCTTCACCGTCCGGCCGGGCCGGGTGACCGGCTTCCTCGGCCCCAACGGCGCCGGCAAGTCGACGACGATGCGGATGGTCATCGGCCTGGACCGGCCCACCGAGGGCACGGTCACCGTCGACGGCATCCGCTACCTCGACTGCCCCGCCCCGCTGCGCGCGGTCGGCGCGCTGCTGGAGGCCCGCGCCCTGCACCCGGGCCGCACCGCCTGGGCGCACCTGCGCTGGATGGCCGCGTCCAACGGCATCCCCGCCGCCCGCGTCGACGAGGTCCTCGGCCTGGTCGGGCTGGAGGCGGTGGCCGGGCAGCGGGTGGGCCGGTTCTCCCTCGGCATGGGGCAGCGGCTGGGCATCGCGGCCGCGCTGCTCGGGGACCCGCCGGTCGTCGTCCTCGACGAGCCGGTCAACGGGCTGGACCCCGAGGGCATCCGCTGGGTGCGGACCCTGGCCCGCGACCTCGCCGCCGAGGGCCGCACGGTGCTGGTGTCCAGCCACCTCATGGCCGAGATGGCGCTGACCGCCGACCACCTGGTCGTCATCGGCCGCGGCCGGGTGCTCGCCGACTGCCCGACGGCGGACTTCATCGCCGAGCACGCCGCCTCCTACGTGCGCGTCCGCACGCCCCGGCCGGCCGACCTCGCCGAGCTGCTGCGGCGCTCGGGCGCCGACGTCACCCGCGACGGCGACGAGCTGCGCGTCCAGGGCGTCGACGCCGCCGCCACCGGCGAGCTCGCCGCCGGCGCCGGCCTGGTGCTGCACGAGCTCGGCCTCGTCCGGTCCTCCCTCGAGGACGCCTTCATGACCCTGACCGCCGGCAGCGTCGAGTACGCCGCCGCCCGCCCCGCCGAGGTGACCCGGTGACCGCCTCCACCCTGGCCGCGCCCCGCGCGTCCTCCCCCGCCCCGGCCGCGACCGCCGGGCTGCCCCGCGCCCTGCACGCCGAGTGGATCAAGCTGTGGTCGGTGCGCTCCACCGGCTGGTCGGTGGCCGCGATGGTCGGCCTCGGCGCCGGGCTCACCACGCTGGTGTGCGCGCTCGTCGCTCCCGACCTGGCCGCCGGGGAGACCGGCGAGCCGGTCGGCGCGTTCATCACCTGGGGGCTGCTGTTCGCCCAGGTCACCGCCGTCGTCCTCGGCGCACTCACGGTCACCGCCGAGTACGGCACCGGGATGATCCGGGCGACCCTCGCCGCCACCCCGCGCCGCGGGACCGTGCTCACCGCCAAGGCGCTGGTGCTCGCCGCGGTGCTGTTCGTCGCCGGCGTGGTCACCGCCGTCCTCGGCTGGCTCGGCGGCAACGCGTTCCTGTCCGCGGAGGGCATCGGCCTGTCCCTCGGCGACGACGGGGTGCTGCGCTCGCTGCTCGGCAGCGGCCTCTACATGGCCGGTCTCGGGCTGTTCGCGATGGCCGTCGGGCTGCTGGTGCGCTCCACCGCCGCCGCGGTGTCGGTGGTGCTCGCGCTGGTGTTCCTCGTCGGCAACCTGGTGATGCTGCTGCCCGGCGCCCTGGGCGAGTGGCTGACCAAGCTCATGCCGGGCAACGCGGGCTCGCGGATCGCGATGCCGGAGTCGTTCAACCCGCTGCTGCTCGAGCCGTGGGTCGGGTTCGCCGTCTTCGCCGCCGAGGTCGCCGTCGTCCTCGCCGTCGCCGCGGTCGCCTTCACCCGCCGCGACGCCTAGGCCGCCCGGGCCCCGGCCCGCCCCCTCCGTCCGCACGGAGGGGGCGGGCTGGCACCGTGGAGGGGTGACCTCCCCCGATCCCGCCGCCCTGGGCCGCGAGCGCGCCGACCTGCTGCTGACCCGCCTCGAGGCCGGCGACGACGCCGGGGCCGACGCGCTGCTCGCCGGAGTCGACGAGGTGCGCGACCTCGTCTACGTCGGCGCGGCGCTCACCGCGCAGGCCCGGGCCGAGGGGCGCGCGCTGCCGCCGGCGCAGCGGGCGCAGGCCAACACCCGACAGCTGCGGCTCGGGGCGGTCCGGGACGCCGCCCGCACCGACGTCGCCGCGCTGCGGCAGTGGCTGCGCCGCTCCGGCGAGGAGCTGCTGCTCATCCGCTCGCTGCAGGCCGCGGCCGACCGCGTCTCCTGAGCCCGGGGATCGGACCGCGGCCGGGACGGCCGCGGTGCGCAGGTCCAGGTGCACCCCGGCGACCGTGCAGCGCACCGGGCCGCCGGCGAGCTCGACCGTCGGGACGGCGACCGGCAGCAGCCGGGCCGACGCCTCGATCACCCGGCGCTGGCCGGCGTCCAGGCTCGCCGCGGCCCGTGCGGACAGCGCGAGCACCGGGCCGTCGGCGCCCTGCACCTCGATGGCGTTGCCGGCGAACTCCCCGACCTGCCACGCGGTGAGCGGGACGACGGTGCGCCCGGTCGCCTCCAGCCGGGCGACGAGCCCCGCCCGCTCGGCCGCCGACGGCAGCAGCTCCAGCCCGACCAGCGCGTACTCGCCGGCCACGCTCATCACCACGTTGGTGTGGTGGACGGCCCGGCCGGCCGCGTCGACGGCGTCGAAGACCACCGGCTCGTACCCGAAGCCGCGGCAGAAGCGGTCCAGCGCCCAGGGGTCGACCCGCAGCGACCGCGCGACGTAGGCCGTGCGCGCCACGTGGTCGAGCACCATCGCGCCGGTGCCCTCGAGGTAGCGGCCGTCGTGCTCCAGGCCCGAGAGGTCGACGACCTCGTGCACCCGGTAGGCCGCCTCGAGGAACTCGACGACGTCGCCGCGCCGCTCCCCGCGCCGGTTGGCCGCGTACATCGGGAACAGCGCGACGCGGCCGTCGGCGTGGGTGGACAGCCAGTTGTTCGGGAAGACGCTGTCGGGCCGGCCGGGCCCGGGGTCGTCGAACAGGTGCACCGTGACGCCCGCGGCGGTGAGCGCCCCGGCCAGCGCGGTGACCTCGTCGTACGCGCGCCGCGCCAGCACGCCCGGGTCCTCGCGGACGACGCGCACCTGGAAGGCGTTGTCCCCGAGCGTCAGCGGGTTGGGCGAGAAGGCGTGCGGGCGGACGAGGACGACGGCCGAGGGGGCCTGGGCGGCGGCCCCGGCCGTCACGAGGGGATCGGCGTGAACGCCGCGACCATCCCGAACAGGTCCTTGGGGTCGTCCGGCTCGGCGACCAGGTCGATGTCATCGACCCACGGCGTGCCGGCGACCGCGTCGCGGACGTAGCGCAGCGCCGAGAGGTCCTCGACCGCGAACCCGACGGAGTCGAACAGCGTCACCTGGGCCGCCGAGGTGCGCCCGGCCGCCCGGCCGGTGAGCACCTGCCACAGCTCGGTGACCGGGAAGTCGGCCGGCATCGCCTGGATCTCGCCCTCGATGCGGGTCTGCGGCGGGAACTCGACGAAGACCTCGACGTCCTCGCGCAGCAGGATCGTGGGGTCCAGCTCGGTCTTGCCGGGGCAGTCGCCGCCGATGGCGTTGAGGTGCATCCCCGGCTCGATCCAGTCGGCCTGCAGCACGGTGGCCCGGGCCTTGTCGGCCGTGCAGGTGGTGACGACGTCCGCGCCGCGCACGGCCTCCCGGCCGGAGGACGCCACCGTCACGTCGAAGCCCAGCGGCTCCAGGTTGCGGACCAGCTTGGCCATCGCGGCCGGGTCGGTGTCCCAGACCGCGACGTCGTTGACGCCCAGCGCCCCGCGCATGCCCAGCGCCTGGAACTCCGCCTGGCTGCCGGCGCCGATGAGCGCCAGGCGCCGGGAGTCCGGCCGGGCGAGGAGGCGGGCGACCATCGCCGACGTCGCCGCCGTCCGCAGCGCGGTCAGCAGGGTCATCTCGGCGAGGAAGACCGGGTAGCCGTTGGAGACGTCGGCCAGCGCCCCGAAGGCGCTCACCGTCTGGAAGCCGCGCGCCGGGTTGCTCGGGTGCCCGTTGACGTACTTGAAGGCGTAGGTCTCGCCGTCGCTGGTCGGCATCAGCTCGATCACGCCCCAGGGCGTGTGGCTGCCGACGCGGGCGATCTTGTCGAAGGACTCCCACCGGCGGAAGTCGTCCTCCACGTAGCGGGACATCCCGGCGATGATCCGCTCGGGCCCGGTCTCGGCCGTCCAGCGGACCATGTTGCGCACGTCGACGAACGCGGTCATGCCGGAACGGTATTGCTGGGCGATCTGCACACACAATGAGCGAACGGCGCGCGTTGTGACCAGACACCGATCACTTCACCGAGATCAGCTGTACGTTCTGCGCATGGCCGATCTGAGCGACCTCGACCGCCGCCTGCTCGCGGCGCTGCGGGAGGACGGCCGCGCGCCGGTGGCCGGGCTGGCCCGCCGGCTCGGGGTCACCCGGGCGACGGTGACCAGCCACCTCGACCGGCTCGTGGCCGAGGACGTCATCGTCGGGTTCACCGTCCGGGTGCGCGACGAGGCCGCCGCGGGCGGGGTCCGGGCGGTGTCGCTGGTCGAGGTGGAGGGCCGCTCCACCGACGACGTCATCCGGCGGCTGCGCGGCTTCCCGGAGATCGAGTCGATGCACTCGACCAACGGCGCGTGGGACCTCATCGCCGAGCACCGCACCGCCGACCTCGTGGAGTTCGACCGGCTGCTCAACCGCATCCGGTCGGTGCCCGGGGTGATCAACAGCCAGACGAGCCTGCTGCTGACCTCGGTGCTGCGCTGAGCGCTCAGGCCGCGCGGGTCGCCGTCCGGGCCACCGGCAGCCCGGCCAGCAGGACGCCGGCGACCAGCACGTAGGTCCATGGCAGCCCGACGCCGGCCGCGACCAGCCCGAGGACCAGCGCGCCGATCGCCGTCCCCGCGTCGAAGGAGGCGTTCCACAGCGCGCTGGCCGCGGTCGAGCCGCCCTCCCCCGCGCGGGCGAAGGCGGTGACGAGCGTCAGGTTCTGCACCGCGCCGTAGCCGGCGCCGAAGAGCGCCGCCCCGGCCAGCACGACGGCGTCGCCGGTGACCAGGCCCAGCGCGACGGCGGCCAGCCCGAGTGCGCCCGCGACCAGGGCGGCGGGCAGCAGCCGGCCGGTGCCGACCCGGTCGGCCAGCAGGCCGGCGCGCCAGCGGGTGAGCGCGCCGGTGACGCCGAACACGAGGAGTGCGGCCGTCGCGAGGACGCCGTCGGGGCGCTCGATGGGCAGGAAGGTGACCACGCCGCCGCCGGCGAGGGTGACCAGCAGCAGCACCGCCGACGGCGCCAGCGCGGCGCGGGCGGCGGCGCGCGAGGACGTGCCGGCGCCGCCCTCCCAGTGCACCGAGCGGGCCAGCCCGGGCACCAGCGGCAGCGCGAGCACCGGCGAGGCGGCCAGCCACGCCAGCCAGCCGGGGTGGCCGTCGAGCACCAGCGCCACCCCGGCCGGCACCGCCACCAGGTTGGGCACCGCGATCGCCAGCCCGTAGAGACCGATGGACTCGCCGCGGCGCTCGGGCGGGGCGGCCTGCGCGGCGAGCACCGCGCCGAGCACGGTGAGCACCGCGAAGCCCGCGCCGCGCACCGCCGACACCGCCGACAGCCAGGGGACGCCGTCGCCGAGGGCGTACAGCGGCGAGGGCGCACCCAGCGCGAGGAGGCCGGCGGCGAGGACCGGGCCCAGGCCGAACCGCGCGGTCAGCGCCGGGACGACCGACTGCACCGCGATGGTCACCGCCAGGAAGACCGCGGTCACCACGCCGGCGGTGTCGGCCGACGCCCCGCCCGCCACCGCGTACGCCGGCAGCGAGGCGAGGGTCAGGCAGTAGCTGGCGAAGCCGAGCGTCGTCGCCCCCACCAGCGCCCGCATCGCCGGCAGCCGCCACAGCGACACCCGGTCCGTCGTCCCCCTGCTCACACCGCTCCCCTCCGCGGGCGTCGTCGCCCGGCCGTCCAGCATGACCGGGGGGCCGGGGCGGCCCGGCGGCGGGTGGAACCGGCTCAGCCCAGCCCGGCGTCCCGCGCGCGGGCGACGGCGGCGGCGCGGTCTGGGACCTGGAGCTTGGTGAGCACCGCGGAGACGTGGTTGCGCACCGTCTTGTCCGACAGCGCCAGCCGGCGGGCGATCTGGCCGGTGGGGAGCCCGGCGGCCAGCAGCTCGAGCACCTCCCGCTCCCGGCCGGTGAGCTCCGGGAAGGCCGGCGCGCGGGGAGCCGTCCCGGTCAGGGCGTCCGCGACCCGGCGGGCCACCGCTCCCCCGTAGACGGCGTCCCCGTCGGCGACGGCGAGCACGGCACGCACGATCTCCCCCGCGTCGGCGCCCTTGAGCAGGTAGCCGCGGGCACCGGCGCGCAGCGCGCCGAAGAGGGAGGCGTCGTCCTCGTGCATGGTCAGGACGAGGACCCCGAGGCCCGGCCGACGGCGGGTCAGCTCGTCGATCGCGGCGATGCCCGGCAGCCGCGGCATCGCCAGGTCGGTGAGGACGACGTCCGGCGCGGTCCGCGCGACGAGGGCGAGCAGCTCGGCGCCGTCGGCGGCCTCGCCCACCACCTCGACCTCCGGCGCGGCGTCGAGCACCGAGCGGAGCCCGTACCGGTACATCGGGTGGTCGTCGGCCAGCACCACGCGGACGGTCACCGCTCCGCCCCCAGGGGCAGGCCGGCGACGACGCGCGTGCCGCCGGGACCGCTGGTCACGGTGAGCTCCCCGCCCACCGCCCGGGCGCGCGTCCGCATCGAGGACAGCCCGACGCCCGCGGGCCGGGCGTCGCCGTCCTCCGGCGGGAAGCCCGCGCCGTCGTCGACCACCGCCACCTCGAGCCGGCCGTCGCGGGCGCGCAGCCCCACCTCGGCGCGGCGGGCGCCGGAGTGCCGGGCCACGTTGGTCAGCGCCTCCTGAGCGATCCGGTAGGCCGCCGTCTCGACGTCGGGCGGGAGGGGCGGCAGCGGCTCGGCGGTCACCCGCACCGGCACCGACGGGGCCAGCGCCTCGGCGTGCCGCTGGACCGCGGCCACGAAGCCGACGTCGTCCAGCGGGGCGGGCCGCAGCCCGTCGAGGATCCGGCGCACCTCGCCGACCGCGCCGTCGACCTCCTCCCGCATCCGCGCCAGCAGTGCACGGGTGGCCGGGTCGGCCCGCTCCCCGAGCATGGCCTGCACCGCCTGGACCCCGAGGCCGACGCCGGCCAGCGAGGGCCCGAGCCCGTCGTGCAGGTCGCGGCGGATGCGGTCCCGCTCCGCGTGCGTCGCGGTGAGCACCCGGTCGCGCTCGCGCTCCAGCGAGCGGGTCAGCTCCAGCGCCCGGACGACGGCGGCCACCTGCGGCGCCAGGGCCGCGAGCAGCCTCCGGTCCCCGGCGGTGAACGGCTCCCCGGGGGCGCGCTCGGCCACGCACAGGGTGCCGACGTCCCGGCCGCCGACCCGCAGGGGGACGGCGACCACCCCGTCGCCGGGCCCCGGCTCCCCCGGCCGCAGGACCCGGGCGTCCGGGGCGCGCAGCGCCGTGGCGACCGTCCCGAGGACGGCGGGCAGCAGGCCGGCCTCGTCGGCCCGGGCCACGCGGTCGCCGAGCTCGGTCACCGCCGTCACCGGGTCGCGGCGCCGTCCGTACACGAACCGGTCGGCCGCCGCCTGCAACCGGGAACGGGCCGGACCGAGGGCGACCGCGAGCAGCGCGGCGAGCACGGCGCCGGTCACGGGCGACAGCGTGCGGCCGAGGCCGGCCGCGGCGACCGCCGCCACGGCCAGGTACAGCCCGACGACGACGGCCGTCAGCGCCCCGTACACCAGCGCCCGGCTGACGACGATGCCCAGCAGCCGGTAGCGCACGACCCCGACGAGGATCGCGCCCGGGACCATGAGGGCCACGGGCACCACCACCCACCCGGGTGCCGGTACCACGAACACCACCACCATCAGCGGCAGGACGACGCAGACCAGCCAGGCCAGCTCCTGCCGCTCCGGAGGACGGGCGCGGACCATCCGCACCACCGTCGCCACCCAGATGGTGAGGACCCCGGCGCCGAGTGCGACGACCGCCGCGACCAGCACGGCCGTCGTCCACCAGGTCCGCGGCAGCTCGAGGGGTGCCGGGCCCGAGGCGATGTCGTTGTAGGTCTCCTGCGAGAGACTCGCCCCGACCGTGACGACGCACAGCCCGGCGGCGGTGGCCAGCACCGGCCACCGCCACCACCGGGCCGGCAGCCGGCCCGAGGGGTAGAACGCCACGAGGACGGTGGCGGGCAGCACCAGGGACGGCAACCACGTCATCGACCCGGCCTGCGCCACCCACCGCGCCCCCGGCCAGGGCGGGTCGGCCACGTCCACCCCGTAGCCGCCGTAGGCGCCCGTGCCGACGCTGACCGCCTGCAGCAGCCCGCACAGCACGAGCAGCCAGCCGATGACGTTGCGCGGCCGCAGGCGCACGAGCAGGGCCCCGGTGGCGGCACTGGCCACGGCGTACAGGGCGCCGATCGCGGTCGGCTCGGGTTCGGGCAGTCGCGGGGCGACCCACGCGGCCAGCGCACCGGCGGCGGCGCAGAGCAGGACCGCCGCGACGGCGACGGTGGTGGGGAGAGCGCGCCCGCGCACGGCGTCAGTGTGGCTCCGGCGGCGTCCCGGGTGGGGCCTCCGGCGTCCCGGCCGGGCCGGGAGGTCCTCCCGGGTCGGCCGGGTCGCGTGCCCCGTCCGGCGGGTCGCCGTGGGCGGCCACGGTCGTCCCGTCCGGCCGCGAGGGCCGGCCCGATGGAGGAGGACCGTCATGACCGCCAGTCCCGCCCGCCCGCCCGTCGCCGCGCGCCGGCCCACGCCGCTCCCCGACGGCTGGACCACCGCCGGCGCCGGTGTGGGCCTGGGCTCCACGCTCGTGGGCCAGTTCGTGGAGACGCCGTGGAGGTCCGGGTCCGACGCGTGGGGGACGGACTTCCACGGCAACGGCGGCTGGGGCGGCCTGGTGCTGCTGGTCGCCTTCGTCGCGGTGGCGGCGCTCGTCGCGGGGTTCGTGGCCGTGCGCGCCCGGACCGCCCCGCCTGCACGCACCGCCCGGGTCGCCCTCGTGCTCGCCGCGCTCGGCGCCGTCTCGGTCCTGGTCTTCTGGACCGGGGTGCCGGCCGTCCTCGCCGGAGCCGCCACGGGCCTCGCGCTGGACGCCCGCCGCCGCCTCGGGCGGCTCCCCGCCGCAGCCGCCGCGGGCCTGACCCTGGCCGTCCTGACCGTCGCCGCCGCCGTCTGGCTGGCGTTCACCGGCTGACCCGCACCCGTCCCGGGACCGTCCCCGCAGCCGCAGGCGGTCCCGGCGGCGCGCGCCGCGCGGGTAGGGGGTGCCCGTGCTGCTCACCGTGGGCCACGGGGCCGACGACCGGACCGCCCTCGCCGCCCGGCTGTCCGGTGCCGGGGTGGAGCTCGTGGTCGACGTCCGCCGCTTCCCCGGCAGCCGCGGCAACCCCGACGTCCGGCGGGAGGCGCTCGAGGAGTGGCTGCCGGCCGCCGGCGTCGGCTACCGGTGGGAGGAGCGGCTCGGCGGACGGCGCCGGCTGCCCCCGGGCGAGCCGGTGGCCGACGGCTGGTGGACCGTCGCCCAGTTCGCCGCCTACGCCGCGCACACCCGGACCGCGGGGTTCGCGGCCGCCCTCGACGGCGTGCTGGCCGAGGCGGCGCACGCCACGGTCGCGGTGATGTGCAGCGAGGGCGTGTGGTGGCGCTGCCACCGGCGGCTGGTCGCCGACGTCGCCGTCCTGGCCCGCGGCGTGCCGGTCACGCACCTGATGCCCGACGGGCGGCTCGCCCCGCACCGCCCGTCCGGGGGTGCCGTCCTCGGCGACGACGGCCTCGTGCACTGGCCGTGACCCCGGCGCGGAGCGGACCGGTCAGCGCGGGGCACCGTGGCGCGCCACCGACCGCGCCAGCGCCCAGGCGGTCAGGGCCAGGAAGACCGCCGCCTGCGCGGCGAGCAGCCCCAGGTCCAGCGCCCAGCGGGAGGTGGTGGGCGTGAACAGCGGGTCCGGCTGGGGGCCGGACAGGGGCTGCAGCTGCACCGTCGCGGCCATCGCCGCGTAGCCGGCGCGGGCCGGCAGCGCCCAGGAGAACTGCTCGAGGCCCGCCCGGTCGGCCAGCGGGAACAGCCCGCCGCACAGCACCAGCTGCCCCATCACCAGCGCGACCAGGGCGGGCATGGTCTGGTCGGTGGACCGGGCCAGCGCGGAGACGGCCAGCGCGGCGATGCACATCGTCACGCCCACCGCGGCCGCCGCGACGGCGACCTCCGCCTGCCCCCAGGGCAGCAGCCGCGGGTCGTCGGGGCCGGGCAGCCCGATCAGCGCCAGCAGGGTGAAGGCCACCGACTGGACCGCGACGGCCCCGCCCACGACGAGGACCTTGCTGGTGAGGTAGGCGGTCGGCGACAGGCCCACGGCGTGCTCGCGGCGGTAGATCGGGCGCTCGGCGACGAACTCCCGGACCGCGAGCGCGGCGCCCATCAGGGCCGCGCCCACCACCAGCACGATGATCCGCTGCTGCGCCTCGGCGGGGTCCCCGTCGGCCGCGCGCAGCGACAGGCCGGCCTCGCCGGGGAAGGCGTGCGCCATGACCGCGAGCACCACCGGCATCCCGACCAGCAGGGCCAGGAACAGCCGGTCGGCGGCCACGACGGCGAGGTTGCGCCGGACCAGGGTGACCAGCTGGCGGACCGGCGCCGGCCGCGGCGGCGCCGGGGCCTCACCGGCCGGCGGCGGGGGCCGCGCCTCCACCGACGTCGCCCCGACGTAGGCCCGGCGGACCGGGGACGCGGCGAACCGGGCGACCCAGGCGGGGTCGTCCAGCGCCCGGAAGACCGCCGCGTGGTCGGGTACCCCGAAGAACGACAGCAGCTGCCCGGGCGGGCCGAAGAAGGCGACCCGGCCGCCGGTGGCGAGCAGCAGGACCAGGTCGCACTGGTCGAGGGCGAGCACGCTGTGGGTGACGACGAGGACCACCCGGCCGCCGTCGGCCAGCGCCCGCAGGCCCTCCATGACCTGCCGGTCCAGCCCCGGGTCCAGGCCGGAGGTGGGCTCGTCGAGGAAGAGCAGCTGCGGCGCGGTGAGCAGCTCGAGGGCGATGGAGGTGCGCTTGCGCTGGCCGCCGGAGAGGGAGTCGATCCGCTGGTCGGCCTGCTCGGACAGCCCGACCTCGGCGAGGACCCGGCGCACCCGCTCGTCGCGCTCGGCGGCGGTGGTGTCGCGGGGCAGCCGCAGGCGGGCGGCGAAGCCGAGCGCCCGCCGCACGGTGAGCTGGCGGTGCAGCACGTCGTCCTGGGGCACGAGCCCGATGAGGTGGCGCAGGTGGCCGTAGCCCTCGTACAGGTCCCGCCCGTCCCAGGTGACCCGGCCCGTGCCGGCGGGGCGCAGGCCGGTGAGGGCGCCGAGGAGGGTGGACTTGCCGGCGCCGGAGGGGCCGATCACCGCCACGAGCTGGCCCGCCCGGACGGTGAGCGAGACGTCGTCGAGCAGGCGCTTGCCGCCGCGGGTGGACACGCCCAGGTGCCGGGCGCTGAGGGTCGCCGCGCGGCGGCCGGGGAGGACGGCCTCCCGGCCGTCCCAGGTGACCATCGTGCCGCCCATGCCGATGGTGTCCCCGGCGGTGAGGACCGCCGTCCCGGCCAGGCGCGTGCCGTTCAGGTAGGTCCCGTTCGAGCTGCCCAGGTCCCGCACGACGGCGGTGCCGGGTGCGCCGAGCTCGATGGCGGCGTGGCGGCGGGACACCATCGGGTCGTCGGCGACGACGACGTCGCAGGCGGGGTCGCGGCCGATGACGACCATCCGCTCCGCGGCCGGGCCGGCGTCCGCCCCCGGGCGCTGCCCCCCGGACACGGACCGGACCAGCAGCTCCGGCCCGCCGTGCCCGCCCACCTGCACCCGGTGCTCCCGGCCGGGCTCCAGCGGCACCGCCGGGCCGGGTGACCCGCCCACCGTGCCGGGCGGCACGGCCGTCCCGTCGAGGGAGGTGCCGTTGCGGCTGCCGAGGTCCTGCAGCACCCAGCCGCGCGCCTCGTGCCGCACGGCCAGGTGGGCGCGGCTGACCCGCTCGTCCGGCAGGTGCACGTCGCTGCGGGGGTCCCGGCCCACCACCACCGCGCGGGAGCCGTCGAAGGTCCACACCCGGCCGGAGGCGGACAGCTGCACGACCGTGCCGTCCCGCGGCCGGGCCGCGACCGTCCGGGCGCCGGGCCGCCCGGGCGGGGGCGGCTGGTCGAGACGGCGACCGGCCATGACGGAGCCCCTCCTGCCCCCGTGCAGCCGGGGCCGTCGGTGCGGACCGGGACGACGGCACCGTCCCGGTCCGCCCGGCGCCCGTCAACCGCCTCGCGGTCGCCGGGCGCCGGGGACCCGGGCGGCCGGGTCCCCGGCGTGCCCGTCGTCACGCTGCGCCCGCGCTCCGCTCCCCGGCGTCCCGGGCCGGAGGCGGGCGGCTACCCCATGTGCGGGTAGCAGTGGTCGGTCGGCGGGACGAACGTCTCCTTGATCGACCGGGTCGAGGTCCAGCGCTGCAGGTTCTGCGCGGCGCCGGCCTTGTCGTTGGTACCGCTCGCGCGCCCGCCACCGAAGGGCTGCTGCCCGACGACGGCGCCGGTGGGCTTGTCGTTGACGTAGAAGTTACCGGCCGCGAAGCGCAGGACCCGCTGCGCGTGCGCGATGGCCGCCCGGTCCTGGGCGATCACCGCGCCGGTGAGCGCGTACGGGGCCACCGACTCGAGCTGCGTGAGCACGGTGTCGTAGTCGGCGTCGTCGTAGACGTGGACGGCGAGGATCGGGCCGAAGTACTCCGTGGTGAAGACCTCGTGCTCGGGGTCGGTGCCCTCGATGACCGTCGGGCGGACGAAGAAGCCCTCGCTGTCGTCGGCCTGCCCGCCGGCGACGATCGACAGCGCGGGGTCGTCGTCGACCCGGTCGATGACGCCGGACAGCTTCGAGAACGACTTCCGGTCGATGACCGCGCCCATGAAGTTCGACAGGTCGGTGACGTCGCCCATCGTCAGGGACTCCGTCGTCGCCACCAGGTCGTCGCGCAGCCGCCGCCAGACCGAGCGCGGCACGTAGGCGCGCGAGGCGGCCGAGCACTTCTGCCCCTGGTACTCGAAGGCGCCGCGGACCAGCGCGGTGCGCAGCACGTCGAGGTCGGCCGAGGGGTGGGCGACGACGAAGTCCTTGCCGCCGGTCTCGCCGACGATCCGCGGGTAACCGCGGTAGCCGGAGATGTTCTCCCCCACCGTGCGCCACAGGTGCTGGAAGACCGGCGTCGAGCCGGTGAAGTGGATGCCGGCGAGGTCGCGGTCGGCGAGCACGACCTCCGACACCGGGATGCCGTCGCCGGGCAGCATGCTGATCACGCCCGGGGGGAGGCCGGCCTCCTCCAGCAGCCGCATGAGGAAGTGCGCGGCGAACTGCTGGGTGGGCGCGGGCTTCCAGACGACGGTGTTGCCCATGAGCGCCGGCGCGGTGGGCAGGTTGCCGGCGATCGCGGTGAAGTTGAACGGCGTCACCGCGTAGACGAAGCCCTCCAGCGGCCGGTGGTCGCTGCGGTTCCACACGCCCGGTGAGGACACCGGCTGCGCGGACACGACCTCGCGCGCGAAGTGCACGTTCCAGCGCCAGAAGTCGATCATCTCGCAGGCGCTGTCGATCTCGGCCTGGTGAGCGGTCTTCGACTGGCCCAGCATCGTGGCGGCGTTGAGCGTCTGCCGCCACGGGCCGGCCAGCAGCTCGGCGGCCTTGAGGAACACCGCGGCGCGGTCGTCCAGCGACAGGTCGCGCCAGGCCGGGGCGGCGGCCTTGGCGGTGGCCACGGCCTCCTCGGCGTCGGCGTGCGTGGCGTGCGCCGAGGTGCCGAGGACCGCGGCGTGCCGGTGCGGCTGGACGACGTCGAAGCGCTCACCGCCGGCCATGCGCTGCTTGTCGCCGATGGTGGCCGTCAGCTCCAGCGGCTCGGCCGCCAGCTCGGCCAGGCGGGTCTCGAGCTCGGCGCGCTCGGACGAGCCGGGCGCGTAGGTGAGCACCGGCTCGTTGCGCGGCGGGGGGACGCGGGTGGTGCCGTCCACGGGGGACCTCCAGGGTGTGTCAGCGGGAGACGAGGGCGCGGAGGAAGAAGCGCAGGTTCGCCGGGCGCTCGGCCAGCCGGCGGACGAAGTAGCCGTACCAGTCGCGGCCGTAGGGCACGTAGGCGCGCACGCGGGTGCCGGAGGCGGCCAGCCGGCGCTGCTCGTCGACCCGGATGCCGTGCAGCATCTGCACCTCCCACGAGTCGGCGGCGCGCCCGTGCTCGCCGGCCAGCCGCTGGGCCAGCGCGATCATCGCCGGGTCGTGGCTGCCGACCATCGGGTAGCCGGGACCGCGCATGAGCACGCCGAGGCAGCGGGCGTAGGCGGCGTCGACGTCGCGGCGGCCCTGGTGGGCGACCGACGGCGGCTCGTCGTAGGCGCCCTTGACCAGCCGCACCCGGGAGCCCGGGGTGGCCAGCGCCTGCACGTCGTCCTCGGTGCGGTGCAACGCGGCCTGCAGCACGGCGCCGGTCTGCGGGTGGTCGCGGCGGAGCTCGGCGAGGACGGCGAGGGTGGCGTCGACGGTCGAGGAGTCCTCCATGTCGAGGGTGACCGTGGTGCCGATCCGCGCCGCGCACTCGACCACCGGCCGGACCAGCTCCAGCGAGAGGTCCTCCCCGCCCGGCAGCGCCTGGCCGAAGGCGGACAGCTTCACCGACACCTCCGCGCGCGGGCCGAGGTCCAGCGGCGCCAGCGCCTCGAGCAGGGCGAGGTAGGCGTCGCGGGAGGCGCGCGCCTCGGCGGGGTCGGTGACGTGCTCGCCGAGGTGGTCGAGGGTCACCTCGATGCCCTCGCCGGTGAGCCGGCCGACGACGACCAGCGCGTCGGGCAGCGTCTCGCCGGCCACGAACCGCTCGACCACGCGCCGGGTCACCGGGGTGCCCACGAGCGCGCGGCGCAGCGCCGGGCGGCGGGAGGCCCCCAGCAGCAGGGTCTTCGTGGACAGCACCGGCCACCTCCGTCGTCGGTGCGCTCCCGCGGGAGTGCACGCCTGGCCCGAACGCTAGGAGCGCCCGATCGGGTCCACCAGGGACGGACGTACGGACTCCGGACGTCCGGTTTCATACAGTCGTACGGTGCGCGACGACCTGCAGGACGTGGTGGACGAGGTCGCCCGGCTGCTGCGCGCCCCGGCCACGCTCGAGGACGTCGACTTCACGCTGCTGGCCTTCGCCGCGCACCCCCTCGACGGCGGCGACACCGCGATGGACGCCGTCCGCACCCGCTCCATCCTCGGCCGCGGCTCCACCCCCGACACCCGCCGCTGGTTCGAGGACCTCGGCATCGCCACCGCGCAGCGGCCGGTGCGCACCCCCGCCGACCCGGACGCGGGGATCCTCACCCGCCTGCTGCTGCCGGTCCGGCACGGCGGCCGCACCCTCGGCTACCTCTGGCTGCTCGACGGCGGCCGCACCGACCCCGACGACGACGCCGACCCGGCCCTGGCCGCGGCGGTCGCCCTCGCCGCCCGCGCGGGACGGCTGCTGGCCGGCGGGGACGACGACGGCGACCTCGGCGAGGCCCTGGCCGCGGCGCTCACCGGCACCCCGCCGGCGCGCGAGCGGGCGACGCGCACCCTGACCGCCCGGCTCGGCGAGGACACGCCGCTGGCCCTGGTGGCGCTGCGGGGCGCGCTCCCCGAGGGGTGGCCCAGCCCGCCGCCCGCGGCGGTGGCGGCCGAGGACCGCCGCGAGGTCGCCGTCCTCGTCCGGCTGGCCCGCCCCGGCGACCTGCGCCCGGCCGCGACCACCGCGTCCGCGGCCCTCGCCCGGCTGCCCGGCGGCGCGGCCGCGGGGGTGTCCGACCCCGCCGCGGGTCCCGCCGGCCTGCCCGCGTGCTGGGCGCAGGCCCGCACCGCGGCCCGGGTCGCGGCCGTGGCGCCGGGGCTCGCGCCGGTGGCCCGCTGGTCGGAGCTCGGCGGCTGGCGGGTCGCCGCGGCGCTGCCCGCGCCGGACCCGGCCGTCGCGCCGCTGCTCGCCGACCCGGTGCTGGCCGCCACGGCCGAGGCCTACCTCGACACGGGCGGCAGCGTGGTCCGGACGTCGGCGGCGCTGTCGATCCACCGGCAGACGCTGTACTACCGGCTGGGCCGGATCACCGCGCTGACCGGCCTGGACCTGGCCGACGGCGACACCCGGCTGCTGGTGCACGCCTCGCTGCGCCGCGCCCGGCTGTCCTGACCGTCCGTCTCCCGGAGCCGCTGCCCGGCGGCGGCGAGCACCCGCGGCACCAGCCGGCGGTGCACGGCCGACAGCGGCGGCCACAGCAGCCGGCCCCACGACCGCTCGTAGGACAGGCACGTCGTCCAGGTGACCCGGCGCCCGGCGGTCTGCACGACCATGGCCGCGCGCAGCGACCGGGAGGCGGTCTCCAGCCGGATCCAGTCCTCGCCGCGCCCGCCGACCCGCCAGCCCCCCACGGTGTCCGGGGAGCGCCGCGGGTCGAGCCGGAAGGCGAGCAGCCCCCGCCAGACGAACCGCTCCGCCGGGCTCGGGACGTCGCCGAACATCGCCCGGGCCCACCGCTCCGGCGTCGCCGTCGCGTCGGTGACCAGGGTGCAGCGGTCGGCGTAGTCGATCCGGGGCAGTGGGCAGACCTCCCGCGCGGACGCGGTGATCCCGCGGACCACCCCCGTGCCGTCGAGCCGGGTCATGGCGGGTCCCCTCTCGTATACGGTGCCGTACAGACGACGGTAGCGGATGTGTACGGTGGCGTACAGGAGGTGGGCGTGGCGGTCGTGCGGACGCCGCGGGAGCGGTGGGTCGAGCAGGGCCTGCGGGCGCTGGCCGCGGGCGGTCCCGACGCGGTGCGCGTGGAGGCGCTGGCCAAGGACCTCGGCGTCACCAAGGGCGGCTTCTACGGGCACTTCGCCGACCGGGAGGCCCTGCTCGAGGCGATGCTCGACACCTGGGAACGGGAGAGCACCGACGAGGTGCTCGAACGCGTCGAGCGGGAGGGCGGCGACCCGCGGACGCGCATCGCGCGGGCCGGCGTCCTCACCTTCTCCAGCGACCGCCTGCTCCCGATCGACCTCGCCGTCCGCGACTGGGCCCGCCGGGACGAGGCGGTCGCCGCGCGCCTGCGCCGGGTCGACGAGCGGCGCATGGGGCTGCTGCGCGAGCTGATCGGCACGTTCTGCGCCGACCCCGACGAGGTGGAGGCGCGCGCCCTGATCGCCTTCTGCCTGGCGATCGGCGAACACTTCCTCGTCACCGGCCACGGCGGGCGCACCCGGGCGCAGGTCCTCGCCCGCGCCGCCGACCTGCTGCTGGACCGCCCGCCGCGGACCTCCTGACCCGCCGGAGGAGGACTGTTGCGCACTGCACCTTCTCCCCCGCGACGCTGTCCGGGGCGTGACCTACGCTCGAAGGGCTGATGGCTGCGGGAGGAGAGGCGTTGCCTCGAGACGCGGGCGGCGCCGGCGACGTCCTCCGGGACCTGCGCACGGCCACCGCCGTGGAGCACCGACGGGTCGAGGCCACCCTCGACCTGATGGACCCCGCGCTGGACCGCGGCCGCCTGGTCACCGTCCTGGCGCGGCTGCACGCCTTCTGGGCCGCGGCCGAGGCCGGGCTGGACGACTGGGCCGCCCGCCACCCCGCCGACGCCGCCGCCCTCGACTGGGAGCGCCGCCGCCACACCGGTCTCTACGCCGCCGACCTGGCCGGGCTGGGCGGCTCCCCCGACGCCGGCCGGCCCGACCTGCCCGCCGTTCCGGACACCGACGAGGCGCTGGGCCGGCTGTACGTGATGGAGGGCTCGACCCTCGGCGGCACCTTCATCGACCGCCACCTGGCGGGCCTGCCGGGACTGCCCCGGCTGCGCTGCTTCAGCCCCTACGGCGAGGACACCGGCGCGATGTGGGCCGGGTTCCGCCGGGTCACCCGGGCGCACGTCGCGGGCGCCGGGGACGCCGGGCGGGTGGTCGCCGCGGCCCGCCAGACCTTCGCCGTCCTCGCCGACTGGTGCGCCCCGGCGGCGCAGGGGGCCACCGCGTGACCGACGTCGACGCCACCTCCGGGGCGGACACCGCCGGGGCAGACGTCGCGTGGCTGTCACCGGGTGAGCCGGTCGACCTGGACAACTGCGCCCGCGAGCCGATCCACGTCCCGGGCAGCATCCAGCCGCGGGGCGTGCTGCTGGCGGTCAGCGAGCCCGACCTGGTCGTCGTCCAGGCGTCGGAGAACCTCGCCGGGCTGACCGGCGTCGTCTGGTCCGACGCGCTCGGCCGCCCGCTCGCCGACGTCCTCGGGGTCGCGCAGACCGAGGCCGTCGTCCGCTCGGCAAGCGCGTTCGGCGACCTGCGCGAGCGCAACCCGGTGGAGGTCACCCTCGACGTCGACGGCGACCCCGTGCCGGTGGACGCGATCCTGCACCGGGCGGTGCTGGACGGCGCCCGGGACGAGCACGGGCAGCCCGAGGACGGCGCCCCGCCGCTGACCAACCTCGTCGTGGAGCTCGAGCCCGCGCGCGGGCCGCGGCCGTTCTCCTTCCCGAACACCTACCAGGCGGTGCGCGGGACCGTCGCCGAGCTCAACCGGGCCTCCACGCTGGAGGAGCTCTACGACATCACCGCGCGGGCGATCCGCGCCCTCACCGGCTTCGACCGGGTGATGGTCTACCGCTACGACGCCGACCACAACGGCGAGGTCGTGGCCGAGGCGAAGGCCGCGGACCTCAACTCCTTCCTCGGCCTGCACTACCCGGCCTCGGACATCCCGGCGCAGGCCCGGGCGCTGTACGAGAAGAACTGGATCCGGCTGATCAGCGACGTCGACTACGTCCCCAGCCGCATCCAGCCGGCCGCGCACCCGGCCACCGGCCGGCCGCTGGACCTCACCCTGTCGACGCTGCGCAGCGTCTCGCCGATCCACGTCGAGTACCTGCGGAACATGGGGGTGCGCGCCTCCATGTCGATCTCGCTGCTGCAGGACGACCGGCTCTGGGGCCTCATCGCCTGCCACCACTACTCCGGCCCGCACCAGCCGCCCTACGCCACCCGCGCCGCGGCCGAGTTCCTCGGCTCGACGCTGTCGCTGCGGCTGGTCGACCGCACCGCCGAGGACGAGGTGCACCGGGCGCTGCAGGTCCGCTCCACCCTGGCCTGGCTGACCGCGGCCACCCTCGACGAGGACCGCCCGCTGGCCGACACGCTGCTCGGCACCACCAGCCTGCTCGACGTCCTGCCCGCCGACGGCGTCGCGGTCTGCCTCCAGGGCAGCAGCGGCACCAAGGGCGCGGAGCTGCCGGCCGACGTCCTCGAGCGGGTGGTGGCCTGGGCGGCCGCGAGCGGCGAGGACGTGGTGGCCACCGACGCCCTGCAGCGCGAGGCGCCCGGGCTCGGCGTCCCGGTCGAGGTCGCCTGCGGCGTGCTCGTGCTGCCGCTCCCCGAGGGCCAGTACGTGCTGTGGCACCGGCGCGAGGCCGTGCGGCACGTCGACTGGGGCGGCGACCCGCACAACAAGGCGATCGCCGAGCGGGAGGGCGACGACGTCCGGCTCAGCCCGCGCAAGAGCTTCGACCGCTGGCGGGAGACCGTCCGCGAGCGCTCGCACCCGTGGACGCCGCAGGAGCGCGCCGAGGTGCTGCAGCTGCGCAGCCACCTGCTCGAGGCGCTCTACGCCCGCTCGCGCAGCATCGTCCGCGCCGCCGAGACGCTGCAGCGCAGCCTGCTGTCCGAGCCGCCGCAGCCCGACCACCTGCAGATGGCGGTGCGCTACGTGCCGGCCACCCGGGAGGCCCAGGTCGGCGGCGACTGGTACGACGTCTTCGTCCAGCCCGACGGCTCGACGATGCTGGTCATCGGCGACGTCGTCGGCCACGACGTCCAGGCCGCCGCCTGCATGGCCCAGCTGCGGGGGTTGCTGCGCGGCATCGCCTACGACAGCGGGGACAGCCCCGCGGCGGTGCTCGCCCGGCTCGACGCGGCGATCCAGGGCCTGCAGCTCGGCGCCATGGCCACCGTGCTGGTCGGCCGGCTCGAGCAGACCGGCGACGACCGCGCTGCCGGGGTCACCCGCCTGCGGTGGGCCAGCGCCGGCCACCTGCCCCCGCTGGTCGCCGCCCCCGACGGCACCAGCGCGCCGCTGGACGGCGGCCGGCCGGGCCTGCTGCTCGGGGTGCGCCCGGAGGCGGTCCGCGCCGACGCCGAGGTGGTCCTCGCCCGCGGCTCCACGGTGCTGCTGTTCACCGACGGCCTGGTGGAGCGCCGGACCGAGGGCCTCGACGACGGCGTCACGCGACTCGCCCGGGCGCTCGCGGAGCTGCGCGACCGGCCGGTGGAGCAGGTCTGCGACGAGGTGCTGGCGCGGATGGTCCCCGACGGCGCCGAGGACGACGTCGCCCTGGTCGCCGTCCGCCTGTCCCCGGAGGCGTGAGCGGCCCCTCCCGGGATCCGGCAGGGGCCGCGTTCACGGCTGGGGGTCCGAGAAGTCGGCCTCCAGGCCGTCGTCCTGGGCGCCGCCGTCGTCGGGCAGCGGCGCCTCGTCCTCGGCGGCGCGCACCTCGGCCTCGGTGGAGTCGGGCGGGGCGTCGACGCCCCGGGTCAGCTCGGCGAGCAGGCGCTCCTCGTCGGGGCGCAGGTCGCCGCTGCCGAGGTGCTCCCCCGGCTCGCCGGCGTCCGAGCCGGAGGCCATGCCGCTGTCGGGGAGGTCGGGGTCGGTCATCGCGGGAAGTTCGGCTCGAGGCGCGGCACGACCTGCATCTCCGGCACGAACGCCGACGGGTGCAGCAGGAGCAGCGTGCGGACGGTGTCGGCCACCGCCGACGGCGGCATCATCAGGTGCCCGGGGATGCCCCACTGCTCCATCATCGGCGTGTCCATCGCCGCCGGGATGACGCTCATGACCCGCGCCGGGAAGGGCCGCTCGCTGCCGTCCTCCTGCCTCACCGCCTTCTCCCGCAGCTCGCGCTGGATGCAGCGGGTGGCGTTGAGGAAGCCGGCCTTGGAGCCGTTGTAGGCGATCGCGCCGCTGCCCGAGGTGATCGCCGACAGCGACACGACGTGCACGACGTCGGCGGTGCGGCCCTCGGGCAGGTGCTGCACCCGCTTGACGAACTCGCTGGTCAGGAAGATCGGACCCTCGCAGTTGACCGCCATGACCCGGCGGTAGTCGTCGAGGTCGATGTCGGTGATGTAGCCCGGCCGGTCGATGCCGGCCACGTTGACCAGGACGTCGAAGGCGTCGCCGTGCTGCTCGAAGAGCCGGGCCACGACCTCGCGGCGGCTCGCGTCGTCGGTCACGTCCAGCGGGACGACCTCGGCGCTGCCGCCGGCGTCGGTCACCAGCTCGCGGGTGCGCTCGCTGCCGTCGGCGTCGATGTCGGCGACGACGACGTGCGCGCCGGCCTCGGCCAGCGACACGCACGTCGCCCGGCCCAGCCCGCTGGCCCCGCCGGTGACCAGCGCCACGCGGCCCTTCAGCTCCCCTGCCACCCGTTCCTCCGTCCTCCGGCCCGCACCGGTACGCGACCAGCGGACCCGTGATCACGATGCGTCCCCGCCACTCTCGCCGAGGTCCGCGCGGCCCGCAGGTCGGAGCGGTCAGGCCGGGGAGGACCAGACGTCGGCGAGGGTCACCGTCTGCAGCTGCCGGCTCTCGATCAGTTCCAGCAGCCGGTCGAGCACGGTGGTGACGGCCGGCTGGTTGGCGTGGCCGACGATGATCGCCCGGGCGGCGAACCACTGCTCCGCGGCGGCCATCAGCTCCTCGGCGCCGATCGCGCGGGCGTCGTCGAAGGTGCCGTTCCACATCACCGTGGTCGGGTGGCCGAGGTCGGCGGCGATCGCGTCGACGCGCTCGTCGTGCGACCCGAACGGCGGCCGCCAGAACGGGGTGTCGGTGACGCCGAGGGTGCGGCGCATGAACTCCTGGTTGCGCCGCAGCTCCTCGGCCACCTCGGCGTCGGAGACGGTGGTGAGGTCCGGGTGCGACCAGGTGTGGTTGCCGAACGCGACCTCGCCGGACTCGATCAGCGGCCACAGGTCGCGGGCGTTGTCGCCCCAGGTGCGGTAGCTGCCGTTGGGGAAGAACGTCAGCCGGGTGCCGGTCTCGCGGACGAGGGTGACCAGCGCCGCGACCACCTCGCCGTTGCTGCCGTCGTCGATGGTCAGGGCCAGCTGGTTGCCCCTGCCGGGGATCTCCTCGACCACGCCGGCCGGTGCCGGGACGGCGACCAGGCCGCCCGGGCCGGTGGGGGTGGCCGCCGCGGCGGGCGGCGGGGCGACGAGGTCCGGTGCCCCCAGGTCCATCTCGGCGGCGCCGCGCCCGACGGCGGCCCCGGCGAGTCCGGTGGCGAGCAGGAGGAGGAAGCCCCGGCGGTCCACGCGGCGGACGCTAGGAGGGCGCCCCCGCGTGTCCGGCGCAGCGACACGAGCGGGCGGGCGCGCCCGCCACCGTCCGTGTCCTGCCGGCTACCGCCTCCCGCGCGTCAACGGCTCCTCGGGACCAGCCCGGCCTGCTCGATCAGGCGCGCCTGCTCGCGGCACCAGGGCGACCACTCGTCGCGCTCGGAGTCCTCCTGGCGGCGGCGGAACGCCGTCCACTCCAGCAGCTCCCACTCCCCCACCTCGCGCGGGTCGGGGTCGGGCGTGCCGGTGAAGCGGCCCAGGTAGACCGGGCAGACCTCGTTCTCGACGACGCCGCGGAACTCGGCGCGGTAGCGGTAGCCGGGCAGCGCCGGGCGCAGGTCGGCGACCCGCAGGCCGAGCTCCTGGCCGGCGCGGCGGGCGATCGCGGCGCCGTCGTCCTCGCCGGGGCCGGGGTGGCCGCAGACGGTGTTGGTCCACATGCCCGGGAAGGTCTGCTTGTCCTCGGCGCGGCGGGTGACCAGCAGCCGCCCGTCGTCGGCGAAGAGATAGGCGGAGAACGCCCGGTGCAGCGGCGTCTCGCCGTGGTGCACCAGCGGCTTGGGCAGGGTGCCGATCGGCGTCCCGTCGTCGTCGACCAGCACGATCAGCTCCGCCGCGGTCACCGTCACCGCCCCATCCTCCCCGACGCCGGGGGTTCCGGCAGCCGCCGGGCGGGCAGGGGGAGGGCATGGAGCGGTGCCAGAACGACGGCCTCACCTTCGACGTGCACGACGGCGGCCCGTCCGACGGGGAGCCGGTGGTGCTCCTGCACGGCTTCCCGCAGGACGCGAGCGCCTTCGACCGGATGGCGCCGCTGCTGCACGCCGCCGGGCTGCGCACCCTGGCCCTCGACCAGCGCGGCTACAGCCCCGGCGCCCGGCCGCCCGGGCGCTCGGCCTACCGGCTGCGCGCGGTGACCGGCGACGTCCTGGCGCTGCTCGACGCCGCCGGGCTCGAGCGGGCGCACGTCGTCGGGCACGACTGGGGCGGCGCGGTCGCGTGGGCGCTGGGGGCCTGGCACCCGGACAGGGTGCGCACGCTGACCTCCCTGTCGACCCCGCACCCGGCCGCGGTCGGGCGGGCGGTGCTCACCAGCGACCAGGGGCTGCGCTCGTCGTACATGGCCCTCTTCCAGCTCCCCGTCCTGCCCGAGCGGCTGCTGCTCGCCGGTGACGGGCGGGCGCTGCGCGGCGTGCTGGAGAACGGCGGCCTGCCCCCGGACGTCGTCGAGCGCTACGTCTCCCGGATGCGCGAGCCGGGCGCGCTGTCGAGCGCCCTGGCCTGGTACCGGGCCGTGCCCCTCGCCGCCCGCGACACCGTCGGGGAGGTGACCGTGCCGACCCTGCACGTGTGGAGCACCGGCGACACCTTCCTCGGCCGCGCCGCCACCGAGAGGACCCGTGACCACGTGACCGGGCCCTACCGGCTGGAGGTGCTCGAGGACGTGCCGCACTGGATCCCCGAGCTCGCCGCCGAGCGCACCGCCGACATGGTGGCCGCGCACGTCCGCGGCGCCTCCTGACCCGGCCGGGAATCTCCAGCGACCACTACAGGTTCCAGCAGACGGACGGACCACCACCGAGTCGAGAGGAGGACACCACGATGACCCTGCCCGTCCGTTCGTCGTCCCGTCCCCTCAGCTCCCGGGAGTCCTCCCGGGACGTCGCGACCTGGGACCCCTTCCGCGAGCTCGAGGACCTCTACGAGCGGGTGAACCGGCTCTGGACCGAGGGGTTCGGCGGCGCCGTCGACCGCTGGTCCCCGCTCGCCGACGTCGAGGAGACCGAGGACGCCTGGTCGGTCGAGATCGAGCTGCCGGGCGTGACCCGGGACGACGTCGACATCGAGCTCAGCGACCGCAGGCTGACCGTGGCCGGTGAGGTGAAGCAGAGGGAGCGCACCGGCATCCTGCGCCGCACGAACCGCCGCGTCGGCCGGTTCTCCTACTCCGTGACCCTGCCCGGCGACGTCGACGCCGAGCACGTCACCGCCACGCTGTCCGACGGCGTGCTCACCGTCCGCGTGCCCAAGGCCGAGCAGGCCAGGCCGCGCCGGATCGCCATCACCGGCTGACCTCCGCGCTTCCCCGTCCGGGCGACACCCCTCCCGCCCGGACGGGGCGGCCGCCGGCGGACGCGGACGCCTCAGCCCGCCGGCGGCTCGGACAGCGGCAGCCGCACCACGAACCGGGTGTTCCCCGGCTCCGAGCGGACCTTGATCACCCCGCCGTGCCGGTTGGTGACGATCCGCCAGGCGACGTCGAGCCCGAGGCCGGTGCCGTGGCCCACCGGTTTGGTGGTGAAGAACGGCTCGAACACCCGGCGCCGCACCGGCTCCGGGATGCCCGGGCCGGTGTCGGCGACCTCGACGACGGCGGAGTCACCGTCGACGGCGGTGCGCAGGGTGAGCGTGCCCTCCCCCGCCATGGCGTCGAGCGCGTTGTCGACGAGGTTGGTCCACACCTGGTTGAGCTCGGCGGCGTAGGCCGGGACCGGCGGCACCGCGCGGTCGTACTCCTTGACCACGCGGATGCCCGGGCCGGTCTTCGCGCTGAGCATGACCAGCGTCGCGTCCAGCCCGGCGTGCAGGTCGGTGAGCTGGTGCGGCGTGCGGTCGACCTGCGAGTACTGCTTGGCCGCGCCGACCAGGTGGGAGATCCGCGAGGTGCTGTCGAGGATCTCGGCGAGCAGCATCTCGGTCTCGACGGTGTAGCCCAGCCAGCGCAGCGCCGGCTCGAGGAAGTCGGCGTCGACGGCGCCGGCGACCGCCTCCAGGCACTCGGTGTCCAGCCCGGCCGGGACGAACACCGCCGCCAGCTCCCACGGCCGGTCGACGTCGTGGTCCTCGAGCCAGTCGCCGAGCTCGTCCTCCCGGTCCGACCGCTCCAGCGCGCTCAGCTCGACCGCGCTGCCGATGCCCGCGACGAACCGCTCCTGCAGCTCGGTCAGCCGGCGCAGCTGCGAGCCGTCGAAGGTGCCGTCGGCCAGCAGCGCGAGCTTGTGCCGCATGCCCGCGACCCGCTCGCGCAGCGCCGCGGTGGCCCGGGACGCGGCCGCGGCCGGGTTGTTGAGCTCGTGGGTGAGCCCCGCGGTCAGCTTGCCCAGCGCCAGCAGCCGCTCCCGCTGGCCGACCAGCTCCTCGGAGTTGCGCGTGCCCAGGAACAGGCCCTGCAGCAGGTGGACGGCCATCGGGTACCAGCGGCGGAACACCGCGGCGAACTCGGCCGCGGGCAGCGCCAGGAAGGTGCAGTCGGTGACCGCGCGCACCGTCGCCGGGTAGACCTGCGGGACCTGGTCGCCGAGGTAGAACTGCACCGCGCCGCTGTACACGCCCGGCTGGTCGGTGCGCACGGTCTCCACCTCGTCGCGCCCCACGCGCCGGACCATCCGCAGGGTGCCGGTGAGGAGCACGTAGAAGCACTCGGCCGGCTCGCCCTCCGTGGAGACGTCGCTGCCGGCGGGGAACGCGACGACGTCGCCGGTCTCCGACACCCACGCCAGCTGCGCCTCGTCGAGGTCGGCGAACAGGAACAGCTCGCGCAGCCGCGCGGGCTCCAGGCGGGCGGGCGCGGTCACCGCTCCTCCAGGTAGCGGTGCACCAGCGTGACCGCCATGGCGCCCTCGCCGACGGCGGAGGCCACCCGCTTCACCGACTGCGCGCGGACGTCGCCGGCGACGAACACGCCCGGGACGCTGGACTCGAGGAAGAACGGGTCGCGCTGCAGCCGCCAGCCCGGTGGCCGCTCGCCGTCGACGAGCAGCTCCGGGCCGGTGAGCACGAACCCGCGCTCGTCCCGGGCGAGGACGCCGTCGAGCCAGTCGGTGCGCGGCTCGGCGCCGATGAAGACGAACAGGTGCGACGTGGGCACGGTCTCCACCCGGCCGGAGCGGTCGGTGAGCTCGACCTGCTCCAGGTGGTCGTCGCCCAGCACGGCGGTCACGGTGGTGCCGGTCCGGACGACGACGTTCGGGATCGCGGCCAGCTGCTGCACCAGGTAGTGCGACATGGACGTCTCCAGCGAGGAGCCGCGGACCACCAGCGTGACGCAGCTGGCGTGCCGGGAGAAGAACACCGCCGACTGCCCGGCCGAGTTCGCCCCGCCGACGACGTACACGGGCTGGTCGGCGCAGGCCTCAGCCTCGGTCAGCGCCGAGCCGTAGTAGACGCCGCGGCCGGTGAACCCGTCGGCGCCCGCGGCCGGCAGCGTCCGGTAGGCGACGCCGGTGGCCAGCACGACCGCGTGCGCGGCGATGCTGCCGCCGTCGGCGAAGTGCACCACCCGGGCCGAGCCGCGGACCTCGAGCGCGGTCACCTTGCGGGCGGTGAGCACCTCGGTGCCGAACCGGATGGCCTGCCGCCGGGCCCGCTCGGCCAGCTGCCCGCCGGAGACGCCGTCGGGGAAGCCGAGGTAGTTCTCGATCCGGCTGCTCTGCCCGGCCTGCCCGCCGGTGGCCTGCCGCTCGACCAGCACCGTCCGCAGCCCTTCGGAGGCGCCGTAGACGGCGGCGCCGAGCCCGGCCGGACCCCCGCCCACGACGACGAGGTCGTAGAAGTCGGTGCTCGGCTCGACCGTGAGGCCGACCGCGGCGGCGAGCTCCGCCTCGGTCGGCGCCAGCAGGGCCTCCCCGCCCGGCGGCACCACGACCGGGACGTCGTCGGGACCCGCGCCGGCCGCGGCGAGCAGCCGCCGTCCCTCGGGCTCCTCGACGCTGTACCAGCGGTACGGGACGGCGTTGCGGGCCAGGAAGTCGCGGGCGGCGAACGACGGCGCCGACCAGTGGTGGCCGACCAGCTTGACGTCCTCGACGGCGGTGTCGGGGCTGGCCTCCCAGGACGCGACCATGGCGTCGACGACCGGGTAGAGCTTCTCCTCCGGCGGCTCCCACGGCTTGAGCAGGTAGTGGTCGACGTCGACGAGGTTGATCGCCTGGATGGCGGCGTCGGTGTCGGCGTACGCGGTGAGCAGCGCGCGGCGCGCGCGGGGGAACAGGTCCATCGCCTGCTCGAGGAACTCGATGCCGTTCATCCCGGGCATCCGGTAGTCGGCGAGCACCGCCGCCACCCGGTCCCCGCGCAGCTTGAGCTCCCGCAGCGCCCCGAGCGCCTCCTCGCCGGAGGAGGCGCGGACCACCCGGAACCGCTCGCCGTAGTGGCGGCGCAGGTCGCGCGCGACCGCCCGGGACACCCCGGGGTCGTCGTCGACGGTGAGCAGGACGGGCCGGGCCCGCCCGGCGGCCTCGGGGGCCTGGGTCACTGGTCCTCCAGGGGTTCGGGGCCGCGGGGACCGCCCCCGCGGGCCGGGCGGGAGCCCACGGGCTCGCGCGGGTGCAGCTGCGGGCCCTCGACGTTGCAGTGCGCGTACTCCTCGACCGGCAGCCGCCCGCCGGGTCCGGGCTCCGCCGTGCGCAGCGGCCGGCGGATCCCGGCGAGGGCGACGAGCGCGCCCGCGACCAGCAGCGCGGCGCAGACGAGCACCGCCGTCCGGAAGCCGGACCCGAAGGCGGCGGGGTCGGTGTAGTCGTCCCCGCCGATGCCCGCCACGACCGGGACGACGGCCACCGCGAGCAGGCTGGCGGCCCGCGCGACGGCGTTGTTGACCCCGGACGCGACGCCGGCGTAGCGGTCGTCGGCGGAGTCGAGGACGGTCGCGGTGAGGGGGGCGACCAGCAGGGTCAGCCCGGCGCCGAACGCGACGGTGGCCGGCAGGACGTCGAGCGGGTAGGAGGCGTCCTCGCCGATCCGCAGCATCAGCAGCAGGCCCGCGGCCGACAGCAGCGGCCCGGAGGTCATCAGCGGCCGCGGCCCGATCCGCTGGGCGAGGGCGCCGACCCGCGAGGAGAACAGCAGCATGAGCACGGTGACCGGCAGCAGCGCGGTCCCGGCCAGCAGGGGGCTGTAGCCGGACACGACCTGCAGCTGCAGCACCAGCAGCACGAAGACGACCCCGAGCGGGGCGTAGACCAGCAGCGTCACCACGTTGGCGGAGGTGAACTGGACGCTGCGGAAGAGCACGGGCGGCACCAGCGGGTGGCGGGAGCGGCGCTGCACGGCGACGAAGGCGGCCAGCGCGACCACCGCGGCGACCCCCCAGGCCCAGACCGCCGGCCCGGGGGCGGGTCCGCCGGCGGCGGTGAGGGCGTAGGTGAGCCCGCCGAGGCCGACGACCACCAGGACGGTCCCGGTCCAGTCCAGGCCCGGTGCGGCGGCGGGGTCGCGGGTCTCGGGCACGTGCCGGGCCGCGACGACCACGATCACCGCGGCCACCGGCAGGTTGACCAGGAAGACCGCCCGCCAGCTCCACTCGACCAGCCAGCCGCCGACGAAGGGCCCGACCGCGCCGGCCACCCCGCCCAGCCCCGACCAGGCGCCCACCGCCGCGGCCCGGTCCTCCCCGGCGAAGGACGCCGAGATGATCGCCAGGCTGCCCGGGGTCAGCAGCGCTCCCCCGACCCCCTGCAGCGCGCGGGCGACGACGAGCGTCCCGGTGTCCGGCGCCAGCCCGCACAGCAGCGACGCGGCGGCGAACCAGACGACGCCGACGACGAACACGCGCCGCCGGCCGAATCGGTCGCTCAGCGAGCCGCCGAGCAGGATCAGCGAGGCGAGGGTGAGGGTGTAGGCGTTCACCGTCCACTGCAGCCCGGTGAACCCGGCGCCGAGGTCGGCCCCGATGCGCTCGAGGGCCACGTTGACCACCGTGCTGTCCAGCAGCGCCAGGCTGGAGCCCAGGACGGTGGTCAGCAGCACCCACCGCCCCTGCGGGGTGCCCATCCGCAGGCCCTCCGCCGGGGTCGGCCGCACCCGGGACGTCACCTGAGCGCCACCTCGATCCCCCACCGGTGCCGGGCAGCGGGAGTGCGCTGCTCCGAGGCCCGGCGACGTCGGCGGATGCCTGTGGCCGCGAGCCTCGCCCCGCCGGTCGCGGGCTGTCAATCACCCCGGGCGGCGGGCCCGGGCGCATGGACGCCGCCCGTCCGGGGCACCCCGTGCCCCCACCCCCGACCCCAGGGAGCCACCATGTCGCCCGCCACCACGCCCCGCCGCCGCAGCTGGCGCCTGGCCGCCGTCGGCCTCGCCCTCGCCGCGTCCCCGTGGACCGTCGCCGCCTGCGGTTCCGACGTCGTGGACGACGACGTGCAGCAGAACGTCGAGGAGGGCGTCGACGAGGCCGAGCAGGAGGTCGAGGACGCCACCGACGGCGAGGACTCCGACGGCTGACACCACCGGATGCAGAGACCTCTTTGCAAAGAGGTCTCTGCATCCCTAGTCTGGCGGCGTGTCCGACACCGCCCCCGAGGAGACCGTCGACGTCACCGACCCGCGGACGCTGCGGGCGCTGGCGCACCCGATCCGCACCGGGCTGCTCGCCCTGCTGCGGTCGGAGGGGCCGTCCACGGCCTCCCGGCTGGGCCAGCGCCTGGGCGAGAGCAGCGGGACGACCAGCTACCACCTGCGCCAGCTCGCGGACCTCGGCTTCGTCGAGGAGGTGGCCGGCCAGGGCACCGCGCGGGAGCGCTGGTGGCGCGCCCGGCACCGCAGCACCCGCTGGCGCACCGAGGACCTGGTCACCCAGCCCGGCGGCCGCGAGGTCGTCGAGGAGCTGACCCACCAGTCGCTGGGCCGGCAGCGCCGGATGCTCGCCGCGCACGCCGAGCAGCGGGAGGCCCTCGAGCCCGTCTGGCGCGACGCCGTCTCGCTCAACGACTGGGCGCTGCACCTGTCGCCGGAGGCCACCGCGGCGCTCGCCGAGGAGCTCAACGGCGTGCTCGCCCGCTGGCGGGCCGAGCGCGAGGAGCCCGGTCAGCCGCTGGTGCACGTCCTGCTGGACCTGTTCCCGCTCACCGAGGACCCGGCGTGAGCGCGCCGCTGACCGTGCGCTCCGCCGGTCGCCGCTTCGTCGGGCTGACCGCGCTGCGCTGGCTGCCGATCGGGCTCGCCGCGCCGGTGTCCGTGCTGCTGGCCGCCTCCCGCGGGCTGTCGCCGGCCGACGTCGGCGTCGTCGTCGCCGTCTACTCGCTGGTCACCCTCCTGCTGGAGCTGCCCACCGGCGGGCTGGCCGACGCGATCGGCACCCGGCAGGTGCTCGTGCTGTCCGGGCTGATGACCGCCGCCGGGCTGGTCACCTCCGCCCTCGCGCACTCCGTCGCGGCGTTCGCGGTGGCGTGGGCGCTCAAGGGCGTCGGCCGGGCGCTGGACTCCGGGCCGCTGGAGGCCTGGTACGTCGACGCCGTCCGCGCCGCCGACCCGTCCGCGGACGTGACCCCGGGCCTGTCCCGCGCGGGCGCCGCCGACGGGGCCGGCCTGTGCCTGGGCGCGGTGCTCGGCGGGCTGCTGCCCCTGGTGGCCGACGGCTCGGGCGACGCGGTGCTCGTGCTGCCGGTGCTGGCCGCCACGGGGGTCGCCCTGCTGTCGGTGGCCGCCGTCGCGGCGCTCGTCGTCCCGGTGGGTCCCGCGCGGCACGCGGGGGTGGCCGCCCTGCGCGCCGGCGTCCGGGAGGTGCCCGCGGTCGTCCGCGACACCGCGCGGCTGGTCGTCCGCGACCGGGTGCTGCGCCGGCTGCTGGCGATCTCGCTGCTGGTCGGCTGCACGCTGAGCACGCTCGAGCTGGTGGGGCCGCTGCACGTCGCCGCGCTCACCGGCGACGACGCCGAGGGCGCCGCGGTGTTCGGCGTGGTGATGGCGGTGTCGTACGCGGCGGCCGGGGTCGGGGCGCTGCTCGCGCCGCTCGCCCGCCGGGCGGCGCGCAGGTCGGCGGGCGCGGCGGCGGCCGGGCCGGGGCTGCTCGGCGCGCTCGCCGTCGCGGTCGTGCCCCTCGGCGGGCCGCCGGCGCTGGGCGGGCTGTTCACCGTCTTCTACGTGGGCAACGCCGCGGCGTGGCCGCTGTGGAAGGACGCGCTGCACGCGCGGGTGGCCGCCGGGCAGCGGGCGACCGCGCTGTCGGCGTCGTCGCTGACGCTGCAGGTCGGCGGCCTGCTCGCCAGCCTGCTGGTGCTGCGGCTGGCCGACGCCCTGGGCACCGCGACCGGGTTCTGGGTGGCCGCGGGGGCACTGCTCGTCGTCGCGGCGGTGTCACTGGGTCTGCGCTCCGGCGCGGCGGCCGCCTCGGGGCCGGCCACCCCGGTTGCCTCGCGGCAGCGCGGGTAGCGGCGGGGCATGGCTGATCTCCCCCGCGACCACCTGAAGGGCCTCCGGGTCGCCGTCACCGGCGCGAGCGGCAACGTCGGGACGGCACTGCTGCGGCGGCTGACCGCCCCGGGCAGCGGGGTGGCCGAGGTCCGCGGTCTGGCCCGCCGGCAGCCGCCGGACACCGCACCCTACGACTCCGTCACCTGGTACACCGCCGACCTCGGCGAGACCTCCAGCGAGCAGGCGCTGACCAACCTGCTCGAGGACGTCGACGCCGTCGTCCACCTGGCCTGGGTGCTGCAGCCGGGCCGCAAGCCGGACGCGCTGCACGAGGCGAACGTCAACGGCACCCGCCGGGTGGTGCGCGCCGCGGTGGCGGCGGGGGTCAGGCACGTCGTGCACATGTCCTCGCTCGGCGCCTACGCCGCCGGGGCCGGGGACCGGCCGGTGACCGAGGACTGGCCGGTCACCGGCATCCCGAGCTCGCAGTACAGCCGGCAGAAGTCCGAGGCCGAGCGGGTGGTGCGCGAGGTGGTCGGGCGGAGGAGGGACGTCACGCTGACCGTCGTCCGCCCGACCCTGGTCCTGCAGCCGGAGGCGGCCAGCGAGATCGGCCGCTACTTCCTCGGGCCGCTGCTGCTCGGCGCCGCCCGGCTGGTGCCCGGGCAGGTGGCCTCGCTGCTGCCGCTGCCCCTGCCGTCGCTGCGGGTCGGCTTCATCCACGCCGACGACGTCGCCGACGCCATCACCCGCATGCTCGACCGGCGCGCCCCCGGCCCGTTCAACCTCTCCGCCGACCCGGCTCTCGACGCCGACGGGATCGCCCGCGCGCTCGGCACCACCCGGATCCCGGTGCCGGCGACGGTGCTGCGCGCCGGGCTGAGCGCGGCCTTCCACGCGCGCCTGGTGCCCACCGAGCCGGGCTGGCTGGACCTCGCCCTGAAGTCGCCGGTGCTCGAGACCGCCCGCGCCCGCACCCAGCTGGACTGGCAGCCGGCCTACCGCGGCGACGACTCCCTGCGTCAGTTCGTGGCCGCCCTCGGCCGCGGCGAAGGTGGCCCCGGCCCGCTGCTGGCCGCGACCGGCGGCAAGGAGCACGACCCGGGCGGCGACCCGTCCAACGTGCCGGACCACCGCCCGGGCTGAACAGGCCCGTGGCCAGGCACTTCACCATCCACAGACTTGCTCCCCTGCCCGTTCGAACCCATGATCGAACACGTGGCGGGGTCGCCGGTACGTGAACTGGGTGCCAGCCCTGCCGGCCTGAGGTGACACGGCCCTACGGGGCGGTCTCCGTGTGCCGGTCGAGGTCCGAACACGATGCGGTGTGCACGCGCACCACTGAAGCGCTGCGCGCACCGCCGCGGTGCAGTCAGGTGCCATCCGGCCGCCGAGCACGTCCGCGACGACGAACGGGGCGCCCCACAGCAGCAGGGACACGCTCCACCACGCGCGCGGCGGCACGGGTGTCCGTCGCCGCAGGAACGTGGTCGCCGGCACTGCCGTCAGGGCGAACAGCGCCCACAGCGCGGCGGTGGCGAAGACCGCCGAGAACAGGCCATCGTCGACGAGGGTGGGGGCAGGCGTCACCCAGCCGGTCGTCATCGCGGCCGCGGAGCCCGTGACGACGGTGAAGGCCAGCGGCAGCCGACACGCCATGCCCAGGCCCAGGCCCAGGCCCAGGCCCAGGCCCAGGCCGAGCAGGACACACACCAGCCAGCTGGTGGCGGTCGGCCACGGCCTCGGGCTGACCGCGGCGAGTGTGACGCCGTCGGGAGGGCTCACCGACGCGTCGCTGCGATCAGCGCGGGTCACAACGGCGCGATCCGCTGCTCACCACGGCTGCTCGGCCAAGACGGCGTCGCCGTACCCGACGAGCACATATGGGTGCCAGGCGCTCTCGGCCGACCACGCCGTCTGCCAGTCCGCGCCCTCGGTGTCCCTGTAGTAACCCGCCGGCGAGCTCGGCCGGGCCGGGTCGACCGGTGTGGCCGCCGGCTGGAACGACAGGGTGATCGAGTCATCGTTGCCCTGGGCGCTGTAGAGCCGGACACCGGTCACCTGAGTCACCGGCAGGCCGTACTCGCGCAGGTGGTCCACCTCCACCCCGACACCGGGTTGGTTGATGCTCAGGAACCAGTCAGCGCTGCCCCATCCTGCGGCGTCCATCCGTTCCTCGAAGGCGAGCATCCCCTCGAGGCTGCCGCCGAGCGCGACGTCGACGCCGGTGGAAAGCGGGAAGCCGGTGGACAGCGACATCTGGCAGGTGGAGCGGTGGTCGTCGGTGTACTTCCAGGTGTCCTCACCGGCTGAGCACCAGGTATCCACGCGGGTACCCAACACCTCGCCGGCGCCGAGCTGGTCGGCGGCTGCGGCCATGCCCTCGGTCATCGAGGAGATGACGCGCTCGCGGTCGGCGGCGAGCGGATCCTCGGTCGGGTCGAGCAGGTCCGGGTCGCCGCAGCCGGTGCCACCGGCCAGGAGTGCAGCCGTCAGCACCCCGATCCGTACGTGCCTGCGCTGGTTCGGGCGCCGGGCGCTCCGCCGAGCCCCGGTCGCGCGGAGCACCGCGCTGCCACCCACCGATCGGCTCATCGCCCTCCGCCCCTCCGGACCAGGCTGCAGGATGCCGCACCGGCACACCGCCGCCACGACACCGTGCCGCCACGACACCGTGCCGCCACGACACCGCGGCGCAGTGACCCGCGCCGGCTGACCACAGGTCGCGACCGTGGGGCGGCGAAGGACGGGGCGCCGCGCGCGGACCGACTCAGCCGCCGGATCAGTCGGATGCCACCGGACCCGGGAGCCCAAGACGACCTGCGGGGAGTCCCGAACTGGGTTTGCGCGACTGTCCCTCAGTGAGCCGCTCAAGGATACCGGCAGCAGCAGTGCGCACATGATTCGCAGGACACGCCGTGGTCCCTCTGTGCCCGCCCCGAGAGTCCACTACGGGACACCGGGCCGGCTCGCCGGGAGGGCGGCTTCGAAGCAGTGGCTTCGGCGCCCACGTATGCTGACCTGGAGCGCTCCATCAGGAGTGATGTGGCCGCCCGCTATGAGGCGTGTGCCGCGGTGTCGGGCCGGATGTGAGCCGGCCGAGCACCTCGCATAGAGGGATGCACCGAGATGTCGGGCTGCCTCAAGAAGCGCTACCCGTCCCAAGTGGCAGCACTGCTGGCTCTACGGGCCATTCAGAAGCGGAGTCCGGAAGCCGAGCGCAAGCGGCCGACGGGCGTCTACCTCTGTTCCCAGTGTCGCGGGCAGTGGCACCTGACCTCGAAGTCGGCGTCCCAGTCCCCGCCGTGGCAGAAGGCGTGCCCGCCGAGTTCAGGTGTCCCGTAGTGAGCCGCTGGGGGACAGTGGTCCCCCAGCGAACCCGGCGGACCGTGTCGACGGCAGGGAGTCTGCTCACGTGCAGCCGTGACGGCGACTCCCCTGACGTACCGGGTGCGGCGGTGCCGCCCTGACACCTCGACCGGTCCCTCGACGGCCGACGTCGCCCAGGCCGGCGTGGCGCCCCGGCGGGTGTCAGCGGCCGGAGACGTCCACGCAGGCCGAGGGCGGCGCAGGGCGCGCAGCCCGGAGGAGACGTTGCCTCGGGCTGTCAGGAGGAGCCGCCGGGTCCGCGGGCGAGGAGGATCGGCCGGTCAGGGCTCAGGCGGTGGCCCGCGCCCGTACGGCGATGACCACGAGGGCGATGGCGAGGGCCAGCAGGAGGAGCAACAGCAGCAGCGGCGCGAGTACGGCGAGCAACACCAGCGCCCCGATCACCAGGATCTTCATCGGCGTGCTCAGCGCGGCGAACCAGGCCTTGATCGCCGCGAGCACCGGGTTGCGGCCGGTCAGGACGGCTCGCAAGGCGGCCCACGCGGCCCGCTGTAGCCCGCTGCCGCGGCCGGCGAGGCCGTGCAAGGCCTCGGCTATCCGGGGTGACAACCGACGGATCATGCGCCGGACCGTCCGCCCCAGACGAGCGCCGAGCCCGTCCAGTGCGGCACGGGCGCGGCGCAGCACCGCCGAGAGGACGGCGCCGAGACCGCGGGACCGCCGTGCCGTGCCCGTGCGGCGGGGGGCGGGGCGGGATGGCGACCGAGGCCGGCCGGAACCCGGCGTGCGGTCGTCGGTGCGGCCGGCGTCGCGGGTTCGAGCCGGTCCGCCGTCTGCCCTGGCCTCGCGGCTCACCTCGGGCGTGCCGCCGGTCAGGTGCTTCTCGGCGCTCGCCGGGCGCCGTCGGCGCTCGGTGGGTGGCTGCGCCACGCGGGTGCCGGTGTCGGCACGTCGTCCGGTGACCGCGCGCGCGTCCCGACCGTGTCCGGCGTCACGACGGATCTGCCCGGCCCGAGCAGCACCGGCGGCCGGCCGCGGGACTGCGGCTGTGCCGGTCCGCGACGAGCCGGCGGTCCGCGTGGAACGGGCGGGGCTGCGCTGTGGACCAGCGGCCCGCGCCGCCGCACGCCGCTCCGGCGCCGCACGACGCTCCTGAGCCATACTGCGACGCCTCCCCCACTGGAAAGCGGAAACACGCCCCGTCGCTGACCCTCGGAGGTACCCACCCGCGGCCCCACGTCAATCCTCCCGGTGCGGGCGTGACGGCTCCATCCCGTTCAGCGCCGCTCCATCAAGGGGGCCGGCCACGGGCGCCAACGCCCAGGAGAGGTGATCCGCGCCGGGGGGTGGTCGAGTGTCGGCCGCCACGAGCTCACCGACGGGGCCCGGGTCCGCATCGAGCCGCTGCCGGCCCTGACCGGACGACAGGTGAGCGGTGGCGCGATCACCGGCAGGTGATCGACGCGCTCCTGCGGCGCCCGCGCCGGAGCGCCGTGGCGGGGCCTGCCGGAGCGCTACGGGCCGTGACTGACCGCCCATGAGCAGCACTCACGTCGGAAGGGCGTCTGAGCCGGGCTCGTCCCGCAGTGGGCCGCTCGGGGACTCGGGCGGCAGGGACGCTTCGTGTGATCCGCGGGAGGCGGTGCCGGGTCAGGTGCGTGACGTCCAGGCGCCGACCGAGCGACCGGTGGCCGCGAAGACGTCGGCGGCCTGCTCCGCGCGCAGCGCCACGAACAGGCCCTCCGCCTCGGCGAGCACCACCTCGGGACTGTCCTCGGCCACCAGCCGGGCGTGTGCGGTGGTGCGCCGGCCGGCGGTCTCCCCCATCTCGGCGGTCACCAGCAGCGGCACCCCGAGGTGCACCGGGCGCCGGTACTTCACGGTGAGGGTCGCGGTCAGCCCGCCCCGGCCGGCGGCGCGCAGCGCGCGGGCCAGGACGTGGTCGAGCAGTGTCGCCACCACGCCGCCGTGCACCAGCCCGGGCGGCCCCTCGTGCGCCTTGCCCACGGTGACCCGGCCGGTCGCCGTCCCGTCGGGGGTGTCGGTGGCCACCAGCGGCGGCGCCACCGGGCTGCCCGGGCCGTACACCGGGCTGTACCAGCGCTCGCCGGTCTCGGGGTCGTCGACGCGGGCGATCTCGTGCAGGCCGCGGCCGGCCACCCGCAGCCGCGCCGCCAGCTCCCGCGCGACGGCGGCGGCCGCCTCGAGCTCGGCCTCCGGCACCTCCGTGCGGACGGCGGCGTCGACCAGCTCGCGCAGAGCGTCGCCGAGCTCGCCGACGGCCACCCGCCGGGCGGCCCGCTCCTCGGGTGACGGGCTGGGACGGCCCTCCTGCACGGACCCGCCCCGAGCGGCGGCGAGGGGCGGGGGGCAGGAGGGTCCCTCGTCAGCCACGCGGCATGCCGGCCGCGCGCAGCAGCCCGCCGCCGACGATGACCCGCTGCACCTCGCTGGTGCCCTCGTACAGCCGGTAGAGGCGGGCGTCGCGGTAGAAGCGCTCGACCGGCGTGGTCCGCAGGTAGCCCAGCCCGCCGTGCACCTGGACGGCGCGGTCGGTCGCCCGGCCGACCATCTCGCTGCACCACAGCTTCGCCGACGAGGGGCCGATCGAGGTGTCCTCGCCGGAGTCGTAGCGGGCGGCGACCTCGCGGACCATCGCCCTCCCCGCCAGGGTCTCGGCGTGCATGTCGGCGATCAGCGCCTGCACCAGCTGGAACCGGCCGATCGGGGCGCCGCCCTGCTTGGCGGTGGCGGCGTAGGCGACCGACTCGTCGAGCACCCGCTGCGCCATCCCCACGCACAGCGCCGCGATGTGCAGCCGGCCGCGGGACAGCACGGTGAGCGCCTTCGAGTAGCCGCGCCCCTCCTCACCGATCAGCGCGTCGGCCGGCACGTGGACGTCGTCGAAGAACACCTCCGAGGTCCACGCCCCGGACTGCCCCATCTTCCTGTCCTTGGGGCCGAGCGTGACGCCGGGCGCCCCGGCGTCGACGACGAAGCTGGAGATCCCGCGGCCGCCCTTCTCCTCCGGGTCGGTCCGGGCGAAGACGACGAACAGGTCGGCCAGCGGGGCGTTGGTGATGTAGCGCTTGACGCCGTTGAGGACCCAGCCGTCGCCGTCGCGGCGGGCGCTGGTGCGCAGGCCCGCGGGGTCGGAGCCGGCCTCGGCCTCGGTGAGCGCGAAGGAGCCGATCAGCTCGCCCGCGGCCAGCCGCGGCAGGTAGGCCTTCTTCTGCTCCTCGCTGCCGAACTTCGCGATCACCTGCCCCGCGATGCCGTTGTTCGTGCCGAACAGCGACCGGAAGGCCGGCGTCGTGTAGCCGAACTCGAACGCCAGCTCGACGTCCTCGCTCATGGAGACGCCCAGGCCGCCGTACTCCTCGGGCAGCGCGTAGCCGAACAGGCCCATCTCCGCCGCCGCGCCGCGCAGCTCCTCGGGAATGCGGTCGTCGAGGTCGATCTCCTCCTCGCGCGGGACGACCACCTCCCGCACCAGCTGGCGAACCGCGTCCCGGATCTGCGTGAAGTCCTCGGCGTCCACGGCCCCATGGTGCCGCCCCGGGCGGCCTCCCGACGAGCCGGGGGTGCAACACCGCACCGACGGTGTTACGGACACGCGCGAACGGAACGTCGTCGTCCGGACACACCCCGTTGCCGGTCACGGTCAGCGGCACTAGCGTCACGGACGGCACCCGAACCAGCGGCGCCGTGTCCTCCCCCCGGGAGCCCTCGTGCACCTCTCCGTCGCCGTCGTGCCCGCACCGGGCCAGGTCGTCGTCCGCCTGACCGGCGACGCCGGCCGCCCGACCCTCCCCCGCCTGGCCGCGGGCCTGACCCGCGCCGCCGAGCACGGCACCCCCAGCGTCGTCGTCGACGTGGCCGGCGCCCGCTTCCACGACCGCGCGGCGCTGCGGACCCTCGCCGGCTTCAGCGACACCCTCAGCGCCGCCGGCCGGCGGTGCCGGGTGGTCGGCGCGCCCGCGGCCACCCGGCGCCAGGTGGCCGAGGCCGGCCTCGCCGGCGTCCTCGAGCTCGACGGCCCGCTCACCGGCGCCGACCCGGTACGCCCCCTGCCGCGGCCGGCCCCGGAGTCCGGAACCGACCCGCGCCCCACGCAGCCCCTCCCCGTCGGGTCGCTGCTCGCGGCGGCGGGCCTGCCGGCCCCGGCGCCCGAGGAGGCCCCCCGGCCGCGGGCTGCGGCACACCCGGTGCGGGGACCGGCCGGGGCGTCCCGCCGCCGTGTCCCCGTCCCGCTGGACCGCTGGCGCTGAACGCGCGCGTGCCCCGGCCCGCACGCGGCGGACCGGGGCACGACCGGGCAGTGCCTACGCCAGGGCGTCCAGGCGGGCCATGTCCTCGTCGGAGAGCGTCAGCCGCGCCGCGCCCATGTTCTCGGTGAGGTGGTCCACCGACTTCGTGCCGGGGATGGGCAGCACCACCGGGGACTTCTGCAGCAGCCAGGCCAGCGCGACCTGCGCCGGGGTGGCGTCCAGCTCGCGGGCGATGTCGGCCACCGGGCTGTGCGGGGCGGCGAGGTCGCCGGTCGCGATCGGGAACCACGGGATGAACGCGATCCCGTGGGCGGTGGCGTGGTCCAGGACGTCCTGCGACTGCCGGTTGGTCAGGTTGTAGAGGTTCTGGACGCTGACGACGTCGACGATCTCGCGCGCCGCCTGCAGCTCCTCGACCGAGACCTCGGAGACGCCGATGTGGCGGACCTTGCCCTCGTCCTGCAGCTCCTTGAACGCGCCGAGCTGGTCGGCCAGCGGCACCTCGGCGTCGATGCGGTGCAGCTGGATGAGGTCGATGCGCTCCACCCGCAGGTGGCGCAGCGACAGCTCGACCTGCTGCTTGAGGTAGGCCGGGCGCCCGACCGGCGTCCAGATGCCCGGGCCCTGGCGGGTCAGGCCGGCCTTGGTGGCGATGACCAGGCCCTCCGGGTACGGGTGCAGCGCCTCGGCGATGACCTGCTCGCTGACGAACGGCCCGTAGGAGTCGGCGGTGTCGATGAGGTCGACGCCCTGCTCGACGGCGGCGCGGACCACCCGGAGAGCGGCGTCGCGGTCGGCCGGCTCGCCCCAGACGCCCGGGCCGGGCAGCTGCATGGCGCCGTAGCCGAGCCGGTGGACGGTGAGGTCGCCGCCGATGGCGAAGGTGTCGGCAGGTGCGGTGGCGGTCATGGACCCTCCCGGTGCGTGTGCCCCGGGCCGGTTGCCCGGGGTCCCGCACCCCGCCAGCACGGCGGTCCGCGCCGGTCTTCCCGGCGCGCCGGCGGTGTGACCGGCGACACGGCGAGCGAGAGGACGGCGATGGGCGAGATCCTGGTGCTGCGGCACGGCGCGACCGAGTGGAGCAAGAGCGGCCAGCACACCGGCGTGACCGACCTGCCGCTGCTGCCCGAGGGCGAGGAGCGGGCCCGCTCCCTGGCCCCGGCGCTGGCCGAGCGGCACGTCGTCGAGGTGTGGACGAGTCCCCGGCAGCGCGCCCGGCGCACCGCCGAGCTGGCCGGGCTGACCGCCACCGCCGTCGACGAGGACCTCGTCGAGCTCGACTACGGCGGCTACGAGGGCCGCACCACCGCCGAGATCAGCGAGGAGCTCGGCCGCGAGTGGTCGGTCTGGCGCGACCCGGTGGTGGCGGGCGAGACCCCCGGCGAGACCCTCGAGCAGGTCGGCGAGCGGGTGGACCGGGTGCTGGACCGGGCGCGGGCCCGGCTCGACGACGGCGACGTCGCCCTCGTCGCGCACGGGCACGTGCTGCGGGTCCTCACCGCGCGCTGGCTGGGCCTCGAGCCCGCCGCGGGAGCGCTGTTCGCGCTGCCGGCCGGCGCCTACGGCGTGCTCGGGCACGAGCACGCGCGCCCGGTGCTCACGGGATGGGGACTGGGCTGAGGCCCGCCGGCTCGACGGCGCCGGCGGGCGCGGCGGGCCGGCCGAACAGCCAGCCCTGCGCGAGGTCGGCGCCCAGCGCCGCCACCTCCGCGGCCACCTGCTCGGTCTCCACCCCCTCCGCGACGACGACCGCCCCGAGCCGGTGCGCGTGCTCGGTCACCGTGCGCACCACCGCGCGGGCGCCGTCGTCGGGCAGCGCGGACACCAGCGCCCGGCCGAGCTTGACGACGTCGGGCCGGACGACGTCGAGCAGCGAACGGCTGGACCACCCGGCGGCCACCTCGTCGAGGGCCACCCGCCAGCCGCGCTCGCGGTAGGACTCGAGGACGGCGAGCAGGTGCCCGCGGTCGGCGACGGCGGCCCGCTCCCCCACCTCCAGCACCAGCTGCCCCGGCTCCAGCCCCGCGGCCTCCAGCGCCTCGACGGTGCTGGCGAGGTCGGCGTCGGGGTGCAGCACCGAGGTGGGCCGGGTGTTGACGAACAGGTCGGCGCTCCCCAGCCAGCCCGCGGCGCCGGCGATGGCGCACTCGCGGCCGACCCGGTCCAGCCGGGTCAGCCAGCCCGCGGAGTCGGCGACGAAGAACAGGTCCCCGCCGTCGACGGTGCGGCCGTCGGAGTCGCCGCGCAGCAGCGCCTCGTGGGCGACGACGGCGCGGTCGGCCAGCGCCACGATCGGCTGGTACGCCGACCACAGCTCGGCCTCGGCGAGCACGCCGACCTCGGCGGTCACCCCGCGGCGGGCCAGCTCCTGCGCCAGGGTCGGCGCGGTGAGCAGGCCGAGGGTCAGCGCGGTGTACTCGTTGGCCGGGTCGGTGGCCACCCGCACGGCCTCGGCCTCGGCACCGGTCAGCGCGCGGGAGAGCCGGTCGAAGAAGACCTCCACCCCGACGCCGTCGCGCTCGTCGGACAGGTCGAGCAGACCGGGGGCGGCGAAGACCGACAGCCCGGCCGACCGGGCGACGGCGGCCACGGCGGGCAGCACGTTCTCCTCCGCGGTCGCCAGCAGCACGCGGGTCGCGGCCTCGGGCAGGGGCCACTGCTCGCGCCGCCGCGCCGCGCCGATCGGACTCCCCACGCGCAGCAGGATGACCGACCCGCCCGGCCGGGGCGGGCAGGCGCGCGGACGAGGTCCGACCGTTCAGGATGCCGCGCCGCGGACCTGCCTGCACGCGGCGCGGAGGCCCTACTGTCGCTGCATGGCTGCTGTGATCACCGAGCCGCCGACGCGCACAGGCCGCGGCGGCCGACCACGGGACCCCAGCCGCGACGACGTCATCCGCGCGGCCATCCTCCGGCTGCTCGGGGAGGTCGGGTACGGCGCGCTGACCATGGACGCCGTGGCCGCGGAGGCCGGCGTCGGGAAGGCGACCATCTACCGCCGCTGGCGCACCAAGCAGGACCTCGTCGTCGACACCGTCTCCGACCTGAACCGGGCGTGGACGGTCACCGCCGACACCGGGTCGCTCGAGGGCGACCTGCGCCAGCTCGTGCACCGCATGGTGGAGATGATGGCCAGCCCGGTCGGGGCGGCCACCCGCTCGCTGCTCGCGGCGATGCAGCACGAGCCGGCGCTGATCGAGGCGTTCCGCGAGGGCCCGCTGGCCGTCTGGCGGCGGGCCTACGACGAGGTGTGGAACCGCGCCCAGGCGCGCGGCGAGGTGGGGCCCGGGCTGCCGCAGTCGATCCCCGCCGAGGCCACCACCGCGCTGCTCGTGCAGCGCTGGCTGGTCACCCGCGAGCCGGTGGACGCGGCCTATGCCGACGCCGTGCTCGAGACCGTGGTGCTCCCGCTGGTCCGCCGGAGCTGACGCTCACCAGCCGAGCGTGCCCGGCTTGCCCTTGAACGGGCCGACGACGTCCGCGGTGATCCAGCCGCCGTAGAAGTCCCCCGCCTGCGCGCGCACCTGCTCGCCGTCGACCAGCGCCCGGTCCACCCGACTCGGGTAGAACGCCACCGCGCCGCGCAGGTGCTCGTAGCCCGGGGCCGGGTCCTCGTAGGACCAGCCGACCGCCGGGTACCGCCGCCCGTCGACGACGGCGTCCCAGTAGGTGGCCCGCCCCTTCCACTCGCACCACGACGACCCGGCGGCCCGCTCGAGCACGCCGGGGGCGACGTCCTCGCGGGGCACGTAGTAGACCGGCGGGTGACTGGTCTCGCAGACCCGCACCGCGCGGCCGGTCCGCGCGACCACCCGCCCGCCCAGCTCGACGACGACGCGGCGCGGCGTCACCTCCGCCGACGGCGGGCGCGGGTAGTCCCACACGGACTCCTGACCCGGGCCGACCGGGTCGCGGCGCGGCGGGCGCACGGTGCGGCTCAGTCGTTGCGGTGCCGGGCCTTCTGCACGACGACCAGCGTCACCAGCAGGCCGAGCGCGCCGACGGTGGCGCGCCCCGCCGTCGACTGCAGGAAGCGCACGACGGCGGCCTGCCCCTGGGCGCGCAGCCGCGTCGGGCTGCTCCGGTACGCCAACTGGTCCAGGGTGGCCGCCAGCGACTCACGGGCGGCGTCGATCTCCAGCTGGATCTCTCGAGGGTCGCGAGGCACGGCGACAGCCTGCCAGACACCGCGCCGACCGGCCCGTTCCGGCGATCAGCGGCACCCGCGCGGGCGATGCGCCCCCGGATGCGACCTAGACTCGGCGGCCACGCGGGAGTGGTGTAACGGCAGCCACGCCAGACTTAGGATCTGGTGCCCTCGGGCGTGCGGGTTCGACTCCCGCCTCCCGCACCCAGGGGTCAGCCCAGGCTCACGGTGAGCTCGACCTGCGGCGAGGCGAGCCCCGGGTCGTCGGCGTCGACCACCGCCAGCAGGCGCACCCGGTCGCCGTCCACGCCGCGCAGCGCCAGGCCCTCGACCTTCGCGACCCGGCCGTCCACCTCCGGCACCGGCGCGATGTCGAGCACCCGCCCGTGCTCGGCCAGGACCAGCGCCGTGGCCACCACCGGGCCGTCGTCGACGGCGTTCGGCGTGTCCTCCGCGGCCGCGGACAGCAGCTCCCGGCCGTCGGGCAGGGCGACGGCGTCGGTGACGGCGAGCCCGACGCCGGCGACCTCGCCGAGGTCGAGGGCGTGCACTGGCCCCAGCGGCACCGAGCCGGGGTCCGCGCGCCCGAGCACGGCCGCCACCAGCGGCGCCAGCGGTACCTCGACGCAGGCGTTCGGCACCCCGGCGGCGCGGTTGCCGCGCTGGTACCAGCGGAGGACGTCGCCCACGCGGGCGGCGCCCTCCAGGTTCCGCTGCCCGTCCGGCACCCCGAGGCGGTCGCCGACCGCGGCGTACAGCGGCCCGAGGTCGGCCGCCCGGGCGGAGGGCCGGTCGCCGTCGAGGGCGGCCAGCACCCCGCGGGTGCGCCGCCGCGTGGACCCCGACCCGAGCAGCAGCACCGCGGGCCGCCCGTCGGCCTCCACCGGGCAGGCCGTCTCCAGGTCGGGCTTGAGGGACTTGGTCCCGGCCGCCTCGGAGAACCGGTCGTGCCCCTCGACCGGCGGCAGCAGCCGCACCGGGACCACGCCGACCGGGCGCTGCCAGGCCGCGGACGTGGCGTCGTCCTGGACGACGAGCCAGCCGTCGCCCAGCGGCGCGAGGCCCGAGGCCGCGGTCACCGGCGTCCCGTCGTCGAAGCGGAGCTCGCGGACAGCGGTGAGGTCGACGCGCACGGGGACGGGGTGCCCGCTCCGGTGCGGCCCCACGCGGACGACCGCTGGGACCGGATCACACAACTGTCTCTTCCCAGGTCAGCACGCTGAAGCCGGTCCGGGGCCGCTGCACGGGCGCCGCATCCGACGTAGCCTCGGATCGGCCGGCCGGCCGCACGACGGGGTGCCCGGGGCCGGTCCTCTTCCCCGCACACCGTCCTCCGGACACGACCCGTCGGAGCCCATGACCTCCCCGCGCACCGAGACCAGCACCTCCCCCGGTACGGACCCCGAGCCGGTCCCCGACAAGCCCCGCGCCTCGCTCACCGTCACCCAGGTGGCGGCCGGCGCCCTGGCCGCGGTGTCCGCGGCGGTCCTCGCCTCGTTCTTCGGAGTCGCCGGCACGGTGATCGGCGCGGCGCTGGTCAGCGTGGTCAGCACCGTCGGCTCCGCGCTCTACAGCGCCTCCCTGAACCGCACCGGCGAGAAGCTGCGGAAGGCCCGCGAGCAGCTGGCGACCCGGCCCGCCTCCGCGGCCGGCGAGGCGCCGACCCGGGCGATGCCCGCGGCCGGGCCGGCGGCCGGTGAGGCGGCGACCCGCGAGCTGCCCGCGCACCTGGACCCGCGCCGGGCCCCGGCACCGCGCAGGCGGATCCGCTGGCCGCGGGTGGCGGCGTACGCGGCCGCGGTCTTCGTGCTGGCCATGGGGATCGTCACCGCGATCGAGCTGGTCGGGCAGAAGCCGGTGTCGGCGCTGGTCGGCGGGTCCGACACCTCGTCGTCGTCCACCACGATCGGCGAGCTGTCCAACGCCTCGTCCTCGCGGGACCTGACGCCGTCGGACTCCGACCCGACCACGCCGACGACCGGGGCGCCGGCCACGGGGACGCCCGGGGACGCCGGGGAGAGCGCGACCCCGCCCGAGGAGTCCGCGCCCGCCGGTGAGAGCGGCAGCGACGACGGCACCGACGACGGCACCGACAGCGGCACCGGCGAGGACACCGGGGGCGGCACCGGCGGCGACACGGACGGCGGCACGGAGGAGTCCGCGCCCGCCGAGCCGTCGACGCAGGCACCGGGGACCGCCCCGGACAGCGGCAGCGACTCCGACAGCGGCTCCGGCGGCGGCTCCGGCGGCGGCTCGGGTTCCGGGTCGGGCACCGAGCCGCAGGCCGAGGCGGACAGCGGGGCGCAGCCGGCCGCCTGAGCCGGCCGCCCCGCCGTCAGTCCTTCGCCCGCCGGGGGACCAGCTTGAGCAGCGCCAGCCCGGCGAACAGCAGGGTGACGCCGGCGACCACGACCGCCAGCGCGTCGAAGCCGGTGGAGGCGAGGGCGGTCGACCCGCCCACGCCGCTGGCCGTCACGTAACCCGCCTTGCTGTACACGTGCACCTCCTCTCGGTGGGTCAGCCCGCCGCGGGGACCGCGACGTGGTGCCAGGTCGCCTCCCGGCGGCGGACGACGTCCACCAGGGAGCGGACGAAGACGGCCTGGATGAACAGGTCGTAGACCAGTTCGACGACCAGGGGCAGCGCCAGCAGCAACGCCCGCGGGCCGCCCCGGCGGACGGTCACCAGCCGCTCGGCCAGGAAGACCAGGCCGACCGAGGCCCAGAACGGGTCCAGGTGCAGGCCGCCGTCGCGCGCGAGGACCAGCACGGTGAGCAGCAGGTAGGCCTGGAAGGCGAGGACGCCGAGGCCGATGCCGAGCTGCTGGCCCCAGTAGCGCAGCGTGACCCGGGTGAGCCCGTAGTGCCGGAGGTTCTCCAGGGCGCCGCGCTGCCACCGCATGCGCTGCTTCCACAGGTCACGCCAGGTCGGCATGATCTCGGTGACCACCGAGCACGCCGCCGGGCTGGTCATGCGCCAGCCCAGGGTCTTGAGTGCGAGGGTCAGCTCGTTGTCCTCGGTCAGCGCGAGGGTGTCGTAGACCTGCCCCTCCCGGCCGGGCAGCGCGGTGCCGCGGGCGGCGGCGACCTCCCGCAGCGCCCGGACGCGGAACAGCGTGCCCGTGCCGGTCAGCACCATCACGCGGCCGGTCCGCGAGACGTCGCGGCTGTACCGGAGGTACTCGTTGCGCTGCAGCTGCCCGAGCACCCCCGCCCCGGGGTGCCCGTAGAACAGGCCCCCGGCGGCGCCGATCCGCGGCGAGGACTCGAGGCTGGCCGCGGCGGCCTCGAGGAAGCCGGGCGCGAGCTCGGTGTCGGCGTCCATCACGAGGACGAGGTCGTCGTCGCGCAGGTCGGGTGTGGGGCCGGCGGGTGCACTGTCGTCCGCCGCGCCCCCGCGCCGGTCGGGGCCGCGCCGCGGGTCGTCGGAGGCGCCCCGCCGGTCGGCGGTGGCGGTGCGGCGGAACCGCTGCACGATCGCCTGGTTGAGGGCGCCGGCCTTCTTGTCGGTGTTGCCGACGGTCTCGTAGACCTCGGCCCCGCGCTCGCGCGCGATCCGGGCGGTGTCGTCGGTGCAGTTGTCGGCGACGACGACCACGCGGTCGGGACGGCGCGTCTGCCGCTGCAGCGCGTCGAGGGTGTCCCCGATGTTCGCGGCCTCGTCGTGCGCCGGGATCAGCACGACCAGCCGCGCCGCCGGACGCCCGTCGTCCCCTGCCATGCCCGCCCCCCTGCCGTCGGCCCGTCAGGAGGTCAACGGCAGCCCGAGGCGGATCCCGCAGCCGGCGCCGGCGGGACCACCCGTACGGGTCAGGAGCCGACCAGCGCCCGGTGCAGGACGGCGACGAGCTCGGCGCGGGTGACGATCCCGGCGAGCCGGTCGTCGGCGTCGACCACCGGCAGGTGCCGCAGCCCGCGGTCGGCCATCAGCCCGACCAGCTCGGAGACCGGGGTGTCGGCGCCGACGGTGGTGACCGGGCTGGTCATGACCTTCGCGACCGGGTCGAAGTCCACGACGTCGAGGTTGAACAGGTCGTGGACGGTGACGATCCCGACGACCCGGCGGTCGGGCGTGACCACCGGCAGGGCCTTCACCGCGTGCTGGTTCATGAGCATCCGGGCGCGGTAGAGCGTCTCGTCGGGCTGCACGGTCCGCACGTCGCGCTCCATCAGCGCGCCCACGCGCAGCTGCCCGAGCCGGCGGTCCAGGGCGTGCGCCTCGGCGTCGCGGACCAGCGCCAGCACGTCGCCGGGCAGCACGTCCAGGCCGCGGTCCAGCCGCTGCATCGCCGCCGCGACGTCCTCGGCCTGCAGCCCGACCCGCTCGCTGGGCGGCGCCCCGGGCCCGGTGCGCGGCGGCTCGGGCACGTGCGGGTAGGGCCGGCCGGTCAGGTTGTTCACCAGCGCGGCCACGAGCAGCAGCACGAGGGTGTCGACGCCGACCGGCCACAGCGCGAACGCCCAGCCGTGGTCGGCGACCGCCGCCCCGCCGACCGCGGTGAACAGCGCGCAGGCGCCGCCCGGCGGGTGCACGCAGCGCAGCACCATCATCAGCGGGACCGCCACGCCGACGGCGACCGCCGCGGCCAGCGTGACGTCGTCGAGCAGCTTGCCCGCCGCGACGCCGACCAGCGTGGACACCGTGTTGCCGGCGAGCACGGGATAGGGCTGGGCCAGCGGGCTGGCCGGCGCGGCGAACAGCAGCACCGCGGTGGCGCCCATCGGCGCGACGATCCACGGCAGCCCGGCCGGCCCGCCGGGGACCGCGGAGGCGGTCAGCGCGGCCAGCGCGATGCCGGCCAGTGCGCCCAGCCCGCCGCGCACCACCTCCGAGCGGCGGTAGCCCACCGGCGAGGGCCGCAACCCGGTCCTCCACGCCCCGACGTCCGCGCGCACCCGGCTCCCCTCCCGCGGGCCCCCGCCCGCCGCGGGCGTGGACCCTACGTCGTCGGGGCGGTGCCGAGGTGCCGCCGCGGCGCGGCGGTCAGGCCGCGCCGAGCGTCTGCGCGATCACCGGGACCAGCGCGGCGAAGGCCTGCCCGCGGTGGCTGCGGGCGTCCTTCTCCGCGGGCTCGAGCTCGGCGGCGGTGCGGTCCAGGCCGTCGGCGACGAACACCGGGTCGTAGCCGAAGCCGTTGCTGCCGCGCGGCTCGCGGACCACCCGGCCGCGCCACTGCCGCTCGACGACCGACTCCGCGCCGTCCGGGGTGACCAGGGCGGCGGCGCACACGAACGCCCCGCCGCGCCGCTCGTCGGGGACGTCGCGGATCTGGCCGAGCAGGAGCGCGGTGTTGGCGGCGTCGTCGCCGTGCCGGCCCGACCAGCGCGCCGAGAGCACCCCGGGCATCCCGTTGAGCGCGTCGACGGCGAGACCGGAGTCGTCGGCCACCGCGGGCAGGCCCGTGTACCGGACCGCCTCGCGCGCCTTGAGCAGCGCGTTCTCCGCGAACGTCGCGCCGGTCTCGGGGGCCTCCGGGTACTCGGGGACGTCGCGCAGGCCGACCACCTCGATGCCCGGGACGGCGTCGGTCAGCAGCCGCTGCAGCTCGGCGAGCTTGCCGGCGTTGCGGGTGGCCAGCAGCAGGCGGGTGGTCATCGCTGCAGCGCCTCCTGCTGGACGCGGGTGAGCTCGGCGCACCCGGCGACGGCGAGGTCGAGCAGCCGGTCGAGGGTGGGCCGGTCGAACACCGCGCCCTCGGCGGTGCCCTGCACCTCGACGAACCCGCCCTCGCCGGTGCAGACGACGTTCATGTCGGTGCCGGCGCGCACGTCCTCCTCGTAGGCGAGGTCCAGCCGCGGCTCGCCGTCGACCACGCCGACGCTGACCGCCGCCACCGACTGCACGATCGCGTTCTTCTTCGCCAGCTTCCGGCGGTCGGCCAGCCACGCGACGGCGTCGGCGAGGGCGACGTAGGCGCCGGTGATGGCCGCCGTCCGGGTGCCGCCGTCGGCCTGCAGGACGTCGCAGTCGATGGCGACGCTGTTCTCCCCCAGCGCCGCGAGGTCGATCGAGGCGCGCACCGAGCGGCCGATGAGCCGGCTGATCTCGTGGGTGCGCCCGCCGATGCGGCCCTTGACCGACTCACGGTCGCCCCGGGTGTGCGTGGCGCGCGGCAGCATGGCGTACTCGGCGGTGACCCAGCCCAGGCCCGAGCCCTTCCGCCAGCGCGGCACGCCCTCGGTGACGCTGGCCGCGCACAGCACGCGGGTGCGGCCGAACTCGACGAGCACCGAGCCCTCGGCGTGGTCGAGCCAGTTGCGGGTGATGGTCACCGGGCGGAGCTGGTCGGCCGCGCGGCCGTCGGGGCGGGTCACGGGCACCGAGCCTATCGACGCCGGCACGCCGTCCTCCCGGCGAGATGCCGCGATCGGCGTGCCACGATCGACGACGTGCGATCGGAGCTGCGGACGGTGCGGACCGGCGGCGAGCCGGTGGTGGTCGACCTGACCGGCGAGTGCGAGGACTTCGTCCGGCAGGAGGACGACGGCCTGCTGTCCGTGTTCGTCCCGCACGCCACGGCCGGGCTCGCGGTCATCGAGACCGGCGCGGGCAGCGACGACGACCTGCTCGCCCAGCTCGACGAGCTGCTGCCCCGCGACGGCCGCTGGCGCCACCGGCACGGCAGCCCCGGCCACGGGCGCGACCACGTGCTGCCGGCGTTCGTGCCACCGCACCTGAGCGTGCCGGTGCTCGGCGGCCGGCTGCAGCTGGGCACCTGGCAGCGGATCTGCCTGGTCGACCCCAACGGCGACAACCCCGAGCGGCAGGTGCGGCTGTCGTTCCTCCGCGGCTGACGCCCCTGCTCCCCGACCCCGCCGGGCGGGCACGGCATCATGCCGGGCATGACCGAGACCGCTTCCGTCCGCCTCGCGCCCGGTGACCCGGCGCCGGACTTCACGCTGCCCGACGCCGACGGCACCCCGGTCTCCCTCGCCGACCGCCGCGGCCGCCGGGTGATCGTCTACTGCTACCCCGCCGCCCTCACCCCGGGCTGCACCACCCAGGCCGTCGACTTCACCGCCGCCGCCGGCGAGCTGGCCGAGGCCGGGCTGGACATCATCGGCATCTCCCCCGACCCGCCGGAGAAGCTGCAGCGCTTCCGCGAGCAGGAGGGCCTGGGCATCACGCTGCTGTCCGACCCGGACAAGCGCGTGCTCACCGCCTACGGCGCCTTCGGCACCAAGAAGCTCTACGGCAAGGAGGTGCAGGGCGTCATCCGCTCGACCTTCGTCGTCGACGCCGAGGGCCGCATCGAGCGGGCCGCCTACAACGTCAAGGCCACCGGGCACGTGGCGAAGCTGCGCCGCGACCTCGGCCTGGGCTGAGCGCTCAGTCCCCGCGGACGCCGAGCACCCCGGTCACCAACGCGTCGACGACCGTCGTCGCGGCCTTGAGGTCGGGGTCGCGGGCGACCATGACGTCGGAGTAGAGGAACGACTCCCCCAGCCGGACGACGGCGTAGGCCAGCACCGGCAGGGGCACCTCCGGCGTCAGCCCGCGCTCCTCGACGTCGCGCTCGAACAGCGCGGTGTAGGCCTCGACCAGCCGCGGCTGCACCCGGCCGCGCGGGTCGGTGAGGACGCGCATCGCGGTGGTCGGCTCGTCGTCGATGAAGCGGCGCAGCGACGACGCGGTGCCCAGGACGTGGCGGTAGTCCTCGATGATCGCCAGGCTGCGCAGCCGGGCCGCGGGCTCCGCGCCCTCGGGCCGGGCGTCGTGCGCCTCCGCGGCTCGACGCAGCGTGCGCTCGGCCAGCCACCACATCGCCTCGCCGAGGATGGCGTCCCGGTTGCCCACCCGGCGGAACAGCGTCACCCGCGAGATGCCCAGCTGGGCGGAGAGGGTCGTGGTGTCGAGCCGCTCGCCGTCGAGGAGGGTCCGCGCCGCCCGGCGGACGACCTCCTCACGCGGCGCGATCACGGACGCAGCGTAGGCGCGGGCGTCCGGCGTCGACACGGCCCCGGCACCGGCCTCACCCGCCCGCGGGAGGGTGGCCACCGTGCGTGCACGGCGGCCGTCCCCGTCGTCAGGACGCCGGGTCGGGCCGGTGCACCGCGAGTGCCGGGTGCCGGTGTCCACGCACCGCTCCTGGCGCGGCGGCCGGGCACGGGCGGAGGCGGTCACCCGTGCTCGGCGGCCGCCTCCGCCCGCACCCGCGCCCGCGCGTCGGCGTAGCGGACCACCTCGAAGCTCAGCAGCGCCACCAGGACCGCGGCGAGCACCGCGAGCTGCGCCAGCGCCGGCAGGGGCGCCACGGCCAGGGGCGCGAGCAGCAGCACCACCGCGACGACGGCCCGCGGCCGGTTGACCGACCCGACGTTGCGCAGCCGGAAGGCAAGGTGCGCCAGCAGGTACACCGCGACGCCGGCGTAGAGCGACCACAGGCCCGTCCCCTTCAGCGGGTCGGTCAGGTCGTGGTGCTCGACGTCACCGACGTACTCGGCGACCTTCTTCAGCCCGAGGGCGAGGAAGATGATCCCGGCGATCATCGGGAAGTGCAGGTAGGTGTAGGAGTCGCGGGCCAGCCGGACCCGGTCCACGCCCTGCCTGCCGGCCAGCACCCGTTCCGCCACCGGGGCGACCACGTCGAAGTAGGACCACCACAGGCACACGCTCACCGTGAGCCCGAGGAGCGCGACGGCCGCGATCGGCAGGGTCAGCGGCAGGTCGACGACCCCCACGCCGACCGCGATGATCGACTCGCCGAGGGCGATGATCACGATGAGGCCGTGCCGCTCGGCGTAGTGCCGCGGCGCCGGCAACCGCCAGTCGGTTCCGGAGGCGTAGACGCCGGTGTAGTCGACGACCAGCGCCAGGACCCACAGCAGCGTCTGGGCGGTCCCCCCGGCCAGCGCCCCGGCCACCAGGAGCCCGACGGCCAGGACGACCGGGACCGCGGTCCGCAGCAGCTGCCGGCGCAACCCGGCGTCCTGCCCCGCCGCGACGAGGTAGACCGCGAGGTGACCCAGACGCACCACGGCGATGCACGCGGCCAGCACCAGCGGGGCGCTGAACCCGTCGCCCTCGTCGCGCCACGCCTCCGGGATCGACAGCGCGACGAGGAACAGCGCCCCCATCACCGTGATCAGCGCACCGCGGACGACGCCCTCGTCGGCCCGGGCCTGGTTCCCGAGCCACGCGTAGCTGCTCCAGGCCCACCACAGCAGCGCGAGGACGAGCAGGCCGCGCACCGCGCTGCGCCAGCCGACGTCCTCGGCCATGAAGGCGGTGACCTGGGTGATCGCGAAGACGAAGACCAGGTCGAAGAAGAGCTCCAGCGTGGTGACCGTGTGGTGCTCCGTCGTCGGCAGCACCCGGGCGTGGGCGCGCACCCCGGACGGTCGATCGGCTCGCGCGGTCACGTGCACCTCCCGCCCGCCGGGCGCGTCCCGGCATCCCGCGACGCGGGCCATCCTGGCCCCTCCCGGCGCCCGGGACGAGAGGCGTTCTCCCAGGGCGGACTCAGGCCGTCCACGTGCCCGGGCGGGGCTGCCCGCACCGGCCGTCGTCCCAGTCCGGGTCCCACGGAAGCACCCGGCGGGCGAGGCCCAGGTGAGCACGTGCGCCGGCACCGAGTACTCGGCCGGCCGCCGGTACCAGCGGTTGGCGCCGAGCAGCACCTCGCCCGGGTTCGGGCACTCCTCCACGACCAGCTCCTCCCGGCCGGCCTCGAGCAGCTCCCCGGGCACCAGCGACCGGCCGGCCACGACCTCGCGGGCCACCGCGTCGAGCAGGGAGTGCGTGGCGGAGGTCCCGCGCCCGACGAGCACCAGCTCGGGGTGGCCGAGACCGAACAGGCCGATGGTGTAGCCGAACGCCGGCTCGTCGGGACGGTCCCCCGGCCCGACGTACTGGACGGCGAAGCGGGCGCGGCGGATGACGGCGGCGAGGTGGGCGTCCTCCTGGTCGAGCCAGGCGGTGGTCTGCGGGTCGTGCGTCATGCCCGGGAGCCTGCGGGTCGGCACCGACAGGACGCGCCCGCGCACACCCGGTGGTGGACGCGGGTCCCCCCTGTGGACGACGGCGGCCGGACCGTCGGCCCCCGGGTCGCCCGCTCAGCCCTCCGCGGACCGCTTGGCCCGCGCCCGCCGCTTGCCCTCGTGCATCGCGGCCACCCGCGCGACCGGGATGGTGTGGCCCTCGGCGACGAGGTCGGCCGGGAGCTCCTGCGGCGGGGGCAGCAGCCGCGCCCAGGGGTCGCCGTCCCCCAGCCGGTCCGGCGCGGTCGTCACGGTGACGTCGCCCGGCCGGACCGAGGGCAGGTCCTCCCACGCCACCGGCGCCGACACCGGCAGGCCCGGCCGGATGCGGGGGCTGTAGGCGGCCACGATCGTCGAGGACCCCGAGCGGGTGGAGTCGAGGAAGACCCGGCCGTGCCGGTCCTCCTTGATGTAGGCGGTCGTGGCCAGGTCCGGGTCGAGGGCCGCGGCGCGGGCGGCGAGCGCGCGGGTCGCGGCGGCGGCGTCCTCGGGCCCGGCCCCGCGCACCGGGACGACGACGTGCACGCCCTTGGACCCGCTGGTCTTCACCGCCCCGGCCAGCCCGGCGTCGGCCAGCGCCCGCCGCACCAGTTCCGCGGCCCGCACGACCACCGCGAAGTCGGCGCCCTCCGGCGGGTCGAGGTCGAGCACGACGCCGGTCGGCTCGGTCTCGGCGCCCGCGTGGAAGAACGGGACGTGGAACTCCACGGCGCGCTGGTTGGCCAGCCACAGGAGCGTCCGGCGGTCGTCGCACAGCACCTGGTGCACCTGGCGGTGGGCGCCGGACGACCACACCGGCACGGTGCGCACCCAGTCCGGCGCGCCCTTGGCCACGTTGCGCTGCATGAACGGCTCCTGGCCCGGCCGCACGCGCTTCACCGACAGCGGCCGGCCCGCCAGCTGCGGCACCAGCCGGTCCGCGAACGCGTCGAGGTGGTCGACCAGGTCGCCCTTGGTGACCCCCAGCCCGTCCCCCAGCGGCGCGTCGAGGCTGGTCAGCCGGACGCCGTCCCGTTCGTCGTCGACCACCGGCCCACCGTGCCCGGCCGGCAAGGGCGCGGCAAGTGAGTCCACCGCTGGTCCCCGCCGGCCACCCTCCGGGCGCCCGCGCCGAGCACGCGGGGCGGAAGGGGTCCGCTCACACGTCGTAGGTGGCGCCCGGGGCGACCAGCTCCGCGCCGGGGAACGCCGTCCGCGCCGCGGCCAGCTGCGCGCCGGGGTCCACCCACGCGGGCACGTGGGTGACCAGCAGGCGCCGCACCCCGGCCGCGGCCCCGGCCTCCCCCGCCTGCCGGCCGGTGAGGTGCAGGTCCGGCGGCAGCCCGTCCCGGTCGGGGTGGGCGGCCTCGGCCAGCAGCACGTCGGCACCGTGCGCCAGGTCGACGACGGCCCGCGACGGCCCGGTGTCGCCGGTGTAGACCAGCGAGCTGCCGTGGGCGGTCAGCCGGACGGCGTGGCACTCGACCGGGTGCGCGGTCCGCGCGGTCTGCACGGTGAACGGGCCGAGGACCGCCGACACCGGGGTGGCCGCGAAGTCGAAGACGTCGGTCAGCGGCGCGCCGCCCTCGTCGTAGACCAGGCCCAGCCGCCGCTCGGCCCCGGCCGGGGCGATCAGCGGGACCCGGCGCCGCGACGAGCGGCCGGAGTAGCGGTGCCAGACCACGAACGGGACGACGTCGAGGCAGTGGTCGGCGTGCAGGTGGGAGAGGTAGACGGCGTCGATCGAGTCGGGGTCGGCCAGCGCCTGCAGCGCCCCGAACGCGCCGCTGCCCAGGTCGAGCAGCACCCGGAAGCCGTCGTGCTCGACGAGGTAGCAGGAGGCCGCCGACGCGGGGCCGGGCCCGCTGCCCGAGCAGCCCACGACCGTGAGCCTCATGCCGCGACCCCCGGCCGGTCGCACGTCCATCCGCTGTCCATCGCGGGCGCCAGGCTAGCCGCCGGTCGGGAGCAGGGCGGCGGCCGGGACGGACAGGACGCCGCCGGCCCAGGACAGGCCGCGCAGGTCCCGGACGACGACGTCGGCCCCGGTGCCGAGGGCCCGCTCCCCCACGCCGACGACCCGCGCGCCGGCCGCCCGGCCGGCGGCGATGCCGGCGGGGCTGTCCTCGAACACCACGGTGTCCTCCGGGGGCACGCCGAGCAGGCGGGCGCCGAGGCGGTAGCCCTCGGGATCGGGCTTGCCGGTGCGCACGTCGCGGGCGGTGACCAGGGTGCGGGGCAGCGGCAGCCCCGCGGCGGTCAGCCGGGCGGTGGCGAGGTCGGGGGTGCCGGAGGTGACCACGCCCCACACGTCCGCGGGCAGGCCGGCCAGGAGGTCGGCGGCGCCGGGGACGGCGGCCACGGTGGCGGCGTCCTCGAGCTCGTACCGGTCGATGAGCGCCGTCGCGGCGGCCCGCCCGGGCCCGGGCACCAGGTCGGCGACGGTGTCGGCCGACCGCCGGCCGTGCACGACGGCGAGCACGTCGGCGGGCACCAGGCCGTGCTCGGTGGCCCAGCGCGACCAGGAGGAGGTGACGGCGGCGTCGGAGTCGACCAGGACGCCGTCGTTGTCGAACAGCAGGGCCCGGGCGGGCAGCTCCGGGCTCAGGCCCACAGCTGGCCCTCGAGGGCCGAGGTGGCCTCCTCGAGGGTGCCGGCGTAGGCGCCGGTGGACAGGTACTTCCAGCCGCCGTCGCAGACGATGAACACGATGTCGGCGCGGCGGCCGGCGGCGACCTCGCGGTCGGCGACGCCGAGTGCCGCGTGCAGGATCGCCCCGGTCGAGATGCCGGCGAAGATGCCCTCGCGCTCGACCAGCTGCCGGGTGCGGTGGACGGCGTCCTCGGGGCCCACGGAGAACCGCGAGTCCAGCAGCGAGGGGTCGTAGAGCTCGGGGATGAACCCCTCGTCGATGTTGCGCAGGCCGTAGACCAGCTCGCCGTAGCGCGGCTCGGCGGCGATCACCTGGACGCCGGGCTTGTGCTCGCGGAAGTAGCGCGAGCAGCCCATGAGCGTGCCGGTGGTGCCCAGGCCCGCGACGAAGTGGGTGATCGACGGCAGGTCCGCGAGGATCTCCGGGGCGGTGCCGGTGTAGTGCGCCTCGGCGTTGGCCGGGTTGCCGTACTGGTAGAGCATCACCCAGTCGTCGTGCTCGGCGGCCATCTCCTTGGCCATCGCGACGGCCTGGTTGGACCCGCCGGCCGCCGGCGAGCTGACGATCTGCGCGCCGTACATCTCCAGCAGCTGGCGCCGCTCGACGGAGGTGTTCTCCGGCATGACGCAGATCAGCCGGTATCCGCGCTGCCGGGCCACCATCGCCAGCGAGATGCCGGTGTTGCCGCTGGTCGGCTCGAGGATGGTGGCGCCCGGCTGCAGCGTCCCGTCCTTCTCCGCCGCCTCGATCATCGAGATCGCGGCGCGGTCCTTGATCGACCCGGTCGGGTTGTGGTCCTCGAGCTTGGCCCACAGCCGCACGTCCGGCGTCGGCGACAGGTTCGGCAGCCCCACCAGCGGGGTGCCGCCGAGGGAGTCGACGAGGGAGTTGAAGCGGGCCATGCGGGAGCTCTTCCGGGTGAGGGGACGGGACGGCGGGGCGGGAGGCCTCAGCAGCCGCCGGCGACCGCCGGGAGGATGGTGACCGAGTCGCCGTCCTTGACCGCGGTGTCGAGGGCGCCGGTGAAGCGCACGTCCTCGTCGTTGACGTAGACGTTGACGAAGCGGTGCAGCTTGCCCTCCTCGGTCACCAGGCGGCCCTTGAGGCCGGGGTGCTTGGCGTCGAGGTCGTCGACGAGCGCGCCGAGGGTGTCCCCGCTGCCCTCGACGGTCTTGTTGCCGCCGGTGTGGGTGCGCAGGATGGTCGGGATCCGGACCTCGATGGCCATGGCGTGCGGTTCTCCTCGGGAGGGTGGGGACGTGCGGGAGCGCTCGGCGTGAGCGCGTGTCGGTGCGGGCAACGCCCGCTCGCCGCGGGTCATTCCGCGGCCGGCCCGTCCAGGGCCCCGCCCCGGGCTCGCGAGGGGTGGGGAGGACGGGGTCCTCGGTCAGTCGTAGACGACGGTGGTCGGCGAGTGGCCGAACAGGTAGGACTCGACGACCTCGACGTCCTCCTCGCTCACCTCGCCGTCGACGATCCGGAAGCTGCGGAACTCGACGTCGTCCCCGGCCAGGCCGGTCTCCCGGCCGTGGTGGCGGGTGGAGACGAGCACGTAGTGCGCGTCGGGCTCGGACGCGTAGCTGACGTCGGTGCGCGAGGGGTACGCCTCGGTGGCGGTGTGGGAGTGGTAGATCACCACCGGCTCCTCGTCCCGGTCGTCCATCTCCCGGTACAAGCGCAGCAGGTCGGCCGAGTCGAACTCGTAGAACGTCGGCGACCGGGCGGCGTTGAGCATCGGGATGAACCGCTCGGGACGGTCGCTGCCCTCGGGCCCGGCGACGACGCCACAGGCCTCGTCCGGGTGGTCTTCCCGGGCGTGGGCCACGATGGCGTCGTAGGTCGCGCGGTCGATGCGCAGCACACCGCCAGTCTAGGCGGCGCCCGGGAGCGGCACCGCGGGCACCGGGCGACGCTCGCCCGACCGGGGCAGGTCACCCGCTCGTCACCGACCGGATACGGTGCGGACCCGTGGTGCTCGACCTGATCATGGCGGCCGGCGTGGTCGTCGTCGCGCTGCCGTCGCTGTGGCTCGGCATCCGGGGGCTGACCCTGCGCAGCGGGCACTACAGCAGCGACGTCGCCGCCGACCGCCTGTCGCTGGCGCTGCTCGTCGCGCTGCGGGTGCTGGTGCTCCTGCTGGTGCTGGCCCTGTCGGTGGTCACGCTCGTCTCCACCGTCGGGGCGGCCGTCCGCGAGCTGGAGCTGCCCAGCCTGGTGCTGGTCTTCTTCGTGCTGGACCTGCTGCTGGCGGCGCTGGTGCTGCTCACCTTCGGGCGTCGCGCCCGGCGGCGACCGCGTCGACGAGCGACCCCTGCAGCCCGGTGAGCCAGTAGTAGACGGCCAGCTGCTGGCCCTCCTCGCCGGCCGGGTCCTCGGGCGGCTCGGTCTCCTCGGTGACCCCGATCCGCTCACCCAGGGCCAGCCGCAGGTCGTTCATGGTGCGCAGCCACGCGCCGGCCTGGTCCCGGTCCAGCCGCACCTCACCGCCGTCGGCGGGGAGGGTGGCCCGGACGGCGGCCAGGTCGTCGGTCTTGCCCGCGCGCAGCGCCGACTCGGTCAGCTCGCGGTAGTCGGCGGCGAGCTCCGGGTCGGTGCGGTGCCCGGCCGGCAGCAGCCGCGCGACCACGGGGTCGCCGTCGACGTCCTCGGGGTCGGCGCCCAGCAGCTGCTCGAGCTGGTCGAGCAGCAGCCCGAGGACGCCGGCCTCGGCCGGCTCGAGCCGCGCGACGACGTCGGCCCCCTTGCGGCGGAACGGCCTCATGCGTCCTGCTGGTAGGTGGCCCACAGGCCGTAGGCGTGCAGCCGGCTGGTGTCGTGCTCCATCCGCTCGCGCGGGCCGGAGCTGACCACCGCCTTGCCGTCGTTGTGCACCTGCAGCATGAGCGTGGTCGCCGTCGGCTCGTCGTAGCCGAACAGCTCCCGCAGCACGTGGGTCACGTAGGTCATGAGGTTCACCGGGTCGTTCCAGACGATGGTGACCCAGGGCCGGTCGAGGTCGGCGGTCTCCTCGACCGTGGGTTCGGGCGTCCGTGTCGGCGCGAGTGGTCCGGCCACCCGACCACTCTAGGACGGTCGCTCCCCCGGTCCCCCGGGTGCGGTCGCGGCGGTCGACCTAGGGTCGGGATCATGCCGACGGGTACCGCCCTGCTCACCGACCGGTACGAGCTGACGATGGTCGCCGCCGCCCTGGCCGACGGCACCGCCGACCGCGACTGCGTCTTCGAGGTCTTCGCCCGGCGCCTCCCGCACGGCCGCCGCTACGGCGTGGTCGCCGGCACCGGCCGGCTCCTGGAGCTGCTGCCCGCCTTCCGCTTCGGCGACGAGGAGCTGGCCACCCTCCGCGAGCAGGGCCTGACCGACGCGCGGCTGCTGGACTGGCTGGCCGACTTCCGCTTCTCCGGCGACGTCGACGGCTACGCCGAGGGCGAGCTGTTCTTCCCCGGCTCCCCGGTGCTCACCGTGCGCGCGCCCTTCGTCGAGGGCGTGCTGCTGGAGACCCTGGTCCTCTCGGTGCTCAACCACGACAGCGCAATCGCCTCGGCCGCGGCCCGCATGGTCGGGGCGGCCTGCGAGCGGCCGTGCATCGAGATGGGCTCGCGGCGCACCCACGAGCAGGCCGCGGTCGCCGCGGCGCGGGCGGCGTACCTGGTCGGCTTCACCGCCAGCTCCAACCTGGAGGCCGGCCGCCGGTACGGGGTGCCGACGACGGGGACCAGCGCGCACGCGTTCACCCTCCTGCACGACGACGAGGCCGCCGCCTTCCGCGCGCAGGTCGACACGCTCGGCGTCGGCACCACGCTGCTGGTGGACACCTACGACGTCGTCCAGGGCATCAGGACGGCGGTCGAGGTGGCCGGGCCGGAGCTCGGCGCCATCCGGCTGGACTCCGGCGACCTGCCGACGCTGGCCACCGCCGCCCGCCGCCAGCTCGACGACCTGGGCGCCACGAAGACCCGGATCATCGTCACCAGCGACCTCGACGAGTACGCGATCGCCGGGCTCATGGCCGCGCCGGTCGACGGCTACGGCGTCGGCACCTCGCTGGTCACCGGGTCGGGCGCGCCGACCGCCGGGATGGTCTACAAGCTGGTCGAGCGCGACGGCGTCCCGGTGGCCAAGCGCTCCGAGGGCAAGAACTCCACCGGGGGCCGCAAGACCGCCGTCCGCCGGCACGACGCCGACGGGACGGCGACCGCCGAGGTGGTCAGCAGCGGGCGGGTCGAGCCGCGCGACGGCGACCGGCGGCTGCTGGTGGAGCTGGTCCGCGGCGGCGAGGTGGTGACGCCGTCGTCGCCGGCCGACGCGCTCGAGGCGGCGGCCGCGCACCACCGCCGGGCGCGCGAGGCCCTGCCGCAGGAGGCATGGGCGCTCTCCCGCGGGGAACCCGCACTGGAGACGGTGACGGCGTGAACGGAGGTCCCGCGGTGACGCGCGCACTGCTGGTGGTGGACGTGCAGAACGACTTCTGCGAGGGCGGCAGCCTGGCGGTGGCCGGGGGTGCGGCGGTGGCGGCGGCGATCACCGAGCACGTGCGGTCCGCCGACTACGCGTACGTGGTCGCCACGCGCGACCACCACGTCGACCCGGGCGACCACTTCCACGAGGAGCCCGACTACCTGGAGACCTGGCCGGCGCACTGCGTCGCCGGCACGAGCGGGCTCGAGCTGCACCCGTCGCTGGACCGCGGGCCGCTCGACGCCGTCTTCGACAAGGGCCACTACGCGGCGGCCTACTCCGGCTTCGAGGGGCGGGCCGACGGCGTGCCGCTGGCGGACTGGCTGCGCGAGCGGGGCGTGGACGCCGTCGACGTCGTCGGCATCGCGACCGACCACTGCGTGCGGGCCACCGCCCTCGACGCCGTCGCGGCGGGCTTCGCGACCCGCGTGCTGCTCGACCTCACCGCGGGGGTGTCCGAGGCGTCGACCGAGGCGGCGCTGGACCAGCTGCGCACCGCCGGCGTGGAGCTGGAGGGCACGGTCACCCGCCCCTGAAGCGAGCCGCCCCGCGCAGGACGGCGGACCGACCGCGGGGCCGGAGGCTTCCGGTCGGGACGTCGTGGCAGGGCTCAGCGCAGCAGGGGTACGGCTCGTGGCCGCGGTGCCGTCCGGCAGGACGGCAGATCACACGGTGTCACAGTCACACGGTGTCACAGTCACACGGTGTCACAGCGCGTCCATCACCTCGTCCCTCGTGAAGCCGAGGACCTGCAGGACGGCGTCGAGGTAGGGCTGGTTGAGCGCGGTGTGCGCCTGCTCGCGCACCACGGGCTTGGCGTTGAACGCGATGCCGAGCCCGGCGGCGTTGAGCATGTCGAGGTCGTTGGCGCCGTCGCCGACCGCGACCGTCTGCTCCAGCGGGATGCCGTGCTCGGCGGCGAAGCGGGCCAGCGCGCGGGCCTTGCCCGCCCGGTCGACGATCTCGCCCACCAGGCCGCCGGTGAGCCTCCCGTCGGCGACCTCGAGGGTGTTGGCCGCGGCGAAGTCGAGGCCGAGCGCGGCGGCCAGCGGGTCGGTGATCTGGCTGAAGCCGCCGCTGACGATGCCGCAGCGGAACCCGAGCCGCTGCAGCGTGCGGATGAGCGTGCGGGCGCCGGGGGTGAGCTCCAGGTGCTCGCGCACCTCGTCGAGGACCTCGACCGGCAGGCCCGCCAGCGTGGCCACCCGGGCCCGCAGCGACTCGGCGAAGTCCAGCTCCCCGTTCATGGCCGCCGCGGTGATCCGGGCGACCTCGGCCGCCCGCCCGGCGCGGGCGGCCAGCTCGTCGATGACCTCGCCGCGCACCAGCGTGGAGTCGACGTCGAGGACGATCAGCCGCTTGCTGCGCCGGGCGAGCCCGACCTGCTCGACGGCGATGTCGGCGCCGGTGGCGGCGGCGACGGCGGCCAGCGCGGTGCGCAGCTCGGTGGCCCCGGCCCCGGAGACGGTGAGCTCCAGGGACGTGACCGGGTGGTCCGACAGCCGCCGGATCGCGTCGATGTTGCCGCCGACGCCCGCGATGGCGGTGGCCGCGCCGGCGACCGCGGACGGCGGTACGGGCCGGCCGAGCAGGATCACGTGGTGGGGGCGCCCGGTGGGTGTGGTGCCGGCACCGCGACCGGAGGCGGTCTCCACCTCGACCCGGACCCCGGTGGCGCGGGCGACCTCGGTGGCCAGCCGGCCCAGGCAGGCGAGGAAGCCGGCCTCGTCCACCGCGCCGTCGGCCGGCCGGGCGCCGATGACCACCCCGAGGACCAGCTGGCCGTGCACGACGACCTGCTCGACGTCGACGACCTCGACCGGCGGGAGCCCCTCGTCGCCGGAGGCGAGGGCCCCGAACAGCCGGGCGGTCACGCCGGGCCGGTCGGCGCCGGTGACCGTCAGGACCGCGCGGGGCCCGTCGGGGGCGGCCTGCGGACGCGTGCGGGGTGCGGGGTCGAGCGGCACGGCGGCCATGGTGCCGCACTCCCCCGGCGGCTCCGGGCGGTGGTCCCGCGGACGAGGCGACGCCCCGCCGGCCGGAGCCGACGGGGCGTCGTCGTGACGTGCGATCGCGTGGGGCCGGGCCCCGGGGATCAGAACGGGTCGGGGTCGTTGGGACCCTGACGCGGGCCGGTGCCCTCGGCCAGCTCGCTGACACCGGCGTAGGGCTGGTGCCGCTTGCCGACGTGCGCCTCGGCGTGCAGCCGCTCGACCAGGTGCGGGTAGTGCGCCTCGAACGCCGGACGCTCCGACCGGATCCGCGGGATCTCGGTGAAGTTGTGCCGCGGCGGCGGCGAGGAGGTGGCCCACTCGAGCGAGTTGCCGTGGCCCCACGGGTCGTCGCGCAGCGCGAGGCGGCCGTACTTCCACGACTTCACCACGTTGTACAGCCACGGGATGGTCGAGGCGCCCAGGACGAACGACCCGATCGTGGAGATCACGTGCAGGGTGGTGAACCCGTCGGTGGGCAGGTAGTCGACGTACCGGCGCGGCATGCCCTCGGTGCCCAGCCAGTGCTGGACCAGGAACGTCGCGTGGAAGCCGATGAACACCAGCCAGAAGTGCAGCTTGCCCAGCCGCTCGTCCATCATCCGGCCCGACATCTTCGGGAACCAGAAGTAGATGCCGGCGTAGGCGGCGAACACCACGGTGCCGAAGACGACGTAGTGGAAGTGGGCGACGACGAAGTAGCTGTCGTTGACGTGCCAGTCCAGCGGCGGGCTGGCCAGCAGCACGCCGGTCAGGCCACCCAGGAGGAAGGTCACCAGGAAGCCGATGGAGAACAGCATCGGCGTCTCGAACGTCAGCTGGCCGCGCCACATGGTGCCGATCCAGTTGAAGAACTTGATGCCGGTCGGCACGGCGATGAGGTAGGTCAGGAACGCGAAGAACGGCAGCAGGACCGCGCCGGTCGCGTACATGTGGTGCGCCCACACCGTGAGCGACAGGCCACCGATGAGCAGCGTCGCGCCGACCATGCCCTTGTAGCCGAACAGCGGCTTGCGGGCGAACACCGGGATGATCTCGGTGATGATGCCGAAGAACGGCAGCGCGATGATGTAGACCTCGGGGTGGCCGAAGAACCAGAACAGGTGCTGCCACAGCATCGGGCCGCCGTTCTCGTCCGAGTAGACGAGCGCGCCGAGGTTGCGGTCGGCCAGCATGCCGAAGATCGCCGCGGTGAGGATCGGGAAGGCCAGCAGCACCAGCAGGCTGGTGACCAGCGTGTTCCAGGTGAAGATCGGCATCCGGAACATCGTCATGCCCGGCGCCCGCAGGCAGGCGATCGTGGCGGTGAAGTTGACCGCGCCGAGGATCGTGCCGAGACCGCTGACCGCCAGGCCCGAGAACCACAGGTTGGCGCCGGGGCCCGGGGAGTGCACGGCGTCGGACAGCGGGGCGTAGGCGTACCAGCCGAAGTCGGCCGCGCCGCTGGGCGTGAAGAAGCCCGAGACCGCGATGAGGCTGCCGAAGAAGAACAGCCAGAAGGAGAAGGCGTTCAGTCGCGGGAAGGCGACGTCCGGCGAGCCGATCTGCAGCGGCATGATGAGGTTCGAGAACGCGAAGAACAGCGGCGTCGCGAACATCAGCAGCATGATCGTGCCGTGCATCGTGACGAGCTGGTTGTACTGCTCGGGCGACAGGAACTGCAGCCCGGGCTGGCCCAGCTCACCGCGGATCAGCATGGCCATGAAGCCACCCACGATGAACCAGGCGAACGAGGTGGCCATGTACATCAGGCCGATGGTCTTGTGGTCCGTGGTCCGCAGCAGGTTCGAGAGCCGCGCACCCCGCTGGACCTCGCGAGCCGGGCTGGGCCGGCTCACGATCGGTGCAGGCGCGATCGTCACGAGCGCAGCTTAGACCGAGGGCGACGGGCCCGTCGGGCCCGTCCGGGCGGGCGCGCCGGTGACGGCGCCCCCCTCTCGGGTGACGACCAGGTCACGTCATGATCAAGACGCGTTTCCGCCCTGCTCACCAGGGGAACAGCACCGTCCGAGCCTGGAGATCCCAGCGCCTCGGCCACCCGGCCATCCCCTCAGGAGGTCCCCCGTGGAGCTTCTCTGGAACATCATCGTGCTGATCGTGGTCGGCGCCATCGCCGGCTTCATCGCGCGGGCCGTCGTCCCCGGCAAGCAGTCCATGAGCGTCGGGATGACGATCGTCCTCGGCATCATCGGTTCCTTCGTCGGCAACCTGCTCGGGAGCCTGATCAGCGGCAACGGCTTCGAGATCGGCGCCGCCGGCATCATCGGCTCGATCATCGGCGCGATCATCGTGCTGCTGGTCTACGTCTTCGCCACCCGCGGACGCAGCCGCACCCGCATCTGACCGACGCAGGGCTCCCGGCGCCCCGGGGGCCACGAGAGCCCTGCGCCTGGTCGCCCAGGAGGGGCCCGGCCGTCACGGCCGGGCCCCTCCTGCGTCCGCGGGCAGCGCCCAGGTCGTGACGTCGACGGCGAGGGTGACCCGCACCCGCGGCGGCAGGGCGGCGACCGCGGCGGCCAGCCGCTGCGGCGCCAGGTGCCGGGCGTGCGGCCCCATCCCCACGACGGTGGTCACGGTGCGGTGGTCGAGCTCCAGCTCCTCCCGGTGCCGCACGCGGCCGGCCGGCACGAGGTGCGGTTCCAGGGCCGCGGACAGCCGGGCCTCCTTCTCCGGGTCCACCCGCAGCAGCCCCAGCGGGCCGACCAGCTCGGCCAGGTGCTCCGGCGCCGGCGTGGCGACCACCAGCCGGCCGCCCGGGCGCAGCACCCGCGCGGTCTCCGGCCCGTTGCGCGGCGCGAAGACCACCATCACCCGGTCGACGGCGGCGTCGCGGACCGGCAGCCGGGCCCAGGTGTCGGCGACGACGGCGAGCGCCCGCGGCGAGGCGCCGGCCGCGCGGCGGGCCGCGTACCGCGAGGCGTCGAGCACCACGCCGACCGCGCCGGGCAGCGCGTCCAGCACGCCCGCCAGGTGGTGCCCGGTCCCCCCGCCGAGGTCGAGGACGGCGTCCACCGGCCCCTCCCCCGCGGCGAGCGCGCCGGCCAGGACCCCGGTGAGCCCGGCGTAGGTCCCGGCGGAGAGCACCTCCGCCCGGTCGGCGACCATGGCGGCGGTGTCCCCGGTCGGCGGCGCGTGGCCCGGTGGCAGCAGCGTCACGTGGCCCTGCCGGGCCCGGTCGAAGGAGTGGCCGGCCGGGCAGCGCAGGCCGGCGTCGCCGGGGAGCGCGGCCAGCTCCGCGCCGCAGACGGGACAGGCCAGCACGGCCACCGCCCGCGGCGGCCAGGGGCGCCACCGGCTCACGGCACACCGACCGCGACCGGCGGGGGCGCCGGCTCGGCCGTCCGGGCGGGCACGACGGCGACCGCGGCCGCGGCGGCGACCGCACCGAGCGCGAACGCCGCCGGGTAGCCGGGTCCGCCGTCGGCGAGCAGCGCCGCCAGCGGGACGGTCAGCGCGGCCGCCAGGTTCTGCGCGGTGTTGTGCGCGCCCAGCGCGCGCCCGGCCCAGGCGCTGCCGGCCTGCTCGGCCACCGAGGTGAACGCCACCCCGTTCGGGCTCACCGTGGCGACCGCCGCCAGCGTCACCGCCGCCGCGGCGACCCCCGGGCCGAGGAGGCCCGGCGTCAGGGCCGCGACGACGGCGAGCACCCCGACGACGACGGCCACCGCGCCCGCGACCTGCCGCAGCGGCCCGAGCCGGCTGCCCACCCGGTCCGACCAGCTGCCCGCGCCGAGGCGTGCGGCGACCCCGCCGGCCTGCGCGACCGCCAGCAGCGTCCCGGCGCCGGCCGCGCTCCAGCCGGCGCCGCGCACCAGCCAGTCGAAGGCCAGCCCGGCGACGGCGAACTGCGGCACGACGAGCAGGGTGCTGGCCGCGTGCACCCGCCACAGGACCGGGCCGCGGTAGGGCGAGGCCGGCCGCGGGGCGCCGGCGGTGCGCGGCGGCCGGGCCGGGTCGCGGACGAGCAGGCCGACGAGGACGGCGGTGACCGCGCAGCCGGCGGCGAGGAAGGCGAAGGCGCCGCCGGGGCCGTCGGCGGCCAGCCGCGGCAGCGTCAGCGCGGCGAGGCCCACGCCCAGCGGCTGCCCGGCCTGCCGGACGCCCATCGCCAGCCCGCGCTGCTCCGGGGGGAACCAGCCCAGCACCAGCCTGCCGCTGGCCGCGTGCACCGACGCGCTGCCCGCCCCGGCCAGCAGCAGCCACAGGCCGGTGGGCACGGCGGCGTCGGCCAGCGCGGCGCCGGTCAGCGCGACGGCGGCGACCGCGAGCCCGGCGGAGAGCACCAGCCGCTCGCCGTACCGGTCGGCCAGCACGCCCCAGAGCAGCAGCGCGCACACCAGGCCGGCGGTGGGCGCGGCGACCAGCAGGCCGGCCTGCGGCAGCGAGAGCCCCTCCTCCCGCAGCGCCAGCGTGAGGAAGGGCATCCCGTTCTGCGCCGCGCAGGCGGCGACCAGCCCGGTCAGGCCGACGGCCAGGTGACGCCAGCGGGCGGCGGGAGGGGACGCCGGTGGGGAGGCCGTCACCGGGCGACCGGGTGGAAGACCACCTCGGTGAGCGCCCCGCCGTCGGCGACCGCGGTGACGAAGGTGCCGTGCGGCTGCCGGCGCCGGTCGGTGGGCGAGCCGGGGTTGACCAGCCGCAGTCCCGTGTCCGCGGTGGTGTCCCACGGGATGTGGCTGTGCCCGAAGAACAGGACGTCGGTGTCGGGGAAGCGCGCGGCGCAGCGGCGCTCGCGGCCCTTGGCGTCGCCGGTCTCGTGGACGACGGCGACCCGCAGCCCGCCCACCTCGGCGCGCGCCACCTCCGGCAGCCGCTCGCGCAGGGCCCCGTGGTCGTTGTTGCCGTACACCGCGAGCAGGGCCCGGGCGCGGGACTCGAGGGCGTCGAGCAGGGCGACGTCGACCCAGTCGCCGGCGTGCACGACGAGGTCCGCGGCCTCGATCGCGGCCCAGAGGGAGCGGGGCAGGTCACGGGCCCGCTTCGGGAGGTGCGTGTCGGCGGTCACCACCAGCGAGACGGACACGGCCCCATGGTGGCAGGGCGCCGGGTCGCCGCCCCGGGGGCCGACCCGTTCCGCGCCGGGGCCGCGGACGGTGCCGCGTTCAGGACCCGGAGCGGGCGGCGAGCTGCCTGAGCCGGGCGTTGTAGGCCTCGAGCTCGGCGTCGTCGGTGCGCCGGGCGGTGCGGTCGATCCGGCGGCCGCGGCGCTCCTCGGAGCCCATCCAGCTGAACAGGACGACGACGAGGACGAGCACCGTCGGCAGCTCGCCGAAGGACCACGCGATGCTGCCCGCGGCGTTCTGGTCGGCGAGCGGGTCGACGCCCCAGCCGGCGGGCGGGTCGGCGAAGGTCCGCACCACCAGCGACGTCGACATCATGATCGCGACGCCGAAGAAGGCGTGCAGCGGCATGGGGATCAGCAGCTCGAGCATCCGGCCGGCGTGACCCACCTGCCGGGGCCACGGGTCCTGGGCGAGGATCGGCCCGAAGAACAGCAGCCCGGTCACGGTGAAGTGGGCGAGCATGAACTGGTGCCCGAACGGGTCGCCCATCAGCGCGTCGAAGACGGGCGTGAAGTAGACGCCGTAGAGGCTGACCAGGAACAGGGGCAGCGTGAACAGCGGGTGCGAGAGGAAGCGCGCGACCCGGCTGTGCAGGGCGTCGAGCAGCAGCGCCCGCGGGACGCCGGCCACTCCCCTCCCCCGCGGCAGCGACCGCAGCGCCAGCGTCACCGGCCGGCCGAGCAGCAGGAGCAGCGGCGCGACCATCGACAGCACCATGTGCTGGGCCATGTGCACGCTGAACAGCACCATGCCGTAGCCGTTCAGCCAGGTCCCGGTGACGGCGAACAGCGACAGGCAGCCGGCCACCCAGGACGCCGTGCGCCACCACGGCCAGGCCACGCCCGAGCGGCGCAGCCGGACCAGGCCGACCAGGTAGGCCAGCACGCCGAGCAGGGCGAGGACCGGCAGCACCGACCACGCGTCCAGGTGGGGCAGGAAGACCCGTCCCCACGTGGGTGGCTCGTCGGGCACCCACATGCCCGAGTGGTGCCCGTGCTCCACCTGTACCTCCGGTCCGTCGGTCGTGCGCTTCCCACTGTCCCACCGGCGCCCCCACCAGGGGCGGCCTCCTAGTCGTGGACGGGGGCCTCGTGGCCGGCGTGCGCCTCGGCCTCGATCTGGAAGGTGCAGTGCGGGACGTCGAAGTGGTCGCCGAGGCAGGCGCACAGCGCGTCGAGGACCCGGCCGCCGTGCCCGGCGGCCAGTGCCGCGTCGGTGACGACGACGTGCGCGGACAGCACCGGCAGGCCGGAGGTGATCGTCCAGGCGTGCAGGTCGTGGACGCCGATGACGCCGGGCACCCCGAGGACGTGCGCGCGGACCCGGTCGAGGTCGACGTCGCGGGGCGCGGCCTCGAGCAGGACGTCGAGGGACTCGCGCAGCAGCGCCCACGCCCGCGGCAGCACCAGGCAGCCGATGAGCAGCGCGGCGACGGTGTCGGCCGGCGTCCACCCGGTGAGCGCGACGACGCCGGCCGCGACGAGGACGGCTACCGACCCCAGCGCGTCGCCGAGCACCTCCAGGTGCGCACCGCGGACGGCGAGCGACCCCCGCCGGCCGCGGTGCAGCAGCGCCAGCCCGGCGAGGTTGGCGGCCAGGCCCCCGGCGGCCACGGCGAGGACGACGCCGGAGGTGATCTCGGGCGGGTCGCCGATCCGCCGCACCGCCTCGACGAGGACGAACACCGCGACGCCGGCGAGCAGCAGCCCGTTGGCCACCGCGGCGAGGATCTCCACCCGCTGCCAGCCGAAGGTGCGCCGCCCGCGGGCCGGGCGCTGGGCCAGCGTCACGGCCCCGAGGGCCAGGCCCACGCCGAGCGCGTCGGTGGCCATGTGCCCGGCGTCGGCGAGCAGCGCCAGCGAGCCGGAGACCAGCGCCCCGACCACCTCGGCGACGAGGACGGCGAGGGTGAGCCCGAGGACGACGGCCAGCCGCCCGCGCGAGGCCGCCGCGACGGTGGCGTGCCCGTGCGCGTGCGCGTGCGCGTGCCCGTGCCCGGCTCCCATCGGCCCACCTCCCCCTCCAGTGTCCTCCGACGGCACGCGCCCCCTGCCCGGACCTGCCGGGAGGGGGCGCGTGTCGTGCCGGCCCCGCTGCACGGGGCCCGCCCCGGGCCTGCGAGGGGCGGGGCGGCGGGGTCCTCGCGTCTAGATGGCGACGCCGCGGTCCCGCAGCCACGGGATCGGGTCGATCCGCTCGCCGTCGATGCCGCCGACGTGCACCTCGAAGTGCAGGTGCGGGCCGGTCGACTGGCCGCGGTTGCCCAGCAGCGCGATGGTGTCGCCGGCGCGGACCACCTGGCCGGGCTGCACGAGGATCTCCTCCATGTGCCCGTAGACGGTGACGTCACCGTTCTCGTGCTGGACGTACACCGCCAGGCCGAAGCCGCTGGCGGGGCCCGCCTCGAGGACGACGCCGTCGGCGGCCGCGTACTCCGGCGTGCCGATGGGCGCGGCGAGGTCGATGCCGGCGTGCAGCGTGCCCCAGCGCGCGCCGAAGCCGCTGGTGAGCCGCGCGCCGTCGACCGGCAGCACGGTCCTGGGCCGGGCGGCCTCGGCGGCCGCGGCCGCGGCGGCCTCCTGGGCGGCGCGGTCGGCGTCGGCCTGGACCTGCGCCGCGGCGGCCTCCTCGGCCTCGCGGGCGTTGCGGCTGGCGGTGACCGCGCCGAGCAGGGTGGCGTCCGAGCGCAGGGTCGCGGCCTCGGCGGCCGCGGGCAGGTCCTGGTCGGCGATGCCGAGCTCCTCGGCCACGCTCACCGAGTGGCTGACCGCCTCCGGGCCGTCGGCCTGGGCGACGCGGTCGCCCACGGAGAAGGAGCCGACCCCGACCGCGCCGACCAGCGCGGCGGCGAGGTAGAAGGCGGGCCGGCGGCGCGGCAGCCGCAGCAGACGGGCCATCGCCCGGTGCCGGCCGTGGCCGGCGACGACGGTGACCGGGACCCGCTCCCCACCGGCGCCGGCGCCCTCGGGCCCGTCGGCGCCGGTGTCGTCGGCGCCGGCGGCGTCGACGGCGGCCAGCGCCTGGGCGCCGGCGGCCTCGGCCAGCCCGGCGGCGTCGGCGTCGGCGAGGACCTCGGCGGGCTCGGCGGCGGCGGGAGCCTGCGCGGGCCCGGTCCCGGCGACGACGGTGCGGACCTCGAGGCCGGCCACCGCGGGGGCGGGCGTCGCGGCGGCGGTCTCCTCGGGCGAGGTCCGCGGCGACGGCGTGGGCCGGGGGCCGGGACGGCGGGCGGGGCGGGACTCGGATCGGGACTCGGTGCGGTCCCCGCCCGGCGACGTCTTCCCCTGACGTCGGTACGGGGTGGGCCGCGGGGCCGTCGTCGCGGCGTCGGCGGGTCGCCGGTCGGGCGACGCTGCCACTGCCTGCCGGAGGGGGGTGCCGGCCGCGGGCTGCGCGGCCGTCCCTCCGTCGAGGAGGCGGTCCGGGTGGAGCTCGGTCATGCACCTGACTTCCGTCGGGGACAGGGACGTCGTGCCGTGCCCGGGGGAGCGGGCGGGGCCCATGTAAACACGCCGTGACCGTTACGTGATCTGCGGACCTGGGTACGGAGGGCCGGATGTGTGGCGCGGGCCACGGAGCTGCACCGTTGTCATTCGACGCTGCGTAGAACTGATGTGACGGACAGTGATGAACACGCCGGTTGAGCGTTGAACGAGGGGCGATCAGGCCCACACCGGGCAGAAGGCCCTGGACAGGCGTGATCGACAGCGCTCCCTGCGGACGACCCGAGGAGAGGATCTCGTGCGCGCAGTGACCTGGCACGGACGTGCCGACGTACAGGTGGACACCGTCCCCGACCCCACGCTGCAGGAGGACACCGACGTCCTCGTCGAGATCACCTCGAGCGGCATCTGCGGGTCCGACCTGCACCTGATCGAGGTGATGGCGCCGTTCATGACCAAGGGCGACGTCATGGGCCACGAGCCGATGGGGGTCGTCCGCGAGGTCGGCTCCGCGGTGACCGCGGTGAAGCCCGGCGACCGCGTCGTCGTCCCGTTCAACGTCTCCTGCGGGACCTGCTGGATGTGCTCGCAGGGCCTGCAGTCGCAGTGCGAGACCACCCAGAACCGCGACCAGGGCTTCGGCGCCTCGCTGTTCGGCTACACCAAGCTCTACGGGCAGGTGCCCGGCGGCCAGGCCGAGTACCTGCGGGTCCCGTTCGGCAACACGCTGCCGATCAAGGTCCCGGACGGCCCGCCGGACGACCGGTTCGTCTACCTCTCCGACGTCCTGCCCACCGCCTGGCAGGCGGTGCAGTACGCCGCGACGCCGCCCGGCGGCACGCTGCTGGTGCTGGGTCTGGGGCCGATCGGCGACATGTGCACCCGGATCGCCCACCACCTGGGCATCGAGGACGTGTACGCCTCCGACGTCGTGCCCGAGCGGCTCGAGCGGGCCACCGCCCGCGGCACGCACGTGATCCGCTCCACGAAGAAGGACGACGTCGTCCAGCAGATCCAGGACGCGACCGCCGGCCGCGGCGCCGACGCGGTGATCGACGCCGTGGGCATGGAGGCGCACGGTTCCCCGCTGGCGCAGATCGCGCAGAAGGCGACCGCGGTCGTCCCGGACGCGATCATGGAGAAGGTCATGCAGGTCGCCGGGATCGACCGGCTGGCCGCGCTGAACACCGCCATCGACGCGGTCCGCCGCGGCGGCACCATCTCGCTGTCCGGCGTCTACGGCGGCGCCACCGACCCGCTGCCCCTGATGCGGATGTTCGACAAGCAGATCCAGCTGCGGATGGGCCAGGCGAACGTGTGGCGCTGGGTGCCCGACATCCTGCCGCTGCTGGTCGACGGCGACCCGCTCGGCGTCGACGACTTCGCCACCCACCGGGTGCCGCTGGAGCAGGCGCCGCAGGCCTACGCCGACTTCCGCGAGAAGAAGGACGGCGCGGTCAAGGTGCTGCTGCAGCCCTGACCCGGGTGTGAGCACACCCACCGGCCGCGCGGGGCATGTCCTGCGCGGCCGGTGCCTTGCCCCTCTGTAGTACCCGCCTCTCTGCGGTACCCGCCTCCCTGTAGTACCCGCCCCGCAGGGCCAGCACGGACGACGACGTCCGCACGCTCCCCCTCCCGCCGTCGTCCCCTGGAGTCCTCCCGTGCCCCGCGGTCTGCTCGCGCTCGCCATCGGCGCCTTCGGCATCGGCACCACCGAGTTCGTCGTGATGGGCATGCTGCCCGAGATCGCGGACGGCCTCGGCGTCTCGGTGTCCGCCGTCGGCCTGCTCATCTCCGCCTACGCCGTCGGCGTCGTCCTCGGCGCGCCGACGCTCACCGCGCTCGGCGTGCGGTTCTCCCCGCGCCAGACGCTGGTCGCGCTGATGGTCGTGTTCGTCGTCGGCAACGCGCTGTCGGCGGTGGCGCCCACCTACGAGACCCTGGCCGCGGCACGGGTGCTGACCGCGCTGGCGCACGGGTCGTTCTTCGGCGTGGGTGCGGTGGCCGCGCGGCGGCTGGTCGCGCCGGAGCGGGCCACGCAGGCGATCTCGCTCATGATGGTCGGGCTGACGCTGGCCAACGTCGTCGGCGTCCCGCTCGGCACGTTCGTCGCCCAGCAGCTGAGCTGGCGGCTGGTGCTCGCCGCGATCGCCGTCATCGGGCTGGTCACGATCGCCGGGCTGCTGGCCTGGCTGCCCGCCGGCACCGGGGAGCGCGGGGACCTGCGGGCCGAGCTGGCCGCCTTCCGCCGCCCCCAGGTGTGGCTGGTGCTCGTGCTGACGATGGTGGGCTTCGCCGCGCTGTTCTCCGTCTACAGCTACGTCAGCCCGATCCTCACCGACCTGGCCGGCCTGCCCGAGGGCTGGGTGACGCCGGTGCTGGCGCTGTTCGGCGTCGGCACCACCGTCGGGACGCTGGCCGGCGGCCGCCTCGGGGACCGGTTCGGCTGGACGTTCGTGGTCGCCGGGCTGCTGGCCACCGCGCTGCTGCTGGCAGCCTTCGCCTTCCTCGCCCGCACCCCCGCGGCCGCCGTCGTCGTGCTGGTCCTGTTCGGCGCGGTCGCCTTCGCGATGGGTCCGGTCGTGCAGAACGGCGTGATCGTGGCCGCGCGGGTGTCCGGCGGCAGCCTGGTGTCGGCGGCCAACCAGGCGGCGTTCAACGTGGCCAACGCGGTCGGCGCGGCCCTGGGCGCGCTGGTCATCTCCCTGGGCCTGGGCTACACCGCGCCGATGTGGGTGGGCGCGGCCCTCGCGCTCCTGGGCAGCGGCCTGGCGCTGGTCGCCCGGCGGGCCGACCGGCGCGAGACCGCCCGGGTGAGCGCCGACGTCGGCCGCTGGCACGCGGAGGTCGGCAGCCGGCTGGCGGCCTGACGGGTTCCCCCGGACTCCCCGGGTAGGAGGCGGGCATGACGACCACGACGGCCGAGAGGTCGGGACAGTTTCCGCTCGGGGACCGCACGGTCAACCGCATCGGCTACGGCGCGATGCAGCTGGCCGGCCCGCAGGTGATGGGCCCGCCGGCCGACCGGGAGGCCGCCGTCGCCGTCCTGCGCCGGGCGGTGGAGCTGGGCGTGGACCACGTCGACACCAGCGACTACTACGGCCCGCACGTGACCAACGAGCTCATCCGCGAGGCGCTGCACCCCTATCCCGAGCAGCTCACGATCGTCACCAAGGTCGGCGCCCGCCGGACGCCGGACGGCGCGTGGCCCGAGGCGCTCTCCCCCGACGAGCTGACGCAGGCCGTGCACGACAACCTCGACCACCTCGGCGTCGACGTGCTCGACGTGGTGAACCTGCGCATGCCCGGCCACGCCCCGGCGGAGCGCTCGCTGGCCGAGCCGTTCGAGACGCTGGCCGAGCTCCAGCAGCAGGGGCTCATCCGGCACCTCGGCGTCTCCCACGTGACGACGCAGCAGTTCGCCGAGGCGCGGTCGATCGCGCCGGTGGTGTGCGTGCAGAACCACTACAACCTCGTGCACCGCGACGACGACCCGCTGCTCGACGCGCTGGCCCGCGAGGGCGTCGCCTACGTGCCCTACTTCCCGCTCGGCGGGTTCACGCCCCTGCAGTCCGCGGCGCTGGAGACGGTGGCGCGGCGGCTGGAGACCACGCCGATGCAGGTGGCGCTGGCGTGGCTGCTGGCCCGCTCCCCCAACGTCCTGCTGATCCCGGGGACGTCGTCGGTGGCGCACCTCGAGGAGAACCTGCAGGCGGGCGCGCGGGTCCTGGGGCCGCTGGAGATGGAGGAGCTCGACCGCATCGGCGGCACCGGCGAGCCCGACGTCGACCTCTGAGTCACCTGCCCCAGGCCGCGAGCTGGTCGACCGCGGCCTCGAGCACCGCGCGGGTGGCGGCGGTGTCGCGGTCGACCAGCCAGGTCGTCGTCGCGCCGTCGACGACGGTGACCAGCAGCCGGGCCAGCTCCGGCACCGGCCGCCGCCAGGTGGCGCCCGTCGCGGCGGCGGCCTCCTCCAGCAGGCGGGTCGCCGCCGCGGTGTAGGCGCGGTACTGCTCGGCGGCCACCGGCCGCAGCGCCGGGTCGCGGACCGCGTGCAGCGTGAGCTCGAGCATCAGCGCCTCGGCGCCGGGCTCGCGCTCGAGGTGGTCGAGGTAGCCGGCGGCGGCCGCGCGCAGGCAGCCGGCCAGGCCCGCGGCCGGGTCCAGCCCCGCGGTGGCGGCGGCCAGCTCGCGGCCGACCACGCGGGTGACCAGCTCGCGCAGGAGCTCGTCGCGCGAGGAGAAGGCGTAGTGGAAGGCGGCCAGCGGCATCCCGGCCTCGGCGACGACCGCGCGGGTGGTGCCGGCGGCCAGGCCGTCCCGGGCCATCACCCGCAGGGCCGCCTCCACCAGGGCCGCGCGCCGCTGCCCGGCCGGCAGCCGGGGCACCTCAGGCCTGCCCGGCGGGCTGCCCGGCCGGACCGAGGACCCGGGCGAGGTGGGCGTTGGTGAACACCCCGGCGGGGTCCAGCCGCGCGCGCAGCGCGGCGAACTCGCCGAACCGCGGGTAGCGCTGCTCCAGCGCCGCGGCGTCGAGGCCGTGCTCCTTGCCCCAGTGCGGGCGCCCGCCGGCGGCCAGCGCGATCGCCTCGAACGCGGCGGAGTACCCGCCCGGCTCGCTGCGGGCGGGCACGTGGACGGCGACGTAGGCGGTGTCGCGGCCGTACGCCGTCGACAGCGGGACGTCGTCGGCGGCGGCGACGCGCACCTCGACCGGGAACGGCACCCGGTGCGGCCCGGCGTCGACCACCCGCCGCAGCTCCTCCAGCACGGCCGGGGCCGCCTCCCGCGGGAGGGCGTACTCCGTCTCCCGGAACCGCACCCGCCGGCGGGAGACGAAGACCCGGTGCGCGACGTCGGTGTACGTGCGGGCGCCCAGCGCCCCGGCGGAGAACCGCGCCAGGGTCGGCACCAGCGCGGGCACCCGGCGGCCGGCGGCGACGACGGCGGCGAGGCCGGCGTTGGCGAGCACCTCGTCGTCCCAGAACGCGCGCGCCCGGCCCCGCGGCGCGAGCTCGGTGAGGGGCACCCGGGTGTTGCGCAGGGTCCGGCACCGGTCGGTGTGCGGGAACCAGTAGAACTCGACGTGGTCGGTCGAGGACGTGAAGCCGGCGAAGTCGGCCAGCAGGTCCGGCAGCGCGGCGGTGCCCTCCTCGGCGCGCAGCGCGAACGCCGGCACCGCCTGCAGCGTCACGGTGCTCAGCACGCCGAGGGCACCGAGGCCGACCCGCGCGGCGGAGAGGACGTCGGGGTTCTCGTCCGGCGCGCAGCGCAGCACCGTCCCGTCGGCGGTGACCAGTTCCAGCGCGCGGACCTGCGTGGCCAGCCCGCCGAACCGGGCGCCGGTGCCGTGGGTGCCGGTGGAGATCGCGCCGGCGACGGTCTGCCGGTCGACGTCGCCGAGGTTGGTCAGGGCCCAGCCGCGCGCGGCCAGCTCCGCGTTGAGCCGGTGCAGCGGCATGCCGGCCTGCACGGTGACCAGCCCGGCGTCGTCGACGCCGACCAGCGCGGCGTGCCGGTCCAGCGCCAGCGCGACGTCCTCCGGGCGGCCGATGCCGGTGAACGAGTGGCCGCTGCCCAGGGCGGTGACCCGGCGGCCCGCGTCGGCAGCGCTCCGGACCGCGGCGGCGATCTCCCCGGTGCCCGCCGGGTGCACGACGGTCACGCCGTCCGCCCGCTGGTTGCCGGCCCAGTTGCGCCAGGTGCCCACGCCGCCTCCTCCGTCGTGCGCGGCAGCGTCCCGTGCCCGCCGGACTCGGTCAAGCGACTGGGACGCTTGACCCACTCGGCGGACCGCGAGGATGCTGCCGCGCCATGACCTCCCCGGCCGCAGCCCGGGCCCGGCTGGACCGGGCGACCGCGGACCTCGACCCGCCGCTGGCCGTCCTGGACCTCGACGCGCTGGACGCCAACGCCGCCGACCTGGTCCGCCGCGCCGCCGGGCGTCCGGTCCGGGTGGCGAGCAAGTCGGTGCGCAGCCGGGCGGTGCTGCGGCGGGTGCTGGCCCGGCCGGGCTTCGCCGGCGTTCTCGCGTACACGCTGGCCGAGGCGCTCTGGCTGGCCGGCGGTGACGACCCGGTGTCCGACGACGTCGTCGTCGCCTACCCCTCGGTGGACCGCGCGGCGCTGCGCGCGCTGGTGGCCGACCCCGCGCTCGCCGCGCGGGTGACGCTGATGGCCGACTCCCCCGACCACCTCGACGCCGTCGACGCGGTGGCGCCGGCCGGGTCGCGGCCGCCGGTGCGGATCTGCCTGGACCTCGACGCGTCGCTGCGGGCCGGGCGGCTGCACGTGGGGGTGCGCCGGTCGCCGGTGCACGACCCCGGGGCCGCCGCGGCGCTGGCCCGGGCGGTGTGCGACCGGCCCGGCTTCGCCCTGGTCGGGCTCATGGCCTACGAGGCCCAGGTCGCGGGCGTGCCGGACGCGCCGCCCGGGCGCCCGCTGCGCGGCCTGGCGGTGCGCGGGGTGCAGGCGCTGTCGGTGCGGGAGCTGACCGGACGCCGCGCCGCCGCGGTGGCCGCCGTCTCCGCCGTGGCGCCGCTGGCGTTCGTCAACGGCGGCGGCACCGGGAGCCTGGAACGGACCGCGGCCGACCCGTCGGTCACCGAGGTCGCCGCGGGCTCGGGGCTGTACCAGCCGACGCTGTTCGACGGGTACCGCGCCTTCCGCGGCCGGCCGGCGCTGCTGTTCGCGCTGCCGGTCACCCGCCGCCCCGCGCGCGGGACGGTGACCGTCGCGGGCGGTGGGTGGATCGCCTCCGGGCCGCCCGGCGCCGACCGGCTGCCGCGCCCGGTGCACCCGCCGCGGCTGCGGGTGCTCGGCACCGAGGGCGCCGGGGAGGTGCAGACGCCGCTGCGCGGCCCGGACGCCGGCGGGCTCGCCGTCGGCGACCGCGTCTGGTTCCGGCACGCCAAGGCCGGCGAGGTGTGCGAGCACGTCGAGGTCCTGCACACGCTGGCCGGGGACCGGCTGGCCGGCGCCGTCCCCACCTACCGCGGCGAGGGCCGGTCCTTCGGCTGAGCCCCGACTCGCTCGCTCGGCGTGATCACCGGGTGTGTGCACGCGACACGGCGGGACGCGCCGGCCGGCCGTGCACACCTCCGGTGATCGCCGGAGCCGAGCCGTTCAGTCGGCGTCGTTGGCGAGCAGGGCGCGGGCCTCGGCGGCCTCGTCCTCGGTGAGCCCGCCCGAGCCGTCCGGGTGGTCGACCTGGGTGTCGATCCAGCGCCGGTGCGCCTCCCACGCCGACTGCCGGGTGGCGCCCAGCGCCCGGCCGATCTGCGCCCACGACGCACCGGTCGCCCGCGCCGTCCGGACGGTGAGCTGGCGCCCCTGGGCCGCCCGCCGGGCGACGACCTCGCCCAGCGCCAGGAGCTCCAGCGCCTCCTCACGGGTCAGCGGCCGCGGTCCGGCCGGGTCGTCGGGGTCGGCCAGCGAGTCGCGCGTGCGCAACTCGTCGTAGCGGCGGACGGCGCTGGCGAGGGTGTGCCGCCGTTCGAGGTCGTCGAGGTCCATGACCCATCCTCCGTCAGGACGGCCTGACAGGCACGAGCCCCTGCCCCGGTCCGCGCCCTCGGGACGGGTGGTGCTCCTGCGGCGGCCGGGGTGCCTCTGGGCGGTTCGGGTCACTCGTGGGCGTGGTCCGGCCGAAGAACGACACGGTCTCGATCCGATTCCGCCCCGCCCCCGCGAGGAGCCGTTCCGTGTCCCATCCCCCGCAGGCGCCGTACCAGCAGCCCTACGCTCCGGTCCAGCCGCCGTACGTCCCCCAGCAGAAGGGCGCCGGCCTGGCCGTGGCGTCGATGGTCCTGGGGATCATCGCGCTGCTGCTGAGCTGGGTGCCCATCATCAACAACGTCGCCGCCGTGGTGGCCGTCGTCGGCCTGGCGCTGGGCATCCCCGCGCTGCTGCGTGCCCGGCGCGGCACCCACCGCGGCAAGGGGCTGGCCGTCACCGGCCTCGTCACCTCGTTGGTGGCCATCGCCGTGGTGATCGCGACGCAGGCCTTCTACGCCAGCGTCATCGACGAGGTCGCCGACAGCCTCGACGAGGAGCTCAGCAGCGCCGTCCCGTCGGACGGCGCCCTGCCCGACGGCGGGACGGCGGGGCTGGTCGAGCCCGCTCCCGAGGAGGCCCCGGCCGCCGACGTCGTGCCGCTCGGCGTCCCGGCCCAGGTCGGCGACTACCAGGTCACCGTGGACGCGGTCGAGCTCGACGCCGACGCGTCCGTGCAGGCCGCCAACGACTTCAACGAGCCGGCCACCGGCCAGTACGTGCTCGCCCAGCTGAGCGTGACCTACACCGGCGAGACGGAGGGCATGCCCGGCTTCGACCTGACCGCCGTCTTCCACGGGTCCGACGCCCGGCAGTACAGCGACGCCGAGTGCACGGCGGTCCTGGCCGACGACGCGATGGACGCCCCGACCCTCAACCCGGGCGGGTCGGACACCTTCCAGTTCTGCATGGACGTGCCGCCGGCCGCCGTCGCCGGCGGGCAGCTGTCGGTCGAGCCCACCATGAGCTTCGACTCCGACGACCGCGTCTTCTACGCCCTGCCGTAGTCCCCGCTCCCCCGCCACCGGCCGGACCCCCCACGACGGGGGTCCGGCCGGTGTCGTTCAGCGGGCGCGGGCGACCCGCGTCTCGTCGAACACCGGCTCGTCCGACTCGTACACCCGGCCGTCGGAGCCGAAGACGAGGAACCGGTCGAAGGAGCGGGCGAACCAGCGGTCGTGGGTCACCGCGAGCACGGTGCCGTCGAACGCGGCCAGCGCCTCCTCCAGCGCCTCGGCGGACAGGACGTCGAGGTTGTCGGTGGGCTCGTCGAGCAGCAGCAGCGTGGCGCCGGACAGCTCGAGCATCAGCACCTGCAGCCGCGCCTGCTGCCCGCCGGACATGGTCCGGAACGGCTGGTCGGCGGAGTCGGTGAGCCCGTAGCGGCGCAGCACCGCCATCGCCCGCCCGCGGTCGACGCCCAGCCGGCCGGGCTCGCCGTGCCACAGCAGGTCCACCGGCGTCCGGTCCTGCCAGTCGGGGTGCGCGTGCGTCTGGGCGAAGGAGCCGGGGACGACGCGCGCCCCGAGCCGCCAGGACCCGGTGTGGGCGACGTCCTGGCCGGCCAGCAGCCGCAGGAAGTGGGACTTGCCCGCGCCGTTGGCCCCGAGGACGCCGACCCGGTCGCCGTACCAGACCTCCAGGTCGAACGGCTGCATGAGCCCGGTCAGCTCCAGCTGCTCGGCCACGACCGCCCGCACGCCGGTGCGCCCGCCGCGCAGCCGCATCGTCACCCGCTGCTGCGGCGGCCGGTCCGGCGGCGGCCCGGCCGCCTCGAACCTCGCCAGCCGGGTCTGCATCGCCCGGTACCGCGAGGCCATGTCCGGGGAGTTGGCCGCCTGCTGCTGCAGCGTGCGGACCAGGTCGACGAGGCGCTCGTGCTCCTCCTCCCAGCGGCGGCGCAGCTCGGCCATCCGCTCGTGCCGCGCCTCGCGGGCCTCGGGATAGGACGACCACCCGCCGCCGTGCACCCACGCCGTCCCGCCCTCGACGGTGACCACCCGGTCGGCGACGGTGGCGAGCAGCTCGCGGTCGTGGCTGACGAACAGCACCGTCTTGCGCGTCTCGAGCAGCCGCTGCTCCAGCCACCGCTTGCCGGGGACGTCGAGGTAGTTGTCCGGCTCGTCGAGCAGCAGCACCTGCTCGGGCCCGCGCAGCAGCGCCTCGAGGGCGAGCCGCTTCTGCTCACCGCCGGACAGCGTGGACAGCTCGCGGTACTTGCACCGGTCGTAGGGGACGCCGAGCGCCGCGACGGTCACGGTGTCCCAGGTGACCTCGGCGTCGTAGCCGCCGGCGTCGCCCCACTGCGCGAGCGCGTCGGCGTAGGCGAGCTGCGCGGGCTCGTCGTCGGTCTCCATGAGGGTCAGCTCGGCGGCCTCGACGGCGTCCCAGGCGGCGCGCACCGCGGGCGCGGAGAGGTCGACGAGGAAGCGCTGGACGGTGGTGTCGTCGCGCACCGAGCCGATGAACTGCCGCATGACGCCGAGCCCGCCGCTGCGGGCGACGGCGCCGGCCTCGGGCACGAGGTCACCGGCGACGATCCGCAGCAGCGTCGTCTTGCCCGCGCCGTTCTCGCCGACCAGCGCCGCGCGGGCGCCCTCGCCGATCCGGAACGAGACGTCGTCCAGCAGCACCCGGCCGCCCGGCAGCGTGTGCCGGACCCCGCTCACGTCGACGTAGCCCACCCCGACATCGTCCGGGGCCGGGCAACCGGATTCGGCAGGGCCTCCCTCAGCCGACGGCCTGCAGGCGGGTCCGGGCCAGCCGCTCCACCATCTCCGGCAGGGCGGTCACGGGCACGCCGCTGAGGTCCTGCCGGCACATGCGCACGACGTTGCCGACGACCTGGGGTCGCAACCGCGCGCCGAACTCGTCCACGAGCCGGGTGACGGCCTGCTCGACGCTGGGGTCGGCGGGGAGCTGCTCGATCGGCGTCATGGGCGCGCGGGACTCCTCGTTCGGTCCGTGCGGGGGTACGGCGTCCACGGTGGCGGGTGGGACGCGTGTTAAACAGGGACCTTCGTCCCCCTCCGAGGACCGCTGCGGCGTGTCGGTCAGGACACGAAGAAGGCGTTGCCGCCCGAGGACGTGACGGCGGCGGCGTCACGCACCAGCGCGGCGAGCTCCGCCCGGTCGATCCGGTCCAGGGAGGTGAACCGGACACAGCTCTTGCCGCAGGACACCCTCCCCAGCCGCGCGGCGCGCGCCTCGGGCAGGTACTCGCCGTCGACCACGGCGCACACGTACAGCGACAGGTGCCGCTTCTGCGCGGCGAGGGCGACCAGCGGCCAGCGGGTGGTCTCCCTGGCCGAGCGCGGCCGGTAGGGCAGCAGGCCGTACCCGAGCACGTGCCCCGACCCGGCCGGCACGAGCTCGCGGTCCAGCCCGGGCGCGGCCTCGCGGACCAGGGCGTCCACCCGCCGCAGCTCGGCCTCGCGCGGCCCGGCCGCGGCGAACCACTCCTCGACGGTGTCGGTCACGGACCGGACGGTATCGACCCCGGCCCCCTGCAGGGTCCCGCCGCGAGCGTGCGAGCGGCGAGGGGCAGGGGTCCTCCCGGGTTCAGGCGGGCCGCCGTCCCCAGAGCAGGGTGTCCAGCGCCGTGCCGGCGGGCGTCTCCCGGCGGACCTGCTCGAGCCGGTCGACGGCGAGCAGGCCGGCGACCGGGGCCAGCCGCCGGGTGCTGTGCAGGATCGCCGGGTCCTGCGGCCCGCCGACGCCCGCGGTCACGTTCTCGGCGTCGTGCCCCAGCAGCAGGAACCGCCCGCCGGGGCGCAGCCAGCCGACAGCCCGGCGGAGCAGGTCGGTCATCGGCGGGTCCGGCAGGTGCAGGTAGGCGACCAGCACCAGGTCCAGGGAGGCGGGCGGCGCCGTCCAGGTGGTGACGTCGGCGGTCACCCAGGTGACCCGGTCGGCGTCCGGCTGCGCCTGCCCGCGGGCCAGGCCGGTGGCCGAGAAGTCGACGGCGGTCGCCCGCCATCCCCGCCGGGCGAGCCACAGCGCGTGCCGCCCCTCCCCCGCGGCCAGGTCGACGGCGTCGCCCGGCGGCAGGTCCGCCACGAGCGCCGCGACCAGCGGGTTGGGCTCCCCCGACCACTGCTGCCGCTCGGCGTAGCGCGCGTCCCAGTCCTCGGCCTGCACGGGCCGGAGTGTGGCAGCGACGACGTGCGCGCCGTCCGGGCCGGGGTCAGGGTGGGCGGGTGAGCACCCTCCGGCTGGTCCCCTTCGAGCCGGAGCACCTCCCCGCCGTCACGCCCTGGTTCGACGACGAGGCGACGCGGCGGCGGCTGGGCGGCCGCGAGTGGCCGGTGCGGGAGATGGCCCTGCGCGGCACGCGGTGGACCGAGGAGTTCCGCGGGCGCCGGGTGCTGCGCAGCCACTCGTTCGTCGCGCTCGACGACACCGGCCGCCCGGTCGCCCAGATCGGTGGGGACGTCTACGACCGGTGGACGACGTGGGACCCGGTGGCCGAGCGGGTCCTCGCGACCGACGGGCGCCGCACGATGGGCGTGGCCTACGTCGTCGACCCGGCGCGCCGGGGGCGCGGCCACGGCAGCGCCGCGCTGCGGGCGCTGGTCGCCGCGCCGGAGACCGCCGACGTCGAGCAGTTCGTCCTGGGCATCGAGCCGGACAACGCGGCGAGCCTGCGGGTGGCCGCCGCAGCCGGGTTCACCCCGCTGACCACGGAGCCCGACGCCGAGGACGTGGTCCACCTGCGCCTGGAGCGCTGACCGGCGCGGGTGCCGTGACCGAGGATGGCCCCGTGCCCGCACACGTCTCCGACCCCGACGACCTCGCGCTGCACGGCCCCCGGGTGCTGGGCTTCGCCTCCCCGGGGCGGATCGCCGACCGCTACGGGCTCGACCGCGACGAGGTCGAGGACCGCCTGCTCGAGCACGCCACCCGGGGCTGGGTCACCCACACCCGCTTCGCCGACAGCGCCGGGTGGTCGCTGACCGAGGCGGGCCGGGCCGAGGACGAGCGGCGGATGGGCGCGGAGCTGGAGCTGACCGGCGCACGGGACCTGGTCACCGAGGCCCACGGCCGGTTCGTCCCGCTGAACCGCCGGTTCGGGAAGGTGTGCACCGACTGGCAGCTGCGGCCGACCCGCACCGAGCCGATGGCCGCCAACGACCACACCGACTGGAGGTGGGACGAGCGCGTGCTCCGGGCGCTGGCAACGCTCGGCCGCGACCTGGCCGCGGTGACCGACCCCCTGGCCCGCTGCCTGCAGCGCCTGGACGGCTACGCCGACCGCTACGCCGCCGCGCTCGCCCGGGTCGACCACGGCGAGCGGCGCTGGGTGGACTCCCCCGAGGTCGACTCCTGCCACACGGTGTGGATCCAGCTGCACGAGGACCTGCTCGCCACGCTGGGGATCGAGCGCGGGCAGGACGCCTGACGGTCACCCCCTGCTGGCACCCTCCCGGCATGACCACGGTGACGCCCCGGGAGGTCGCGCTGCTGCGCCTGGTGGCCCAGCGGGTGGCCGGACCGCCGTTCCCCGACGCCGCGGCGGCGGTGCGGGCGCTCGGCGCGGTGCAGGGCCAGGACCTGCCCGGCGCGCTGACGTCGGTGGCGCTGCGCACCGCCGGCCGCTCCCGGGCGGGGGTCACCGCGGCCCTCGACGCCGGCGACGTCGTCCGCTCCTGGCCGATGCGCGGGACGCTGCACCTGGTCGCCGCCGAGGACCTGCCCTGGATGCTCGAGCTGCTCGGCGGGCGGGTGCTGGCCGGCGCGGCGAAGCGGCGGGCGGTCGTCGGGCTGACCGAGGAGGACCTCGAGCGGTCGCGGGAGGCCGCCGTCGCCGCGCTGACCGGCGGGCGGCGGCTGGGCCGGCAGGCGCTGCTCGCCACCCTGGCCGACGCCGGCTGCGACGTCGCGGGCCAGAGGGGCTACCACACGCTCTGGTACCTCTCCCAGACCGGGACGCTGGTCCTCGGCCCCACCGACGACGGCGACCAGGCGTTCGTGCTGCTCGACGAGTGGGTGCCCGCGCCGCGCCGCCTGGAGCGCGAGGAGGCGCTGGCCGAGCTCGCGCTGCGGTTCTTCACCGGGCACGGGCCGGCCACCGTCGCGGACCTGGTGCGCTGGGCGGGCACGACGGTCCGGGACGCCCGCGCGGGCCTGGCGCCGGTGCGGGACCGGCTGGCGACGGTCGACGTCGGCGGCACCGAGGCGTACCTCGACCCGGAGACCCCGGAGCGGCTGGCCGCCTGCCGCGCCGACGCCGAGGGGCTGCACCTGCTGCCCGGCTTCGACGAGGTCGTCCTCGGCTACGCCGACCGCAGCTGCACGGTGCCGCCGGAGTTCGCCGAGCGGATCGTGCCCGGCGGCAACGGGGTGTTCCGGTCCACCGTGGTCTGCGGCGGGCAGGTGGTGGGCACGTGGCGGTGGACCGGCAGGGGCGCGAAGCGGGTCGCCGCCGCCGAGCCGTTCACCGCCTTCCCCCCGGGCGTCGCCGAGCGCGTGCCGGAGCTGGCCGCCGCGCTCCCCTGACGCCGGGAGGCGACCACCGCGCCTCCGGGGAAGGGTGGGGGCATGGAGTACGTGCGCCTGGGTGCCACCGGCCTGGAGGTCTCGCGGATCTGCCTCGGGATGATGAGCTTCGGCGAGCCCGACCGCGGGATGACGCCGTGGAGCCTGCCCGAGGACGAGGCGAGGCCGCTGATCCGGAAGGCGCTCGAGGCCGGCGTCACCTTCCTCGACACCGCCAACGTCTACTCGGCCGGCTCCAGCGAGGAGATCACCGGCAGGGCGATCCGCGAGTTCACCACCCGCGACGACGTCGTCCTGGCCACCAAGGTGCACGGCCGGATGCGCCCGGGCCCCAACGGCGGCGGGCTGTCGCGGGTGGCCGTCCTGCGCGAGCTGGAGGCGAGCCTGCGGCGGCTGCAGGTGGACCACGTCGACCTGTACCAGATCCACCGCTGGGACCCGGCCACGCCGATCGAGGAGACGCTGGAGGCGCTGGACTCGGCCGTCCGCAGCGGCAAGGTCCGGTACCTGGGCGCGAGCAGCATGTGGGCCTGGCAGTTCGCCAAGGCGCTGCACCTGGCCGGCGAGCGCGGCTGGCACCGGTTCGTGTCGATGCAGGACCACTACAACCTGCTCAACCGCGAGGAGGAGCGGGAGATGCTCCCGCTGTGCGCCGACCAGGGCATCGGCGTGATCCCGTGGAGCCCGCTGGCCCGCGGCCGGCTGACCCGCGACTGGGACGAGACGACGCACCGGTCGGAGAACGACGCGTTCGGCGGCCGCCTCTACGACGAGGCCAGCGACCGCGCGATCGTCGAGCGGGTGACCGAGGTGGCCCGCGAGCGCGGCGTCCCGCGGGCGCGGGTGGCACTGGCCTGGCTGCTGGCCAAGCCGGTGGTCACCGCGCCGATCGTCGGCGTCACCAGGGCCGCGCACCTCGACGACGCCGTCGCCGCCGTCGACCTGCGGCTCACCGACGAGGAGGTCACCCGCCTGGAGGAGCCGTACCGCCCGCACGCCGTCGTCGGCTTCTGAGCCGCCGGTACTCGCGGAGCACGAGCGCGGTCAGCAGCAGGTCGAGGCCGCCCGCGGCCCACATCCCCCACGAGCCCCGGTCCACGGCCAGGTACACCTCGTAGCCGCCGAACACCCCGAGCACCGCGGCGGCGACCGGGTAGGCGGGCAGCACCTCGCGCAGCAGCGCGGCGACGAGGCCCAGCTTCACCAGGCCGTGCAGGGTCAGGTAGACGACGGCGAAGGTGTGGGCGCCGCCGCTCAGCGCGGCCTCCCCGGCGGTGACGCGCTCGGCCAGCGCGCCGTCCGGGCTGCCGAGCAGGTGGTGCGCGACGACCCGGCGGGTCAGCCCGTCCAGCGCCCGCGGGCCGACGGCGAGCAGCGCCAGGCCCGCGAGCAGCTCGACCGCGCCGTCGAGTCCCTTGAGGAGCAGGGCGGCGCGCAGCAGCCGGTCGGTGGTCGTGCCGGGCATGATCCCGGAGCCGGAGGGGGCGCGTCCAGGGACCGGGATCACGCCCGCGGCTCGCGGCCGGGCCCGCGGGGCACGGCCACGATGGGAGGGTGACCGCCGTCCGCCCGCTGCTCGGCCCGCCGGTCCCCCCGCTCCGGGCGCTGTGGCGGGCCGGCGGGCGCCGCGGGGTGACCGCCGCGGCCTGCCTGGTGCTGACCCTGGCCGCCGGCGTCGCGCTGGGGCGCCCGGACCTCGGCTCGGCGGCGGGCCTGGCGTCGTTCACCGCGGTCTACGGGCACGCGCTGCCCTACCGCCGCCGCGCGGGCGTGGTCGCCGTCGTCGGGGTGGTGCTCGTGGCCAGCAGCACCCTGGGCGCGCTGGCCGGCGGGCACCCGGCCGCGCTGGTGCTGGCCTGCGCGGCGCCGGCCGCCTCGGCCGCCGCGGCGAGCGTCGTCTGGCGGGTCGGCCCGCCCGGCCCGCTGGGCGTCGTCCTGGTGGCCGGCGGCTCCAGCGCGCTCGGCACCACGCCGGGCGGGCTCGGCGCGGACGCCCTCGCCGCCGCCGCCGGCGCGGAGCTGGCCCGGGCCGGCTGCATGCTGCCCTGGGTGTGGGACCCGGCCGGCCCCGAGCGCCGCGCCCTGGAGGCGGCCGAGTCCGCGGTGGGGAGGGCAGGGGTGGGCGGCCCACCGGCGGGCGCGGCCCGGGCGGTGCGCCTGGCCGACGTCGCGGTCCGCGGCGGCAGCGGCCGCGGCGACCGCCGCCACGGCGCCCGCCGCGACGACGTCGAGCGGCTGTTCCTCGCCGCGCTGC